>QOUO01000005.1 GCA_003862195.1 Coriobacteriaceae bacterium | reverse complement strand
GCCATGGAGACGCGCGAGTAGATGGCGGGGTAGTCGGCCGAGCCAAAGGCGGCGCGCACCAGCAGCGGCGTCTGGACCGTGGTCTGCGCGTACACCACGCCAAAGAGGAAGGCGCCCACGAGGAGAAGGACGAGCGCCGTGGGCAGGAACCACATCACGAGCACGCCCGCGACGCCACAGCCGATGCCCACGAGGACGCCGGCGCGCACGGAGCGGTCGTTCACGACGCCGAGGACGACCTTGCCGACGGCCTGGCCGGCCATGGCCGCGGAGGCCACGACGCCCGAGGCCGCCGCGATCTGCGGCGCGGACTTGGCAAACGACAGCGCGTAGCTGGGAAGGAACTGGTAGATGGTCTGGTTGAGCGTGATGACGCCGCAGAACGCGACGAGCGCCCAGAACGCGGGCATGCCCATCGCGTCGGCCGCGCTCACGCCCTTGGCGGCGCCCGCCTGCGTGGCGGAGCCTGCCGAGGCAGTGTTCTTCTCGCCCGTGTTGGCGTTGGCGCTTGCGCCATAGGGGAGAAGGCCCTTGTCGGCGGGCTTGGAGCGCACGACCAGGAGCGTGAAGGGCAGCGTGCCGACGAGCGTGACGATGCCGAAGACCGTGTAGGCCGTGCGCCAGCCCTCGGCGCCGGACTGGATGAGCGACGTTCCGATGGGGTTGAAGATGACGCCTCCGATGCCCGTGAACGCCATGCAGAGTCCCACGAAGAAGCCGACGCGCTTGACGCACCAGGCATTGACGAGCGTGGGAACGGCCAGGTAGATGAGGGGGGCGACGCCCACGCCCATGACGGCGCCGCAGACGTAGAACTGCCAGAGGGCGCTCGAGCGGCCCATGCCGAGGAGCCCCGCGCCGCAGAGGCAGACGCAGGCGGACAGGACGACGCGGAGGTCGGCCTTGCCCATGAGGCGCCCCGCGACGGGGAGCGTGAGCATCATGGCGACGTTGAGGATGGAGAAGTACAGCGTGAACTGGGCGCGCGCGACGCCGAGCCACTCGCTCACCGGCGTGAAGAAGATGCCGGCGCAGCTGAGCACGAGGGCACAGGGCAGGCAGGTGATCGCGATGCACGAGAGCACGATGAGGTACGCGTAGTGGAAGCCGCCCGAGCGCTGCGCGGACGTGGGGGCGGCTGGTGCGGCGGTGTTCTTCTCGCTCACGCTATGCCTCCACGTCCGCGGGGGCGCCGGCGAGCCTGAAGCCGTCCCACGAGGGGTCGCCGGTGTAGGTCATGACGGACTCCGTGCCGTCGAGGGCGCGGACGGCGCCGGACGCGGCACCCTCCATCTCGAAGTCGCCGGCGTAGACCGTGACGGGGGCGATCCAGCCGACGCGGCGGGTCACGGCGTTGACGAAGATCTTGTCATGCGAGACGCCGCCCGTGAGCACGATGCCGTCGACCGCGCCCTCGAGGGCCGCCGCGAGGGCGCCGATGGCCTTGGCCGTCTGGTAGGCCATGGCGTCGTACACGAGGGTGGCCCAGGGGTCGCCGTCGGCTATCATCTGGTCGATCTGGCGGGCGTCGTCCGTGCCGAGCAGGCCCTTGAGCCCGCCCGTGCGGCCGATGACCGACATGACCTGGGCCTTGGTCTGGGTGCCGCCCGCGAGGAGCGAGACGACGGGCTTGAGGGGCACGTCGCCGGAGCGGTTTGGCGCGAAGGGGCCGGAGCCCTCGAGCACGTCGTTGGTGTCGACCATCCAGCCGTGGCGGTGCGCCGCGACGGAAAGGCCGCCGCCCACGTGCGCGACGATGACGTTGACCTGGTCGTACGTTGTGCCGATGGACTGGGCGAAGCGGATGGCGCACTCCTTCTGGTTGAGGCAGTGCACGTGGCTCTTGCGGTAGACGCCGGGGTAGCCCGTGATGCGGGCGACGTCGTCCAGCTCGTCCGTGTCCGGCTGGTTGACGGCGAAGGCCGGCTTGCCCGTGCGCTGCGCGAACGAGAAGAGGATGGGTGCGCCCAGGATGGCGGGGTGGTTCATGCCGCAGTTGAGCACGTGGTCGCACACGGTCTGGTCGATCGCGAAGATGCCGCCGCGGGTGGGGCCCATGCCGCCGCAGTAGCCGCTGAAGGCGTCCATGCTGTCGAGCGCGATGTCCGCACGGTCGAGCTCGGCCTCCACGGTCTTGATGCGGTAGTCGAGCTGGTCGACGGCGCGGTCGAAGCGCGCGAGCTCTTCCGCCGGATGGGTGACGTTGGCGCGCATGAGGCACTCCTGCCCCTCGAACACGGCCACCTTGGTGGAGGTCGAGCCGGGGGAGAGCGTGAGGATCCTGTAGGTCATGGGTACTCCTAAGAAGCTTGATGATGGATTGCCGGTGGTCGCGTGGCCGCGGGCGTGGCTACTCCGCCGCGGAGAGGACGAGCATCGCGATGTCGCCCACCATCTCCTCCACGGAGGCGCCGCGGGAGCTGTCCGCCACGGGACGGCGGAAGCCGCTCAGCGTGTGGCCATAGCCCTTGCCGCCCGCGAAGAGCTGGATGGTCTTGATCATGGTGTTGGCGCAGTTGAGGTCGGGCAGGACGAGCACGTTGGCGCGGCCGGCCACGGCGCTCTGGCGCTTGACCTTCTTGGCGGCGACGGCGGGCACGATGGCGGCGTCGAGCTGGAACTCGCCGTCGAGGGCGAGGTCGGGCCTGCGGCCGCGGGCGATCGCCAGGGCCTCGCGCACGCGCTCGATGGAGGGACTCTCGCCGGAGCCGTCCGTGGAATACGAGACGAAGGCCGCGCGCGGCTCCCAGCCCATGATGGCGCGCACGTTGTCGCAGGCCGCGATCGCGATGGAGGCGAGCTCCTCCGCGGAGGGCTCGGGGTTGAGGCCGCAGTCCGTGAGCGCGATCACGTCGCCCTCGGGGCCGGCAAAGCCCGGTACCTGGGCGAGCGCGAGAATGGAGGGGACGTCCACCCCGTCCGCGAGCCCGATCATCATCGAGGCCGCCATGAGCACGTCGCCGGTGGTGTTGACGTGGCCGCAGAACGTGCAGTCCACGTCGCCCAGGTCCTCGAGCACCATGGCGTAGTTGAGCGGCTTCTTGATCTTGCGGCGCGCACCCTTTGCGGATACGAGCCGCTCGCGTCCGGCGGACATGTAGCGCTCTGCCAGCGCGTCCGCCGCTGCGGCGTCCGAGGTGTCCACGAGCTCCATGTCGCCCACGTCGACCCCGGCCGCGGACGCGGCGGCACGAACCTCTTCCACGGGGCCCACGAGCACGGGCTGCGCGATGCCGTCGTCCAGCACGGCGCGCGCCGCGTGGAGCGTGTCCGCGTCGGTCGCCTCGGGAAGGGCCACCCTGCGCGGGGACTGCTTTGCCTTTGCGATGAGCTCGTCAATCAGCTTTGCCACGTTCTTCTCCAATCGTTGGAAACTCCATCGAAGCGTATGCGCCGCCGCGCGCGGCGCCCATGGCAGCGGCCCCAAAATGCGGTGCGGTCCCGCGTGATAGACTTGTGCGTGCGCACAACGGGCGAGAAGGGCGTGGGCAAAGGGGCCGTCGCATGAAGCTGAGGACGATACTGAGCGAGCTTCCCATCGGGGGCTACGTGGTGCACGACGAGGCCGAGCTCGGCTGGGACATGGTCGTCTCGCCCGTGTGGGGCACGGGTGCCGGCACGCAGGGCGTGATCCGCCTGGGGTCCGTGTCGGACCTCGCGCAGGACGGCGCTCCGGCCACGGACCAGGGGCTCATGCTTGTGTACGAGCAGCGTGACGCGCAGGGCGACGCGGGCGAGAGGGACGCGGACGGCCGGGTCGACCCCTCCTGCGAGGAGAGCGTGGTGCGCTGCTGGGGGAGGCTCTGCCCGAGCGACTTCCAGGACGCGTTCCTGGGCCTGGTGCGCAGGAGCGGCGAGCTGGCCGCGCGGCGCAACCAGCTCTTTGAGTGCTTCCTGGACTCCTATGACATGCGGCAGTTCGCGCGCAAGGCGGCATCCGTGCTGGGCAACCCGGTCATCATATCGAACACGGAGCACAAGGTCCTGGCGCACGCGGGCGAGCTTCCCACCACGGACGACGTGAGGTCCGTGCTCGAGGCGGGCTACATCACGCCCGAGGTCGAGCGGCACATGCGCGAGGACGGCATCATCAGCTCCGTGAGGGCCGCGCGCCATTCCATCATGAGCGAGCGTTCGGGCGAGAAGGACCGCTGCGTGACCTCGATCATCTATCACCACCGGCTGGAGATGGGCCGCTTCGACGTGTTCGAGGCGACGCACCGCATGACGGGGCTCGACCTCGAGCTCGTGGACTTTGCGAGCGACCTGGCGGGCATCATGATTGACAGGCTGGGCGCGGCGGGTGGCCGCCTGGGCAGGGGATCCTCAATCCTGCAGGACGCGCTCGAGGGCACGTTCATGAACGAGGAGGCGCTGCGTGCGCACCTCGAGCTGCTGGGGCTCTCGCCGGACGACGCCTTCGTGCTGCTGCGCGTGCTTGGCCCGCAGGACGCGAACGAGGACTACTACGCGCGTGCGGGGGCCATCGTGCAGCGGACGATGCCGGACGTGGCATGGTGCGTCGCGGACGGTGCGCTCGTCCTTCTCGTCAGCCTGGGCCCCTCCGCCGAGGTGGGCTTTGACTCGTATGAGCGCTGCGAGCGCAGGCTCGCGCGTGACCGGGCCCTTGCGCAGCTGCTTGAGAACAACGACATGCGCGCCTACGTGTGCGAGCCGTTTGCGGACCTGGCGTCGCTGCGCCAGCGCCTGGGCGAGTGCCGCGAGCTGTGCGACGCCGTGCCGCCGGCCGACGCGCGCTCGAGGGTCGTGTACCTGTGGCGCCACCGCTTCGAGGTCGTGGCACACAACTCCGAGCTCGCGGGCGCGCAGGACATGCTGCTGGACAAGCGCGTCGTGGCGATGGACGCCTACGACCGCGAGCATGGCACGTCGTACCTGGAGACCGCCGTTGCGTCCGTGCGCTTCCCGGGCAGCCCGGCGGACGCGGCGGAGGCGCTCTCAGTCCACCGCAACACGTACTTCTACCGCGTGAACAAGATCCGCGACCTCTTCCACGTGGACCTGAAGGACGGGGACGACCGGCTCGCCGTGAGCTTCTCGGCCGCCATCATGGAGGGCCTCGCCGGCTCGCGCTAGGTGCCACATGGTCGCATGCTGGCGGCGCGTCGCGAACGTAACCTGACCTCAAAGGCGGGCAGTTTCCACTTTCATATTTGGTGCAATCGCACAATGGGCTCCAACCTACGCTACTCGCATTTGGAAGCGACCACGGGGGTGGCCGCAAGGCGTGGAGAGGAAGCCTCATGGCAAAGGTACTGGGCGTTTCGTTTGGCACCAAGAACGGCAACAACGACTGCATCTGCAAGGAGGCGCTCATGGGCGCCGTGGAGGAGGGCTGTGAGGTCGAGTTCATCCGCGCTCAGGACCTCGACATCCGCCACTGCACCGGCTGCATCGCGTGCGTCAAGTCGCTCATGAGCGGCCGCGGCAACCGCTGCATCCACAAGGACGACTTCGACTGGCTGTTCTTCAAGATGGCCGAGGCCGACGGCATCGTGATGTGCGACCCGATCTTCGAGACGGGCGCGTCCGGCCTGTTCCACACGATCATGGACCGCTTTGGGCCCCGCATGGACACTGGCAACAACGTGATCGCCACCAACATCGCCCACAAGCTCCAGGGCGAGGGCAAGCCCGCCAAGGCCCCCGACCCGCGCGTGATCTGCCCGGGCAAGCCCGTGAGCTACATCGCCATCGGCGGCTCAGACTGGGGCACGCACGCCCAGTCCGACCACGCCATCCAGTCCATGACGCCCACGTGGAAGGTCATCGACAACGAGTGGGTGCCCTGGAGCAAGCGCGCCCTCATGGACGACAAGGTCGTTGCGCGTGCCCACCAGATCGGCGTGAACCTGGCCCGTGCGGCCAAGGACCCCGAGCACGCCCAGTACCAGGGAGAGAAGGGCGTCTGCCCCCACTGCAACGCCAACGACTTCTATCTGGTCCCCGGGACCGACAAGGCCATCTGCTCCGTGTGCGGCCTCGAGGGCCACGTGCACGTGGTGGACGGCAAGATCGAGGTCGAGTACCGCCACGACGAGTGCTACGACGAGCGCGGGCTCTTCCGCGCGCACGACACGGCCGAGGGCAAGCAGATTCACGGCGAGGACATCGGCCGCATGGAGGGCGAGCTCGCCCAGCTGCAGAAGGGCGACGCGTACAAGGAGCGCGTCAGGCGCTATCGCGAGTTCATCGCGCCGAGCATGCCCGAGCGCTAGCGAGAACGGCCCACGGCGATGCGCCGGGCGAGAAGGGCGCGTCCTTCTCCCCGGCGCATCTGACTCCACGCGCGCACAGTGCGCGGCCGCGGCGGCGGGCAAATGTTGGTCAGCTGCACATAGGCTCGGCGGCGCCGCTTGGCAAGAATGTGAGGAAGAATTCGTCCGCGCACGTGCGCGGTAACAGGGTTTCGTCTTAGGAGGAGTCCCATGGCACAAGAGCTCGAGACAGACGTCGTCGTCGTGGCGGCCGGCCTTTCCGGCCTGGCAGCATCCATCGCGGCCGCGGAGGGAGGCGCCCGGGTCATCACGCTCGAGAAGGCCGCCAACACCGGCGGCGCGGCCAACATGGGCATGGGCCCGTGCGCGGCCGGCTCGCCCGTGCAGCGCGCTTCCATGATCGAGGTCACGCCCGGCGAGCTGTTCCGTCGCCACATGTTCTACACCCACTACCAGGTGGACCCGCGCCTCGTCCGCGCGTACTACTTCAAGAGCGGCGACACCATCAAGTGGCTGCAGGACATGGGCGTCGTGTTCAACTCCGTGCGCCCGGCGTTCCGCGCCCGCGAGCGCACCCGCGCCTACGCCGACGGCGAGTACACCTGGCACGTCGTGCAGCCCGAGGACGGCTCCGAGCCGGGTCCCCGCGCGGCCACCACGATGACCAAGCGCATGACCGAGCGCGCCACCGCGCTGGGCGTCGAGTTCATGTTCGAGTGCCCGGGCAAGAAGCTCCTCACCAACGACGAGGGCGCGGTGTGCGGCGTCGTGGCCGTCAACAAGGACGGCGAGGAGGTCACGATCTCCTGCCAGGAGGTCATCGTCGCGACGGGCGGCTTTGGCAACAACGCCAAGATGATCCACGACCAGATCGGCTTCGACTGGGGCAAGAACCTCTACTCCTTCGCGGTGCCGGGCATGGACGGCGACGGCTTCAACATGTGCCACGCCGTCGGCGCGGGCCACACGCCGGTCAGCATGGAGATGATGTACCAGCTGCCCGACAACATGAACCACTTCTACGTCGAGGGCGCCTTCCGCCAGCCGTGCTACTGGTGCGACCGCACGGGCGAGCGCTTCATGCCCGAGGACGACATCTTCAACACCACGTTCGTGGGCAACGCGATCAACCACCTGCCCGGCAAGGTGGGCTTCTCGATCTTCGACTCCAAGATGCTGCGCCACTGGAAGAAGGACGGTCCCGACATCGTGAGCCACGTGCACCCCAAGGACCTGTACCAGGGCTTTGACGCCCAGTGGGAGCGCGACCTCGACACGTACCTCGACGGCAACGGCAACCACGTGATCGCCCAGGCGGACACGCTCGAGGAGCTGGCCGAGAAGATCGGCATCGACCCCGAGGGCCTGGCCAAGAACGTGGCGGAGTACAACGAGATGTGCGAGAAGGGCTACGACGAGCTCTTCGAGAAGGAGCGCGTCTTCATGATGCCGCTGGAGGAGGGTCCCTTCTACGCGTGCCGCCAGTACGTGGGCGCGTACGGCACCCTGGGCGGCGTCCTCATCAACCACAACATGGAGGTCATGACCGACGACTACCAGGTCATTGACGGCCTCTACTGCGTGGGCACCGACGCCTGCACCATCTACGGCGACTCCTACAACTACGCGATCCCAGGCAACACCATGGGCTTCTGCCTGAACTCCGGCCGCATCGCCGGCGAGAACGCGGCGGAGAAGGTCGCGGAGTCCGCGGCTGGCGACGAGGACTGGGACTAGCTTCCTAGGTAACTGAACGAGGGGGTGCGGTCCCGGGACCCCGGGCCGCACCCCCTTGGCATGCGGGCGCGGGGGCGCCCTTTGGAGAGGAAGTACACGTGAGGCTTACTATCGACGGCACGGAGGTGGAGGCGCCGGAGGGCACGTCCGTCCTGGACGCGGCGCTCGATGCCGGCATCTTCATCCCGCACATCTGCAAGCATCCGGACCTCGAGGCGGTCGGCGGCTGCCGGCTCTGCTCCGTGGTCGTGGACGGGGAGGGCCCGGCCGTCCCCGCCTGCAAGACCGAGGTGCGCGAGGGCATGGTGGTCGACTCCCACGCCAAGGCGGCGGAGGACGTGCGCCGCATGGCCATGGAGCTGATCCTGGCCACGCACCCGTCCGACTGCACGGGCTGCCCCAAGTTCGGCGTGTGCGAGCTGCAGAGCATGTACCAGTTCATGGGCGTGTCTCCTGCCCGTTGGCGCTGCCGCACCCGCCCCGTCCCGACGGACGACTCCAACCCGCTCATCACGCACATGTTCACGCGCTGCATCAGGTGCGGCCGCTGCGTGCGCGCCTGCCGCGAGCTGCGTGGCGTGGGCGTGCTCGACTACCAACGCACCGAGGACGGCATCCGCATCGGCACCGACGGCAACGTCTCGCTCGAGGAGGCCGGCTGCCGCTTCTGCGGCGCCTGCGTCGAGGTGTGCCCCACGGGCTCGATCGTGGACGTGCTCGGCCTCAACAAGCCCGAGCGCTCTCGCGAGGACAACGTGGTGCCGTGCCGCTCCGGCTGCCCCGCGCACATCGACATCCCGCGCTACCTGCGCCACGTCAAGGCGGGGGAGTGGGAGAAGGCCACGGCCGTCGTGCGCGAGCGCGTGCCGTTCCCCGAGACCCTGGGCTCCATCTGCACGCACAACTGCCAGGGCGAGTGCAAGCGCAACCACCTGCACGGCGCGCTCTCCATCTGCCGCCTCAAGCGCGCTGCCGCCGTGCGCGACACGGGCGAGTGGATGGCCCGCACGCGCCACGACGCCCCCACGGGCAAGCGCGTCGCCATCGTGGGCGCCGGCCCCGCAGGCCTCACGGCCGCGTACTACCTTGCCGAGAAGGGCCACTCCGTCACCGTGATCGAGGCGGAGGCCAAGGCCGGCGGCCAGCTGCGCTACGGCATCCCCGCCTACCGCCTGCCCGACGAGGTGCTCGACGGCGAGATCGACACGATCCTCAAGGTCACGCAGGGCGACGACGCCCAGCCGCGCGTCCAGATCAGGTGCGGCGAGCGCGTGCACTCGCTGGACGAGCTGCGTGCCAGCTACGACGCGGTCCTCGTGACCGTGGGCACGTTCGACGGCACCGTGCTGCCCACCCCGGGCCACGAGCTTGAGGGCGTCATCCGCAACACGGACTTCCTCAAGGCGTCCCGCAAGGGCCAGCCCATGGACGTGAGCGGCCGCGTGGTCGTGCTCGGCGGCGGCAACGTCGCCTACGACTGCGCCCGCACCGCCGTGCGCCTGGGCGCCACGAGCGTGGACGTGTGCTGCCTCGAGGCCGAGGCCGTCATGACCTCCACGCCGGAGGAGCGCGAGGAGGCCGCGGAGGAGGGCGTCACGCTGCACGACGCCTACGCCTTCACGTCCATCAACGAGGACCCGGACAATCCCGGTCACGTCGGCTCCATGACCATCCACAAGATCGCGAAGTTCTACTTCGACCAGGACCACCGCCCCGTGACGGAGCTCGTGGAGGGCGGCGAGCTCACCCTGCCCGCGGACCACGTGATCTTTGCCGTGGGGCAGAAGCCCGAGGACACCCGTGACATGGGCCTCGAGCTCACGCACGGCCCGTATGTGGTGGCCGACTCCGACCACCGCACGAGCGTCGAGGGCGTCTTCGCGGCCGGCGATGCCGTCACCGGCACCAAGTCCGTCATCGCCGCGATCGAGGGCGGACGCGAGGCGAGCCAGGCGATCGACCGCTTCCTGGGCGGCGACGGCGACATCTCCGAGGTCCTTCTCGACGAGGACCCCGTCCAGCCGCACATCGGCAAGGCCCCCGAGGGCTTCTACGACGGGCCGGTCATGCCCAAGATCGCCGCGGCGAGCGAGCGCGAGGGCAACTTCGAGCCCTACGAGTGCCCGTTCTCGAAGGACGAGGCCGAGCGCGAGGCCTCGCGCTGCCTGCAGTGCGACCTGAGGCTCACGCTGACCAAGCCGCTTCTTTGGAACGAGTACTAGGGGGGATCCGCATGGCACGTATCGTCAACTTCATGCCTGCCTACGCGCAGGCTCCGGCAGCGCTCACGCTGCTCAGGCGCGACGTGGACGCGGCCGTCGCCAAGGCTGCGTCCGAGGGCGCGCGCGTGGTCCTCCCGGCGGGGGAGGACGCGCTCTGCAAGGCCTTCGAGGACGCGGGCGTGACCGTCGCCCGCGCGGATGCGTCGTTTGGCTACGTCTACGGCAACGACACCGCGGCGCAGCGACTGTTCTTGGGCGAGAAGCCCATACCCTCGGCCGTGACCGGCTCCTGCGAGGACGCCCTCGTGGGCGGCGAGGCCTGGCTTGCCGGCGACGGCGCACAGACCAAGCTCGTGTGGCTGAACGACGCTGCCGACCCCGTGGAGCTGCCCGCGCGCACCACTGCCGCCGAGCTTGCCAAGGCCGCTGGCGTGGAGGGTGCCAAGGCCGTCTACCTGGGCTATCCCCAGGGCGACGTGCTGCCCGTGGACGCGACGGAGGTCACGCTCGCGTGCGACCTTGTGCGCGTGCTCGGCCCCGAGGACTGCGTGGCCAAGGCGCTCGACCGCATCTGCCAGGAGTATCGCCACGAGACCTGCGGCCACTGCGTGTTTGGCCACGAGGGCTCGTTCCAGATGGCCGCGGTCATGCACGACGTATGCACCAAGCATGGCCAGCCCGGTGACGTGGAGCTCCTGCAGGACCTCGCGCCCATGATGGAGGGGCAGTCGCTCTGCGAGGTGGGCCGCACCATGGCCAAGACCGTGCGCCAGGCGCTCGCGCTCTTTGGCGACGAGGTCGCCGCGCACTACACGCGCAAGGCCTGCCCAGCCGGCGACTGTGACGCGTATAAGACGTACCACATCCTCGTGTCGCGCTGCACCGGCTGCGGCGACTGCCTGGAAGCCTGCGAGGACGCAGCCATCATGGGCAACCCCGGCTTCGTGCACGTGGTGGACCAGCGCAAGTGCACCCAGTGCGGCCGCTGCCTGGAGGCCTGCAAGGAGGGTGCCGTCGTGATGGCGGGCAACAAGAAGCCCAAGACGCCGCCAAAGCCCATCCCGGTGCGCCGCAAGAAGTAGCGACAGAGCAACATATCACCAGCTCAAAGGGTATGAAGTGGAGAAGGACGCGCGCCCTCGGGATGCGCGTCCTTCTCAATTTGTCAGAAAATTGCCAATTGTCGCCCAATAGTTAGCCTTGGTGTACTACTATTCCACGCAGTTAGTTCCATCTAACTTCATGGAGTCTCATGCATCGGAGGAGTACATGGAGAGCGTTATGGACAACACGATTGGCTCGGGTAGGGTCGCCGCGCAGCGGGAGGTGCGTTCCGGCGCACAGCTGCCGCTGTCCATGGTGAGCGAGGGCGAGACCGCCTGTGTCGCGCGCGTGCGCGGCAAGCAGGAGCTGAGGCAGCACCTCGCGGAGATGGGCTTTGTGCAGGGCGCGAGCGTGCAGGTGGTCTCGCGCGTGAGCGGCGACGTCGTCGTGAAGGTCAAGGGTGCCACGTTCGCGCTCAACCGCGACATCGCGATGAAGATCGTCACCTGCTAGGGACTTAGGCCCACTACTTTGGTTTTGCAAGCGCCGCGTTGCGCGGCTCTTTAGGAAAGGGGAAGCATGCCAACGCTTTCGGACGTCAAGGTTGGTCAGAAGTGCGTCGTGTCCAAGCTAACCGGCGAGGGTGCCATCAAGCGCCGCATCATGGACATGGGCGTCACCAAGAACACCGAGGTCCTGGTGCACAAGGTCGCTCCGCTTGGCGACCCCATCGAGGTCACCATCCGCGGCTACGAGCTCAGCCTGCGTAAGGACGAGGCCCGTTGCGTCGAGGTGAAGGACATCGCCAAGGCGTAGCAGGCCAGGGGGACGACGTCCCTTTTTATTTGCGCGGAGAGTTACCCGATACTAACAAACCACGCTGCACCAGGCATTTTGTACAAGCATCAACATGCAAGGAAGGCTTCATGGCAGACACGTTCTACATCGCCCTTGCCGGCAACCCCAATTGCGGCAAGACGACCCTGTTCAACGAGCTCACGGGCTCGAACGGATACGTCGGCAACTGGCCGGGCGTCACCGTCGAGAAGAAGCAGGCCGAGTGGAAGAAGGACAAGGACGTCACCCTCGTCGACCTGCCCGGCATCTACTCGCTCTCGCCGTACTCTCCCGAGGAGGTCGTCTCGCGCGACTACCTGGTGAACGACCGTCCGGACGCGGTCATCGACCTGCTTGACGTCACCAACATCGAGCGCAACCTCTACCTCACGACGCAGGTCCTCGAGACCGGCCGCCCCGTGGCCATCGGTCTCAACATGTGCGACCTGCTCAAGGAGCGCGGCGACGTCATCGACACCAAGCAGCTCTCCAAGATGCTCGGCGTCCCCGTCGTCGAGGTCTCGGCACTCCACAACAAGAACCTCGACGAGCTCCTGAAGAAGGCCGTCGAGCTCGGCAAGAAGGGTGTCGCGGCCAAGGGCCCCAAGTGCTTCTCGCCCGAGGTTGAGGACGCGCTCCAGAAGATCCAGAAGATCATCGCCAACTCGGTTCCCGAGGACCTCGGCCGCTGGTACGCCATCAAGGTCTTCGAGCGTGACGCCGACGCCCTCGGCGAGCTCGCCCTCACCAAGGAGCAGCTCGACGCCTCCGAGGAGATCATCGCCAAGGTCGAGAAGGACCGCGACGACGACTCCGAGTCCATCATCACGAGCGACCGCTACGACTGGATCGCGACCGTCATGGACGCCTGCGTCAAGAAGGCCCCCAAGAAGCTCACGACGTCGCAGAAGATCGACCGCATCGTCACGAACCGCGTGCTCGGCCTGCCGATCTTCATCGCGATCATGATCCTCGTGTACTACATCGCCATCGGCACCGTGGGCACCAACGCCACCGACTGGGTGAACGACAACCTCTTCAGCGACGGCTTCTTCGTGAACTCCACCTCCGAGACCCAGTACAACAAGGACCAGAAGGCCTACGACAGCCAGCACTACTCCGACAAGATCGACGGCTTCCTCGCTGCCGCCAAGAAGAAGGGCATCAGCACCTCCAAGGTCGAGGCCGCCGTGTCCGACGGCGACATCTCCTCCGCGGACAAGAAGCTCCTCAAGAGCTTCGAGGCAAAGGCCGAGGCCAAGGGCGTCGTCGCGACCAACGTGCCCGAGCACGACGGCGACGGCAACCTCACCTACAACGGCGGCAAGCTCGTGACCAAGCTCGACAAGGACGGCAACCCCGTCCTCAAGAGCGGCCAGAAGCTCGACACCATCAGCAAGGTCACGCTTGCCGACTTCAAGAAGGCCGTGAGCACCCCCGCCCCCGACCAGCACGACTACTCCGGCTTCGTGGACTCCATCCCCAACGCCGTCACCGGCTGGCTCACCAACGCCGGCGCGAGCGACGTCGTGATATCCCTCGTGGTCGATGGCGTCATCGGTGGCGTGGGCTCCGTCCTCGGCTTCATCCCGCAGATCTTCGTCCTGTTCGTCCTCCTCTGCTTCCTCGAGGACTGCGGCTACATGAGCCGCGTCGCCTTCGTCATGGACCGCGTGTTCCGTCGCTTCGGCCTCTCGGGCAAGTCCTTCATCCCCATGATCGTCTCCTCCGGCTGCGGCGTCCCCGGCGTCCTGTCCACCAAGACGATCGAGAACGAGCGTGACCGCCGCATGACCGCCATGCTCACGACCATGATCCCCTGCTCCGCAAAGCTCCCGATCATCGCGCTCGTCATGGGCGTGCTCGTCGGTGCTGACAACGGCGCCTGGTGGGTCGCCCCGATGTTCTACTTCCTCGGCATCGTCGCCATCATCGTCTCGGCCGTCATGCTCAAGAAGACCAAGCCCTTCCAGGGCGAGCCCGTCCCCTTCGTCATGGAGCTTCCCGACTACCACTTCCCCAGCATCCGCTCCTGGGCGCTGCACATCTGGGAGCGCGTGAGCGCCTACGTCAAGAAGGCCGGCACGATCATCTTCGCGGCCGCCGTCGGCATCTGGTTCCTCTCCAACTTCGGCATCGCCAGCTGGCAGGGTGGTAGCGGCTCCTTCGGCTACCTCCAGGGCATGGCCGGCGCACCCGACACCTACATGGACTACTCCATCCTCGCCGGCATCGGCGGCGCGCTGAGCTTCATCTTCATGCCGCTCGGCTTCGGCAACTGGCAGGCAACCGCCTCCACCATCTCCGCCCTCATCGCCAAGGAGAACCTCGTCTCCACGTTCGGCGTCCTCTACGGCCTCGGCAGCGCGACGGAGAACTCCGTCACCATGTGGCAGGGCTTCGCCAACATGTTCACGATCGCCGGTACGCTCCACGTCGGCGCGATGTGCGCGTTCGTCGCGTTCAACATGCTCTGCGCCCCCTGCTTCGCCGCAATGGGCACCATCCGCAGGCAGATGGACGACCCCAAGTGGTTCTGGTTCGCCATCGGCTACGAGTGCGGCTTCGGCTGGGTCGTCGGCCTCCTCATCAACCAGTTCTACGAGCTCTTCGTCTTCGGTAGCTTCGGGTTCTGGACCGTGGTGGCCTTCGCGTTCCTCGCGGCGATACTGTTCCAGCTCTTCCGCCCCATGCCCAAGTGGGACGAGAAGGACGAGCACATCCTCGGCAGCCTCGCGGAGGAGCCCGTCGCCTAGGCTCGCTCGATTGCTTCACCAGGGCGGCCCCTTCCCTGTCGCAACGCGGGGGAGGGGCCGTCACTCTCATCTGGGCTTTACCCCTGCTGAACTAGGGCCGGACGGGGCCAGAACCCAACGACCCATTCGCAAACGACCCATTCGCACGATAAGGTGGTGCATACGATGGACGTCGACATGCTTGCCGCCGCGCGCTGCCCAGTCGGTACTCTAGCCGGCGGCGACCCTGGGGGAGAAGAGTTGGCGCACCGCGCCGTTAGTCGGCGCGGGAGTCCTTCTCGCCCTGTGCCGCGGCGGCACGGTCCGCCTTGGCCTGGCAGTCCGGGCAGAGGCCCGTCAGGAGCGTCGTCGCTTTGACGTTGGCGTAGCCCGTCTGGCGCGCGACGCGCTCGCGGTAGTCGCCATAGTCGGGCGCCGGCACGTCCACCACGCTTCCGCACTCGGTGCAGACGAGGTGGGCGTGCCTGTCCGTACGCAGGTCAAAGCGCTCGCCGCCGGGCATCTTGACGGAGAGGATGTCGCCCTCCTCCGCAAGGACGTGCAGGTTGCGATAGACCGTGCCGCGGCTCACATGCGCGTCGCGCTCGCGCACCTTGAGGTAAACCTCGTCCGCCGTGGGGTGGTCGCGCAGCTCCCTCACCACGTCGAGCACCAGCTGGCGCTGGCGCGTGTTCCTTCTTTCCATGTCCGGCCTCCTGACTTTGGCGGGCGTGGACTCGCACCGCGCGTGCTGGCCCCGTCGGGCTCGTGCAGAGTGGTTTGGTGGATTGGAAGATGTTAGGACCACATATCGATAGCGTCAACGCAGGCGACGGCGAATGCTCAGTTCGCACACGTTGCGCACAAAGGTGACACACTCTACAAAGGGAGCGTGTTCTTCTCGTCCGCGCGATGTGACCGGGGACGGACTGCGCCTCAGAGCTTCGTCACGCCGATGGCGATGCCGCCGGCGGCGACAAGCGCCATGCCCGCGATGACGAAGCGCAGCTCCCGGGGCGTCTTACGCTCGTGCAGGATGAACAGGCCGCCCAACGTGGAGACGATGATGTTCATGCTCGCGAGGGTGGCGGCAACCGTGACGCCGTTCAGCTGGTTTGAGAACAGGAGCGTGATGTTGGACACGGACCAAACCAACCCCGTGAGCATGTTCTGCCATGACTTCTTGCCAAAGGCGCTGCTGATGCTGCCGGTCGCTCCGCCAGCCGACTTTCCGCCCGCGAGCAGCGAGATCGCGAGGGTGGCCGCGAACATGAACAGCGCCTGCGGCAGGATGATCTGGAAGCTGTCGACGCTGAAGAGGCGGGCTGCCGTGCCGTAGGCCACGTAGAGCGCCGCGGAGAGCGCGGTGATGGCGACGCCCCTGCGGAAGGCAGCTCCCGTGGCGCGTCCCGCGTCCGGAGCATCCTCCCGGTAGGCGACGAGGACGGTCCCGGCGACGAGGACGGCTATTCCCACGGAGCCCAGCACCACCTGCCAGGCGTGCGGCCACTCGCCAAAGCAGAGCGCGCCGATGATGGACGTCATGATCAGCTGCATCCCGGTGGTGAGGGGCATGGTGCGGGCGACGCCCAGGCAGTCGAAGCTCTTGATCTGCAGGACCTGCGCCAGGGACCAGGGGATGCCGTTGACGGCCGCCGCTGCCACGAGCGTCGGCGTCCAGCGTATGGGGACGAGAAGCGCGACCACGACGCCCGAGACCAGAGCGGCGAGCACGATTCCCATCTGCCGGTTGGCGGCGGTGCCACCGACCTTCTGCATGACGATGCCCTGAAGGCCCCAGCCGAGGGCCGGTACGAGTCCGATGAGAACAGAGCCCATGCTGCCTCCCCCTGACGCTCGCCATACACGACATGCGATTGTAGTGCCGTGCCGGTGACTTTGGCCATGGGCGGCGGATGCGTTGCCGTCATGTAACCGTGCCTCGATTGGGATCAGACGTCGGCGCGAGGGGGCCGTTCTTCTCGCCCGCCGCCGAATCCCGAAAAAGTTGGGTTTGGGGCTTGCGCTGTCGCAAATTATAATGATAATAAGACTCAATACCAATAATGGTAGAGACGCAACGGCACACGAAAGAAGGGAAGCGAACCATGTCACTCATCAACAAGGAAATCGGCGACTTCAGCGTCCAGGCCTACCAGAACGGCGAGTTCAGGACCGTCACCAAGGCTGACGTTCTGGGCAAGTGGGCGCTGTTCTTCTTCTATCCCGCGGACTTCACGTTTGTCTGCCCCACGGAGCTCGAGGAGCTTGCGGAGAACTACGACGCCTTCAAGGCAGAGGGCTGCGAGGTCTACTCCGTGTCGTGCGACACGCACTTTGTCCACAAGGCCTGGCACGACGAGTCCGAGCGCATCTCCAAGGTGACCTACCCGATGCTGGCCGACCCCGCGCACGTCCTCGCGCGCGACTTCGAGGTGCTGATCGAGGGCGACGGCCTGGCCGAGCGCGGCGCCTTCATCGTGGACCCGGACGGGCGCATCCAGGTGTACGAGGTCACGGCAGGCGGCATCGGCCGCAACGCCAGGGAGCTCCTGCGCCTGGTGCAGGCCGCCAAGTTCGTGCGCGAGCACGGCGACCAGGTGTGCCCAGCCAAGTGGAAGCCGGGCGCGGAGACGCTCAAGCCCTCGCTCGACCTGGTCGGACAGCTCTAATCGATAGCGAGCGGAATTTTTGGGATGGCTGAGCGGGCCCGTCGGCTGCGTCGGCGGGCCCGCCCTTACGCCGGGACCGCGGGGGAGGCAAGAACATGGACGAGAAGAACGTGGACAACGTGTACGACGCGGTGATCATAGGCGGTGGCCCGGCGGGGCTGACGGCGGCGCTGTACCTGGCGCGGGCGCGCTACCGCGTGCTCGTGGTCGAGCGCGAGCACTTTGGCGGGCAGATCACCATCACGTCTGAGGTTGTCAACTATCCGGGCGTGCTCAGCGCGAGCGGATCGGAGCTCACGGACACGATGCGCCGCCAGGCCGAGGCCTTTGGCGCGGAGATGCTGCTCGCGGACGTGGAGTCGCTCGACCTCACGGGCGACGTCAAGCTGGTGCGCACCTCGCGCGGCGACGTGCGCTGCCTGGCAGTGCTGCTCGCGACGGGCGCCTCGCCCAGGTCCGCGGGCTTCGCGGGCGAGGACGCGTTCCGCGGTCACGGTGTGGCGTACTGCGCCACCTGCGACGGCGAGTTCTTCACGGGCCGACCGGTCTTTGTGGTTGGTGGCGGCTTTGCCGCCGCCGAGGAGGCCGTGTTCCTGACCAAGTACGCCTCGCACGTGACGGTGCTGGTCCGCGGGGAGGACTTCACCTGCGCGGCCGCCACGGCGGAGGCGACGCGCGCGAACCCCAAGGTCACCGTGCACACCAACGCCGAGCTCACGGCTGTGGAGGGCGACTCCGCGGTGCGCGACGTCCGCTGGCGAGACCGCGTGACGGGGGAGGAGCGCGACTTTGCGCCGGAGGACGGCGGTCCCGTGGGCGTCTTCGTCTTTGTGGGATATGCGCCCGCGACTTCGCTCGTGGCGGGCGTGGCAAGGCTGGACGACCATGGCTACGTGATCGTGGACGACCACCAGATGACGAGCGCGGACGGGCTCTTCGCCGCGGGCGACGTGTGCCAGAAGCGCCTGCGCCAGGTGGCGACCGCGGTGGGCGAGGGCGCTGCCACGGCGACCGAGATGGAGCGCTACCTCAAGCGCGCCCAGGAGCGCACGGGCATCGTCCCCCGGCAGCCCGCGAGTCGCACGCGCGACGTCGCGACGGGCGAGAAGGACGTGGCGCCCGCTGCTGCGGCCGGGACCTCGGCTCCGGCCTCGGGTGCAACGGGCGGCGACTCGCCCATTGACGAGGCGATGGCAGCCCAGCTCGACGCGGTCTTCTCGCGCATGGAAAGCGACGTGACGCTGAGGGTGCACCTCGATGGGTCGGACGCCTCCGCGGAGCTGCGAGCGTACATGGACGCGCTCGCGGGGCTGAGCGACCGGCTCTCCGTGGAGGTGGCGGACGCCGCCGCCGACGACCCGGCGGAGCTTCCCTTTGTGGAGCTGGTGCGTGCGGACGAAACGGCGTGTGGCATGGCGTTCCACGGCGTGCCGGGCGGGCACGAGTTCACCTCGTTCGTGCTGGGCATCTACAACGCCGCGGGTCCGGGTCAACCCATCGCCGCAAGCGACCGTGAGGCCATCGCGCGGATTTCGCGGCCGGTGGGGCTCAAGGTGCTCGTGGGGCTCTCGTGCACCATGTGCCCGGACGTGGTGGTGGCCTGCCAGCGCATGGCCGCGGACAACCCGCAGGTCACGGCCGACGTGTACGACGTCAACCGCTTCCCGACGCTGCGCGAGCGCTACGACGTGATGAGCGTGCCGTGCCTTGTGGTGGAAGACGGCTCGGGCGAGCGCGTCACGTTTGGGAAGAAGGGGCTGTCGCAAATCCTGGACCTGGTGGGGTAGGGTTTCGCAACGCAAATGCAAATAGTCACACTCCGTCGTACGGGTCATGCCAACGGTGGAGTGTGATTCTCTCACGGCTTGGACTATTGAGGACCGCTCATGCAGCTATGCCACTTGGCTACGGACCCATCTCGTAAACTCATCTAGGGATACCTTGCTGGCGGCAATGCCGAGCATCACCTCGCAGAACTCTGTGTGACGTGAGCCATGGCACATGTGCGCGAAATGTCATCTGGGAATGCGCTCACTTGGCAAGCTCCTCGAAGACGTCGGCGTACTCGTCCATGAAGTCCACAGCGACGTCCACCATGTCCGGGTTGGCAACGCCAGCTGCCGGAGAGATGGTCACCCAGGGCTTATTGTTCTTGAGCACGGTGACAGGCCTCCCGGAGCGGTTCACCTCCGCCGTCACGCGAGAGAAATTGTTCTTTGCCTCGGCGAGGCCAATCGTCGTTGCATGCATGTCTATCTCCTTCCCAATTGGCAATAATTATAGCCAAATATTTGACCAATATACTGGTGTGAGAGAGAAGGAGAGGGCCTGAGATTGTGCGGTGAACCAGGGTTTGCGAATTCGAGACCTCGTCCAAACCGCCAGCTGTTTGCGCGGACGCCCTTGAAGGAGGCCCTATCCCACGAGGCCGACCACGTCGATCGCGGTGACCAGCACGCCGATCATTACGAGTGCGACCTTGGTGGTCGTGGTGTTCTTCCACTTGCCCATGACCCGCTCGGACGAGGTGAGGTACACCTGCAGGAACACGGTGATGGGCAGCTGGAGCGAAAGCAGCGCCTGGCTGAGCACGAGCCCCTGGAAGGAGTCGCGCACAAGCAGGCACACGAGCGCCGCCACGACCATGCAAAGCAGCACGCCCAGGGAGGAATGCCGGTCGTGGATGTCGTACTCCTCGCCAAACATGCCGGCGCTGATGGTGCCTGCCGCCATGGCCGCCGTGATGGAGGACGAGAGCCCCGCCAGCAGCAGCGCCAGCGCAAAGACCACCGTGGACGCCTGGCCCAGGATGGGCGAGAGCGTGTCCGCCGCCGCGGCGAGGTCCGTCACGACCATGCCGTGCGTGAAGAACGTCGTGGCAGCCAGTATCACCATGGCCGAGTTTATGGCCCAGCCAACGCCCATGGAGAAGAGCGTGTCCACAAACTCGTGACTCAGCCGATCGCGCACCACGTCGTCACCGCGCGCCTCGAAGTGCTGGCTCTGGATGACCTCGGAGTGCAGGAAGAGGTTGTGCGGCATCACCACGGCGCCCAGCACGCTCATCACGATGGAGAGCGACCCCTTGGGGAGGTTCGGCGTGACCCAGCCGGCGCCCGCCTGCGCCCAGTCCACGTGCACGAGGGCGAGCTCGAACAGAAACGACAGCCCGATGAGCGAGACGAATGCGATGATCCATCGCTCCACGCGCTTGTACGAGCTGCTCATCAGCAGCGCCGTGGAGGCCGCGGCCACGAGCAGGCTCCCTATGGGAAGAGGCAGGCCAAACAGCATCTGCAGCGCGACGGCACCGCCCAGGACCTCGGCCAGCGCCGTCGCGACGGTGGCGAGGTAGGCACTCGCCAGGATGAGGCGCGCAACCCAGCGCGGCAGGTGCGCCGTGGTCGCCTCGGCCAGGCACTCGCCCGTGGCGATGCCAAGGTGGGCGGCGTTGTGCTGCAGGATGATGAGCATGACGGTGGAGAGCGTGACCACCCACAGCAGCCCATAGCCAAACTGCGAGCCGGCTGCCATGTTGGACGCCCAGTTGCCGGGGTCGATGAACCCCACGGTCACGAGCAGGCCCGGCCCGATGCTCCTCAGGATCTCGAGGCCGCCGTGGCCGCCCGTCCTCTTTCCTCCAAAGCGCTCCCGCGCCCGTTGTGCGATTCCGTTCATAGGTGACTCCTAAAGTAAGCTTTAGTTAACAATAATTGTCTACCCACTTGTGGGAAGGTCACGCACGGTATACGGGTATTCTTTCACTTTTCTGAACCCATGGCGGCGCGGGCGAGAAGGACGTGGCCCCGTGCCCGCCGCCGGGCCATAAAAGAAGCCCCGCGCCGGCGTGCGACGCGGGGCTCGCTGTCATCCCTTGGGGAAGAGGCTACTTCTTGGCCTTGCCCTGGTTGGCGACGGCGTTAATCTTCTTCTCGATCGTCTCGGGATCGCCGATGTAGTGCTTGTCGAGGATGTTCCAGTCCTTGTCAAAGGTGTAGGAGCAGGGGACGCCGGTCGGGATGTTGACCTTGAGGATCTCCTCGGGGGTGAGGTGCTCGAGCTGCATCACGAGGGCGCGCAGGCTGTTGCCGTGGGCCGCGATGAGCACGCGCTTGCCGGCCTCCATCTGGGGCTTGATCTCCTGCTCAAAGTACGGCCACGCACGGGCGATGGTGTCCTTCAGGCACTCGGTGTAGGGGAGGTCCTCCTGCGGCACGTCGCGGAACTGGTCCTGGATGTGCGGGTCGCGGGGATCGCCGGGCTTGAGCGCGGGCGGCTGGACGTCGAAGGAGCGACGCCAGATGAGGACCTGCTCCTCGCCGTGCTCCTCGGCGGCCTTGGCCTTGTTCAGGCCCTGCAGCGCGCCGTAGTGACGCTCGTTGAGGCGCCAGGTCTTGTGGACGGGCAGCCATGCGCGGTCCATCTCGTCCAGGACGATGTTGAGGGTGTGGATGGCGCGCTTGAGCAGCGACGTGTAGCAGACGTCAAAGTCGTAGCCCTGCTCCTTGAGGGCCTTGCCGCCAGCTGCGGCCTCTGCGCGGCCGGTGTCCGTCAGATCGACGTCGGTCCAGCCGGTGAAGAGGTTCTTGAGGTTCCACTCCGACTCACCGTGACGGATGATGACGAGCTTCATAGTGTCTTCTGCCATGCCTGTTCCTTTCTGTAGAAACGCTTGCGCCAAACACTTGACTCCCTACATTCTAAGGCACGCGCACGCGCGCTTGCGCATCAAGTTTGCGGCGTCCGCGCGCGTCCCAAATGGACGGCAATCCGTGGGCAACCGCGCCGCAGGGCAGGCTCGAAGCCGGCGGAGGCGCCGCTAGTCGGCCACGTCCGCGTCGAGCGTGACGCTCACCGTGAGCTCGGGGTGCGCCGCGCGGACCTCGTCCACGATCTGGTGGTACAGCGCCTCGCGGTCGGGCAGGGCAAAGTCCAGCACCACGTCAAAGTGGAGGGAGTGGCTCTTCTCGTCCAGGTAGAAGCCGTGCATCTGGAGCACGCCGTCGTGCGACATGACCATGCGCGTGACGTCGCTGCGCAGCGCGGCCGCCGCGTCGTCCGCGGTGTTGCGCGAGTAGATTCCCACGGCCGCCATGAGCACGCGGCCCTGCGTGGCCTGGTACACGCCACGCTGGATGCGGCGGGTCATCTGGTCGATCTGCGCGGCGGTCATGGTGTCGGGCACCTCTGTGTGGACGGAGCCCACCAGGTGCTCGGGGCCGTAGGAGTGGAGGAGAAGGTCGTAGGCGCCGTGGGCGTCGGGGTCTGCCTCGACTATGCCCTTGACCTTGGCCGTGATGTCCTCGTCCGGGCGCTCGCCCAGGATCTGGCTGAGGGTGGAGCCCAGCATCTCGAGGCCGGACTTGACGATCACGACCGATATCGCAGCGCCCACCCAGGCCTCGATCGCGACGCCCGTGCCGATGAAGACCAGCGCCGCGGCCAGCGTGGAGAGCGACAGCACCGCGTCGAACAGCGCGTCCGCGCCGGAGGCCACCAGAGAGTCGGAGTCGACGCGCTCGCCCGTCGCCTTGACGTGGCGGCCCAGCAGGAGCTTGACCACGACGGCCGCCGCGATGATCACGAGCGAGACGGGCGTGTAGTCGGGCGTCTGCGGGAAGGCGATGCCCTTGACGGACTCCACGAGCGACGTGACGCCGGCGTACAGCACGAGGACCGAGATGACGGTGGACGAGAGGTACTCGACGCGCCCGTAGCCCAGGGGGTGGCGCTTGTCGGGCCGCTTGGTCGCGAGCTTGGTCCCCACGATGGTGATGACGGAGCTCATGGCGTCCGAGAGGTTGTTGACCGCGTCCATCGTCACGGCGACGGAGCGTGTCGCGATGCCGACGGCCGCCTTGAATGCGGCGAGAAGGACGTTCGCCGCGATCCCGAGCACGCTCGTGCGCACGATGGTCGCCTCGCGCGGCGAGCCCGAGGCCATGCCCCTGTCCTGCGTCACGTTCTTCTCTTCCTGCGCTGTCATATGAATGCACGTCTTTTCTCATGAGGGGAGGCGGCCGCCATGGTGTGCGACCGCCTCCCGGTGTGTGTGACTCGAGCCCAGTCTAGTGCGCGGCGTGGGGGATTGCCGCGCCTTCGCAAAGGCTACAGCTGGGCTGCGATGGCCTTCTCGACCTCTGCCATGTCGACCGTGGGCTCGAAGCGGGCCTGGAGGTTGCCGTCGCGGTCCACGAGGAACTTGGTGAAGTTCCACATGATGTAGGCCTTGTCGCCAAACTTCCTGTTGTTTGCGTCCGCGAACTTCTTGAGGGCGAGCGCCTTGACGCCCTTGCCAAAGCCCTGGAACGGCCTTTCGGTCGCGAGATCCCTGAACAGGGGGTCGGCGCCGTCGCCGTTGACCTCGATCTTCTTGAACTGGGGGAACTCCGTGCCGAACTTCATGGTGCAGAACTGGTGGATCTCGTCGTCGGACTCGGGCGCCTGGCCGGCAAACTGGTTGCAGGGGAAGTCCAGGATCTCGAAGCCGCGGTCGCGGTACTTTGCGTAGATGCGCTCGAGGTCGTCGTACTGGGGGGTGAAGCCGCAGCCGGTGGCGGTGTTTACGATGAGAAGGACCTTGCCCCTGTAGGCGTCGAGGCTCGTGGTGGTGCCGTCCTGCTTGGTCACGGTGTAGTCGAAGTAGCTCATGTGCGGTCTCCTTACATATATGTGAGTGCACGTCGCGTGTGGGTGGGGGTAGGGCCCCTCCCGTTGGCCATAACTATAGCACGCAATCGTATAGTGCGCGATGTAAATGTGGATTGTGACGAACGTGTGATGACGGAAGTAGAGTTAACCGCGCTTTACTTTTGACGCTCCGTCGGATACCATGTACTCGTCAAGCGGGAACCCCCGCTAACACATCGCTTACCTCTACCCGGGATGCGGATCCTCTCCCCGCAAGACTGGGTCCCAGCCCCGCCGACGACCCCCTTCCTTCGTCGGCGGGGCATCTTTGTGCGGTGGTCGAGGCGTGAGGGGGGGGAGTAGAGGCCGCCCCGCACCGGATTCCACGTGGGATGCGGCGCGGATGTGGGTATAGTTATACCAGGCTAACAAATACTTCGTCCGAGCGGCTCGACCGCACGGGCGTGAAGGAGGTACAAATGCTGCTGGACCTCGTCATCGTCGCCGCGATCGCCGTGGCGTTCGTGCTGTGCGTGAGGAGCCTGGCCAAGGGCGGCGGCAGCTGCTCGAGCTGCGCGCAGGAGGCAACCTGCCCCGCGCATGCAGGTGGCGCCAAGACGTGCCCCGTCGCGAAGGACATGGTCGCCAAGGCGGATGCCGCGCTCTCGTCTGCAGGGAAGCGCAAGTAGGGGGAGCCGTCCTTCTCGCCCGCGGTCCATTTGTATTAAGATTTGAACGTTTGCGCGACGGGGCTCCGGAGGCGACCGCTTGCCTTGTGGAGGCCGCGTCTCGCAGACCCAATGCCCCTTGGTAACAGACGCGTAATCTGCATGTGCCAAGGTGCAACTGGTATGACTGACTGCTCGGCGTGTGCCCGTACGCACTACGGAAGGATCTGGCATGAGTGATAGGAATGTCGACTTTGTGCTCAGGACGGTGGAGAAGCGCGACATTCGCTTTGTCCGCCTCTGGTTTACCGACGTCCTTGGCAGGCTGAAGTCCTTTGCCATATCGTCCGAGGACCTGGAGGAGGCCTTCGAGGAGGGTATCGGCTTCGACGGCTCGTCCGTGGAGGGCTTTGTGTCCTCCGAGGAGTCGGACATGCTGGCGTTCCCCGACCCCACGACGTTCCAGATCCTGCCCTGGAGGCCGGAGCAGCACGGCGTCGCGCGCGTGTTCTGCGACATCAAGACGCCGTCGCGCGAGCCGTTTGAGGGCGACTCCCGCTCCTGCCTGGAGCGCGTGTTCCGCATGGCGGACGCCAAGGGCTACGTGCTCAACGTGGGGCCGCGCATCGAGTACTTCTACTTTGGAAACGACAAGGACCCCATCCCGCAGGACAACGGCGGCTACTTCGAGCTCACGACGTCCGACGTGGCGACTGACCTCCGTCGCTCGACCACGCTCATGCTCGAGCGCATGTCCATCCCCGTGGCGTACTCGTTCCACGCCACGGCGCCGTCGCAGAACACGGTGGAGCTGCGCTACACCGAGGCCAGGAGCTGCGCTGACAACATCATGACCGCACGCGTGGTCATCAGGCAGGAGGCCCACCAGAACGGGCTCTTTGCCTCGTTCATGCCCAAGCCGCTCAACGGCTACCTGGGCTCCGGCATGTTCCTGTACGAGTCGCTCTTCGACCACGAGGGCAACAACCTGTTCTGGGCGCCCAAGACCCAGAACGACGCCCACCTGAGCGAGCTCGCGCAGCACTACGTGGCCGGACTCCTGAAGTACGCTCCCGATAGCCTGCTCGTCTCCAACCCCACCGTCAACTCGTACAAGCGCCTCGTGCCCAACGGGGAGGTTCCCATCTACACCACGTGGGGTCGCAAGAACCGTACCGCGCTCGTGCGCATCCCCACGCACAAGCCGGGCAAGCACCAGTCCACGCGCGTGGAGCTCAGGAACCCGGATCCCACGGCAAACCCGTACCTCACCATCGCGCTGACGCTCGCCGCCGGCATCCGCGGCATCGAGGAGGGTCTCGAGCTTCCGCCCGAGGCGATGACGGACCCCGCCGCGATGAGCGAGTCCGAGCGCCAGGCGGCTGGCATCGAGCGCCTGCCGCGCGACCTTGGCGAGGCCATCGAGCGCTTTGAGGGGAGCAGCTTCGTGCGCGAGGTGCTGGGCGACCACATCACGGACTTCTATGCGGAGGAGAAGAGAAAAGAGTGGGACGAGTACTGCTCCACCGTCACGGAGTGGGAGCGCAGGAAGTACTACGCCGGCGTGTAGGCGTCGGCTGAGGCGCCGCGTCCTTCTCCCCCGCGGGGTGATTGTTAATAGCGCGTGGCCGATAGTATAAAGGGTGGGTTACTGAAACATGACCTGCCTACGGATTGAGGGCGACCGTCCACATAATGGGACGGTCGCCCTCATATTTGGTGGTGTACGGTTTCGAACACGAACGCGATTTTTGACCATTCGATTTCGATAACCGAAAAAGTGATATATGGATGGGAACAATAATCACGTTTCATATACCATTGGGGACATTCGCAGGGGGCTTTCAAGCGAACTGCGTCCGCGGTCGAGCCGGCCAGCTCGTCTGGCCGTCCGCCGTATTGCACGGCTGCAAGTAGGGGACTTCAGCGCGAGTTGAAGGGGAGACTGGAATGAAGAGAAACAGCTGCGTCCGATTGCGTGCACTGCCATTGGTGATGGCAATGTCGCTGGCGATGGTGCTGACCGTGTTCGTCACGGGCTGCTCGTCGTCGAGCTCGTCTAGCAAGAGCACGAGCAAGAAGGCATCCGAGAAGATCGAGTTGGTCCACAAGGGCAAGCTCACGGTGGCGTCAGACCTGGCGAACCCGCCGTTCGACTACATGGAGGGCACCACCAAGAAGGGCTTCGAGGTCGAGCTGATGGACGCGCTCGCCAAGAAGCTCGGGCTCACGGTCAACTACCTGAACCCGATGAAGTTCGACTCCATCATCCCCACCGTCAAGCAGGGCGGCAAGGCGGACGTCGGCGCCTCCAACTTCACGATCACTGCCGACCGCAAGAAGGAGATCGACTTCACGGACGCCTACATCGACTCCAACCAGGGCATCGTGACCAGCAAGGCCACGGCATCCTCGGTCGGGTCCGACGTGAACGTCCTCAACAAGTCGGGCGTGACGGTTGCCGTGCAGTCCGGCACCACGGGCGAGTCCTGGGTAGAGGAGAACCTGCCCAATGCCAAGGTCGTGGCGCTTGACGACCCAATCTCGGCCCTGTCCGGCGTCTCGACCGGCCTGTACAACGCGGCCGTCGCGGACCTGCCCGTCATGCAGTACGAGGTGAAGAACTCCTACACGAGCCTCTCCGTCGCGAAGGAAATCGCGACCGGCGAGCAGTACGGCATCGTCGTCAGCAAGGACAACCCCGCGCTCACGAAGGCCCTCAACAAGGCACTCAAGCAACTGCGCAAGGATGGCACCCTGTCCACGTTCGAGAAGAAGTGGTTCGGCGTCGACTACGAGGCGCAGTCCGCGAGCGCCGCGGCCACCTCGACCACGACGAACGGCGACGCCGGCTCCGTGGTCGTGAGCAAGGCGACCGCACGTCCCAACGAGGACGGCGGCGACCGCGTCATCGGCGGCATCAACACGCGCCTGACGTGGGAGGCCACCACCAAGGTCGAGGACGGCGTCTCGTCCGTCACCCTGAAGCTCCCGAGCGACGCCTCGTTCGAGGGGTCCACCACCAAGGTCACCGTGCTCAAGGGCCTCACGCGCGTCAACATCGACGGCAAGGCCACGGCCAAGGGCAACACGGTAACGATCAAGTTCGCGAGCCCAATTCCCAACGGGTCGCTCCTCAGGCTCGAGATCACGGACATGAAGTTCCCTAACCAGGGCGGCAAGTACCAGGTCACGGGCAGCTACACGACCGCTGCTGGCGTCAAGGGCACGCTTCCCGCGTCCGCGAAGATCAAGACCATCTCCAACACCCCGGTGCAGCAGATCGTCATGTGGCTTGACGGCCAGCCCTGGGTCACCGCCTGGAACTCCGTGCCCTTCCTCAACATGTTCTTCAAGCCGCAGCTCCTCGTGACCTCTTTCGTCTCGCTCTTCGGCGGCTGGGTGCTCTGCCTGCTCATCGTGGTCATCTCGTACCCGTTCGCCATCGCGCTCGGCCTGCTGTTCGCCATGATGAAGATCTCGCGCTTCAAGGTCCTGCGCGGCCTGGCGTCCATCTACATCAACCTCCTGCGCGGCACGCCGCTCTTCCTGCAGATCTACATCATGTTCTTCGGCCTGCCGATGATTGGCATCAACATCGACAACAACGTCCTGGGCGTCATTGTGATGGCCATCAACTCCTCCGCCTACCAGGCAGAGATCTACCGCGCGGGCATCCTCTCGATCCCCAATGGCCAGTACGAGGCCGCGGCGTCCCTCGGCATGAACAGGGCACAGACCATGTTCACCGTCATCCTGCCGCAGATGGTCCGTCGCGTCATCCCCACCGTCACGAGCGACTTCATCACGTCCTACAAGGACACCTCGCTCCTCTCCTCCGTCGGCGTCATGGAGCTCATGATGTTCTCGAAGAACCTCACCACCACCACCGGCAACATTACGCCGTACATGGCCGCCGCCATCTACTATCTGATCGTCACCCTGCCGCTCATCAAGGTCGTCAGCATCGTCGAGAAGCACCTCGCGGACGCCGAGAACGGCGTTGGCCCCAGGCCGCGCGGCCGTGCCGCCAAGCGCGTCGAGGCAGCCGAGGGCGAGAAGGGCGAGTCCGCCGAGCAGGACGCCGAGCCCAAGGACACCAGCGCGTTCGAGGCGCTCGCCGCACCGTTCCGCTCCCACGCAAGTCAGGAGGCCTAGCAGATGAAGTCATTCATGAAGTCTGGAGCCAAGGAGCTCGAGGTACCTCCCGCGATGGACGCGGAGGAGGCCGCGCGCAAGGCCTACGAGCACGACCAGGGCCTCACCAAGCACACCTTCAAGCCGGGCGAGCACCCCATCGTCCGCATCGAGCACCTCAACAAGACGTTCACGGACACGCCCGTCCTGCGTGACGTCAACCTCGACGTCTGGAACGGCGAGATCGTCGTCGTGCTGGGCCCGTCCGGATCCGGCAAGTCCACGATGCTTCGCTGCATCAACATGCTCGAGACGCCCACCGCGGGCCACATCCTGATCGAGGACCAGGAGATTACCGGTAGCAAGAAGACCGACGTCAACAAGCTCCGCCGCGACCTGGGCATGGTGTTCCAGGGGTTCAACCTCTTCCCGCACATGACCGCGCTCGAGAACGTCATGGTGGGCCAGGTCAAGGTCCTCAAGAAGCCCAAGGAGGAGGCGCGCGTCGAGGCGCTCAAGCAGCTCAAGGCCGTCGGCCTGGCCGACCGCGCGGACTACAAGCCGCCCCAGCTCTCCGGCGGCCAGCAGCAGCGCGTCGCCATCGCCCGTGCGGTGGCCATGCACCCCAAGGTCATCCTGTTCGACGAGCCAACGTCCGCCCTCGACCCCGAGCTCGTGCGCGACGTCCTCAACGTCATGCGCGACCTGGCGCTGCACAGCGGCATGACCATGATCGTCGTCACGCACGAGATGGACTTCGCCCGCGACGTCGCGGACAGGGTCGTCTTCATGGAGGGCGGCGTCGTGGTGGAGCAGGGCCTGCCCAGCGAGGTGTTCGACCACCCCAAGGCGCAGCGCACCAAGGAGTTCCTGGGCCACATTCGCTAGTGGCGATAACCCGTTATGCTTTGTCCAAAAGCCTGTTTTCTGCTTTGACATTGCATGCGGTTGCAAACGTGCCAAAGATTTATGCTAACCTTACCGGGGATGCCCTTGGGCATCCCCGGTTTTTGCAGGAGCGTACCAAGGTTGGAGGTCATGGATGCACCACAAGAACATCCTGCTGGTCGCAAAGACCTCACGTTACATCGACCGCATGCGCGAACTCAAGCATGCCCTCGACGTTTCCATTCTGCCCACGACGCCCGAGACCTTCTCCCAGGCGATTTCGTCCGGACACGAGTTTGACCTCGTAGTACTGGACTCCAACGGGCTGGAGCAGGATACGCTCAACGCTGTGGACTCCTACGTCTCCGACAACGGCTTCATTCCCACGCTGATCATCCAGGACGAGAGCAAGCTCAGCTCGCTGCACATGCCCGCGCAGGGCCGCAACGACTTCATCCTCTCCTCCGCGGGCGAGGCGGAGTTCGAGGTGCGCTGCGCGCTGCTGCTGTGGCCGGGCGAGGAGAGCGCCCCCGCGGACATCGTGACCGTGGACAACATGACCATCAACCTGGCCACCTACCAGGTCTACATCGACGACGAGCCCGTCGACCTCACGCTCATGGAGTACTCGCTCCTCTCGTTTTTGGCGACGCACCCCTCCCGCGCCTACTCGCGCGAGACGCTGCTGCACCGCGTCTGGGGCTTCGAGTACTGCGGCGGCACGCGCACGGTCGACGTGCACATCAGGCGCGTCCGCTCCAAGGTGGGCCCTCAGGTCGCCTCGCACATCGTCACGGTGCGCGGCGTCGGCTACCTCTTCAAGCTCTAGCGCCCGCATTTCTCCCTGGCATGTCCCTGGGGGAGAAGAACGATACGATTCGCTTGCGTCCCGGTTGTGCCGGGGCGCTTTTTTCGTGCGGAAACGCACGGACGGGCGCGATGCCGTTGGCGTTTCAGGAATCCAAAAGCGTTGTTCCAGAGACGTGTCGCATGGGCAGGCGCGAATTCATCCGCACGTGCAAGGGTAGAGTCAGGTTGTGGACAAAGACGTAAGGCGCGACAGCGCCCATGAGAGAAGGGGTCAGCATGAGCGAGAGCGACAACGGCCGCCCACCGATTCCTGGGACGGACCAGACCGCGGTCCAGCCGACCGCGCAGCTAGTAACGCCGCAGGCACAGCCGACGGGGGATGCCTCCCAGGGAGCGGCGGGAACGGGAACCAACGGGCCAGGGGTGCCGGGCACGCCGGGCACCAACGGGCCAGAGGCGCCGGATGGCAAGGGCAAGAAGAAGCACGGCCACGCCCTGAGGAACGCGATCCTGGGTCTGTGCGGCGGCATCGTGGGTGCGCTTCTCGTCGTGTTCGCGCTCAACGGCATGGGCTTCTTCGCGAATGGCTCCAGCTCGTCGACCACGTCGAGCAGCACCGCGGGCAAGACCATCAACATCAAGAACACCGACGAGGCCACCACGGCGCAGGCCGCGGCCGCCAAGGCGCTGCCGTCCGTCGTCGTGGTGAACGTCACCACGAGCAGCGGCTCCGGCCTCGGCTCGGGCGTGATCTATGACAAGAAGGGCGACATCATCACGAACTACCACGTGATCGAGGGCGCCACCTCCATCTCCGTCACGATCAACAACAAGAGCTACGACGCCACGGTCGTGGGCTCGGACTCCTCGAGCGACATCGCGGTCATCAAGGTCAACCTGGGCGACACGGAGGTCACCCCCATCGAGGTTGGCGATTCCGACAAGCTCGTCGTGGGCGACTGGGTCATGACCGTCGGCAGCCCGTTTGGCCTGGACCAGTCCGTCTCCGCGGGCATCGTGAGCTCACTCTCGCGCAACCAGGTCATGCAGTCCTCCTCGGGCGAGACGATCTACACCAACCTCATCCAGACGGACGCGGCCATCAACCCCGGCAACTCCGGCGGCGCGCTCGTCAACTCCAAGGGCCAGCTCGTGGGCATCTGCACGCTCTTCTCGTCTGACACGGACTCCTTCGCCGGCATCGGCTTCGCGATCCCGGGCAACTACGCGACCAAGATCGCGGACAAGATCATCGCGGGCAAGACGGTCACGCACGCATACATCGGCCTCTCCATGCAGACCGTGAACTCGCAGAACGCCAAGTCCAACAACCTCTCGGTCAGCGAGGGCGCCTACGTGGTCGAGGTCACGAGCGGCAGCCCCGCGGACAAGGCCGGCATCAAGAAGGGCGACATCATCACCGCGGTCGACGGCGAGGACATCACCTCCGCGGATGGCATGATCCTGGCGGTGCGCTCGCACGACATCGGCGACAAGATCAAGGTCACGTTCATGCGTGGCACCACCAAGAAGACGGTCGAGGTCACGCTGGGCGACGACTCCGCGCTGCAGAAGGAGCAGAGCAGCTCCAACGGCACCACGGACATCAACAACACGAACAACAACACCAACACGAACACGAACGGCGACGGCTCGGGCAACAGCGACTCGCAGGACCAGCTGCTGCAGGAGATCTACCAGTACCTGCAGGACAACCACGGCGGCTCGTACAGCACCACGGGCACCACGTCCACCACGAGCACGTCGAGCTCCAAGAGCTAGCGTTCGGGCGGCTGGCAGACAGGCAAGGTGCATCACAGGGGGCGCGTCCCACGGGGCGTGCCCCCTTGCCGTGCCGCGCGCCGGCGGGATGGCGTCCGGGGCATCTGCTAGCATACGGGCGAGAAGGACGGCGTCCGCGGCAGATGCCGCGGCGGGAGGGGGATTGCCATGGCGTATGCGGAGGACCCGGCGTACTGCGAGGTCTGCGGGGAGCGGCTCGTGCTGCGGGAGCAGCCGGAGGACGGCCCCCAGCCGTGGTGCCCCCACTGCGAGGCGTGGCGCTACCCGCACTTCAGCGTGGGCGTGAGCATGATCGTGTACCACCCGGACGGCGAGCGCATCCTCACGATCGACCAGTACGGCAAGCACGGGATCCTCGTGGCCGGCTACGTGGCGCGCGGGGACGACCTGGAGTCCACGGTGCGCCGCGAGGTCCGCGAGGAGACGGGCCTGGAGCTGGCAACCGTCACCTACAACGCAAGCTCGTTCTTCTCGCCCTCAAACACGCTGATGGTCAACTTCGTGTGCCGGGCAAAGGGGTCTGACGTGCACCTCAACGAGGGCGAGGTCGACTCCGCGCACTGGGTGGACGCGCACGAGGTGCTGGGCGCCATGCCCGAGGGCTCGCTCGCGCGGTGGTTTGTGCAGAGGCACCTGGAGTCCCGGGGTTGGGGTAAGCTCTAGTCCGCACCCAGACGTTTGGAGGATGGCATGGCAGATCAGGATGGCAGGGGCTCGGCGCCCGAGGGCACGCAGTTCTCGCTCTTTGGAACCGGGGGACAGGAGCCGCCCGCGCGTGCGGGGGAGAAGGGCAAGGCCTCCCCGGCGGAGCGCGCGGCGGAGCTCAACCGCATCCTGCGCCATGCCGCCTACGCCTACTACGCGCTCGACAACCCGGAGATGACGGACGCGCAGTTTGACCGCTACCTGCGCGAGCTGCAGCAGATCGAGGCGGAGCACCCGGCCCTGGTGACGCCGGACTCCTACACGCAGCGCGTGGGCGGCTACGTGAGCGAGCAGTTTGCCCCCGTGCGCCACGCGCAGCGCATGTACTCCATAGATGACGCCATGAACCTGGACGAGCTGGACGAGTGGCTGCGCCGCACGGACGAGGCCCTGGGCTCCACGCCGCAGAACCCCGTCGCCTACACCTGCGAGCTCAAGATCGACGGTCTGGGCATCGCCCTCACCTACGAGGACGGGCGCCTGGTGCGCGCGGCCACGCGCGGCGACGGCACCACGGGCGAGGACGTGACCCAGAACGCGCTCACCATTCGCGACATCCCGCGGACGCTCGCGCCGGAGGGCCTCGCGCTGGTGGCGGACGGCGGCTTTGGCCACTCCATCGAGGTGCGCGGCGAGGTCTACATGCCCAAGCACTCCTTTGTGCGGCTGAACGAGGAGAACGACGCCGCGGGCCGCGCGCCCTTCGCCAACCCCAGAAACGCGGCCGCAGGGTCGCTCCGCCAGAAGGACCCCAAGGTCACGGGCGCGCGCGACCTGGAGACCTTCATCTACGCCGTGGCGGACGAGGGCCCGCTCGCCGTCGACACGCAGAGCGACTTTCTGGGGTGGCTGCGCAAGTGCGGCTTCAGCGTGAACCCGCACGCCCGCCGCGTGGACTCTGCGGCCGAGGTGCACCAGTACTGCGCCGATGCCCTCGCGCACCGCGAGGACCTGGACTACGACATCGACGGCGTGGTGGTGAAGGCGGACTCGTTTGCCGCGCAGGCCAACCTGGGCTTCACGGCGCGCGCGCCACGCTGGTCCATCGCGTTCAAGTTCCCGCCGGAGGAGAAGAGCACCGTCCTGAGGGAGATCCGCGTCCAGGTGGGACGCACCGGCGTGCTGACGCCGGTGGCGGAGTTCGACCCCGTCGTGGTGGCGGGTTCCACCATCGCGCGCGCGACGCTCCATAACATAGACGAGGTGCGCCGCCGCGACGTGCGCGTGGGCGACACCATCGTGGTGCACAAGGCCGGCGACGTCATCCCGGAGGTCGTGGGCCCCAAGGACCCGGACTCCGCCGAGCACCTGGCCCGCCCGCTGTGGGAGATGCCCGCGACCTGCCCCAGCTGCGGCAGCCCCGTGGTACGCGAGGAGGGCGAGGTGGCCTACCGCTGCGTGTCGATCGACTGCCCCGCGCAGGCCACGGAGCGCCTCATCCACTGGGGCAGCCGCAACGCCATGGATATCGACGGCCTGGGCGAGGAGATCGTCCAGCGCATGGTGCAGCAGGGGCTGCTGCTGGACGTGGCGGACTTCTACACGCTGACGGAGGACGAGCTCGCATCCCTCGACACGGGCCGCAGCTATGAGACGGCCGGCAAGGACCACGAGGTGGGCGACTCCATCGTGGTGGGCAGGACCATCGCGCGCAAGATCCTGGCGCAGGTGGAGGAGTCCAAGTCGCGCGGCCTGGCCCGCGTGCTCTTTGGCCTGGGCATCCGTCACGTGGGCGCCAACGTCGCGACGCTCTTGGCAAACACGTTCGGCTCCATGGAGCGCCTCATGCTCGCGAGCGAGGAGGACATCTCCCAGATCGACGGCATCGGGCCGAAGATAGCGGCAAGCGTGAGGGAGTTCTTCTCCATCCCCAAGAACGTCGAGGTGGTGGAGCGCCTGCGCAAGAGCGGCGTGAGCATGGAGCAGGAGGGCTTTGGCGAGGAGCCGGAGCAGCCCCAGACGCTCGCGGGCCTCACCTTCGTGCTCACGGGCACGCTCGAGAAGTACACCCGTACCGAGGCGGGCAACCGCCTCAAGGCGATGGGCGCCAAGGTGTCCGGCTCCGTGTCAAAGCGCACGAGCTACGTGGTGGCCGGCGCGGCCGCGGGCTCCAAGCTCACCAAGGCCGAGCAGCTGGGCGTCCCGGTGCTCGACGAGGCCGCGCTCGACGGCATACTGAGCACGGGCCAGGTCCCTCCGCGTGATGAATAGAAGTACCCCCTGAACCGCATATAGTTCCGATATCGACAACCAAACTGCATAAAATTTCGGGAATGTCACAAATGGGCATCAACTCCGTTCACAACGGGCGGCTTACGCGGGCATTGCAAACCCGCCACCCTACAATGCATGGCAGACAACGTCGAGCCAGACAGTTCAGGGGGCTGATGCACTATGGAGTCAACTGGTGGCAGCAAGGGCGGGCACATTCTAGCCTGGTTGGATGATGATGACGGTGGCAAGACCGTTCCGTTCAGGCGAGAAAAGCCGCAGACGTGGCTGGAGGAGCTGGGCGAGCTGAACGAGGAGGGAAGGCTCGCCACGGTCTCGAGGACGCTGCAGTTCCCGCGCACGCACGAGGACGAGCAGGACGATGTGGCCTGGCTCTAACAGACAGATACAAGATGCGCGGCGCCTGGGCTATGCGGCCCGGGCGCCGCTTGCTTTGGGGAGGCTTGTTGCGCCCGCGCTCGCGTCTGTTGGTTTTGCCCAGTTTGCCGCACTCGCATGAGTCTGCACTATCCTGTGCGGACGAACGTTCATCCCGCCGGGCGCCGCAGCCTCGCCTCGGCGGAACCCGACCGGAGGCCGCACCGTGGCAAGCATCTACTTCTCGCTCTTCTGCATACTCGTGGTGGCGACGCTCGCGCCCTTCGTGGCGAGCCTCGTCCCCGGCCGCGCCGTGCCCGAGGTGGTGTTCCTGGTCTTTGGCGGCGCACTCCTGGGCAAGTACGGCGTGCTCAGGGGAATCGACCCCGACCTCGAGCCCATCCAGCTCCTGGGCGACCTAGGCATGGGCTTCCTCTTCCTCAAGGCAGGCTACGAGATCGACGCGCGCGACCTTCTGGGCAGAACGGGCGCCATCGCCACGGGGTCGTGGCTCGTGTCGCTTGCGCTTGGCTTTGCCGTGGTCTCGCTCTTCTCGTCCAGGCTCGGCTTTGGCCAGTCATCGTGGGTGGCGCTCGCCATCTGCATGACCACCACGGCGTACGGCACGCTCGCGCCCATCATCAGCGACCGCAAGCTCATGGGGACCCGCGTGGGCCGCGCGGTCTCCGTGTACGGCTCGCTCGGCGAGATCCTGCCCGTGCTCGCGATGGCGTTCCTGCTGTCGTCGCGCTCCGTCAAGCGCACGGGCGTGCTGCTTGTGAGCTTCGTGCTCGTGTGCGTCGCGGTGTACCTCATCACGTCGCGGGCCAGGAACGCGGGCGCCCGCTTCTGGCGCTTCCTCGTGGAGAACGCGGGCAGCTCGAGCCAGCCGCTCATGAGGGTCGTTTCGCTCCTGCTGGTCTTTCTGCTGCTCGCGACCGTGGTCTTCCAGTTCGACGCGGCGCTCGGCGCGTTCGCGTCCGGCTTCATCCTGCGGGCGCTCTTCCCGGAGGGGAGCGAGGCGCTGGAGGGAAAGATCGACGTGCTCTCCAACGGCTTCTTCCAGCCGGTGTTCTTTGTGGTGTCAGGCGCAAGCCTCGACCTCGCGGCCGCCACGAGGGACCTGCCGCTGCTCTTCGGCTTCATCCTGGCGCTCATCGTGGTGCGCGGCATCGTGGTCGCGGTGTCGCTGCGCATCGACCCCGGCACGCGGGCCATGAGCTGGCGCGAGGTCTTCTCCACCTCCGCCTACTGCACCATGGCGCTGCCGCTCATCGTGGCCATCACGGGCATCGCGCAGGACAACGGCGTGCTCTCCGCCACGGCGGCGTCCGTGCTCGTCACGTCCGCGGCGCTCACCGTGCTCGTGATCCCCGTGGTCACCTCGTTCGTGCGCGTGGTGGACGAGGTCGACCCCGTCGAGGCAGCCCACGAGCTCGCACACCACGAGGCGCCGCTCGAGGAGGTCATGCGCGAGCACATGGCCACGTTCCACGAGCGCCAGAGCCGCTTCCACAGGGAGCGGAGCGCCATCCACCGGCAGGGCAGGCGCTTCTCGTCCGCGGAGTACTTCGCGCGGATGGAGGGCGAGGCTACGGACGCCGTGCCGGACGGCGGGGAGGTCGAGGGCGCCCCTAGGCGGTCTCGGGGACGCCGTCGTAGTTGAGGTTGCGGAAGTCCGCCCTCAGGGTGTCAAAGTCGCCGCGCATGAAGCGCTCGGCAGAGCGCTTCCACCTGTCCAGTGCGAGGAAGAAGAGGTCGGGGAAGCTCTCGTCATGCGCGGCGCCCGTCGCGGGGTCGCTCCAGCGGTGGTGCGAGAGGTTGGCCGACGCGCACTCGTCCACGGGGTCCGTGCGGTGCGCCATGCACTCCGCCATGGCGTGCGAGCTAAAGATGTGCTCGATGGAGACCACGGCCGCGCTCTTGCGCGACCCAAGCGGCTCAATGGCGCGGTAGAACGTGGCGTAGTCGCGCGTGGCGCCCGCGTACTGCTCGGGCGAGAGCTTCAGGCCAAACGTCTGCAACGCGATGAGCGAGAAGAGCGCCCCTCCCACGCGGTCGATCCGCTCGGTCCGCGCGAGGAGGCTTGCCGTGGGGACCTCCGCCACGGTCTGGCGGCGCATGCTCCAGAGCATCCAGGTGTCGAGGTCGCTCTCGATGATGGCGTGCACCTCGCTGCCCATGGACTCGAGCCCCACGCCGGCGCCGCAGATGGCGTCCTGCTGCGCAAAGATGAACGGGTGCGCCGTGCTGTCGAGCACGTAGTGGCCCAACAGGCCCAGCGCAAAGGCACGGCCCACGCCCTCGTCGTGGTGGGGGAGGTGCGACACGCCCTCGCGGAGCGAGGAGAACGCGGGAAGCACCTTGCCGGCGTGCATGTCGTGCGCCAGGCGGTGGCAGGCGGAAGCGTTTTCGGGCGTGGCCGTGAAGCGGACAAAGAACGGGTCGGGACCCTGGTTTCCAAGCAGGAAGGCGAGGAGCTCCTCCTCGTCCCGGACGATGCCCTCGGGGATGAGGTCCAGGGCCTTCTCGCCAAATAGATGATGAGTGATAAGGGCAGGCATGCGCGCTCCCAGTATCGGTCGATGTTGCACGGTGTGTATAGATTACACGATTTTGCTGTGCGCGCGTGATGTTTCTGCCGTCCGCGGGCTTGGCCAGCCCAATGTTGTGTAGACTTGAAAAATTGCAAATTCGGCGCCGCGGGTCGCGGCAGGTCGGAAGGAACTCCGCATGAGCCCCCTCGAGGTCGTCGTCCTGGGCGTGGCGCTGTCCGCGGACGCGTTTGCCGTCACGGTTTCCAACACGTTCTGCTATGCCGACGAGCGCCGCTCGCGCCTCGCGCTGCAGCCCGTGTTCTTTGGTGCGTTCCAGGCGCTCATGCCCCTGCTGGGCTACTTCCTGGGCGGCCTGGCCGCATCGCTCATCGAGCGCTACTCCGGCATCGTCACCCTCGTCATCCTGGGCATCATCGGCGGCAACATGGTGCGCGAGGGCGTGGGGGCCATCCGTCACCCCGAGCGCGAGGAGTCCTGCCCCACGGGCGAGAAGGCCCACCACCTCACGATCGGGCAGCTCCTGTTCCAGGCGGTCGCCACCGCGATCGACGCGTTCGCCGTTGGCGTGAGCCTTCGCGCCCAGGCGGTCAACCTCGCGTTCGCCGTCACGGTCATCGGCATCACCACGGCCGCGTGCTGCGTGGCGGCGCTCTTCGTGGGCCACAAGCTGGGGCACATCCTGGGCGACCGCGCCGAGGTCGTGGGTGGCTGTGTGCTCATCCTCATCGGGCTGAAGGCGCTACTGGGCTAGGACCGGTGTCGTCGGGGCCTCCCGCGCCCGGCCCGCGCAAATGTGGCGTTGCCGTTCGCGTCCGGTGGGGCGTATACAATCAGGGGGCAGCAAGGCCGAGGCGAGCGCAAGGAGGCTCACATGCCAGAAACCATGGGGGACGAAGCCAAGAGGGCTCCCAGGACCATAGCCGTCATCGACGGCAACTCGCTCATGCACAGGGCGTTCCACGCCATCCGCCAGCCCATGACGGCGCCGGACGGGCGGGCCACCAACGCACTCTTCGGCTTCTTCAACATGTTCATCAAGCTTGTCGAGTCCTTCTCGCCCGATGGCGTGATCTGCGCGTTCGACAAGGGCAAGCCGCAGGTCAGGATCGACATGCTCCCGCAGTACAAGGCGCAGCGTCCCCCCATGGACCCGGCGCTGCACGAGCAGTTCCCCATGGTGAAGGACCTGCTGCGCGCGCTCGACGTGCCCGTGGTGGAGCTCCAGGGCTGGGAGGGCGACGACATCCTGGGCACGCTCGCGCGCCGCGGCGAGGCCGAGGGCTACGAGATGCTGCTCTTCACGGGCGACCGCGACATGTACCAGCTTGCGACGGACCACGTGAAGATCGTCGCCACCAAGAAGGGCGTGTCCGACGTGTCGATCATGACGCCGGAGAGCGTGGACGACCTCTACCACGGCATCACGCCCAAGCTCGTGCCGGACTTCTACGGCCTCAAGGGCGACAGCTCGGACAACATCCCCGGCGTGCCCGGCATCGGTCCCAAGAAGGCGGCCGCGCTCATCGTGCAGTACGGCGACCTGGACAACGTGATCGCGCACGCGGACGAGGTCAAGGGCAAGATGGGCGAGAACCTCCGCGCCCATGTGGACGACGCGCTGCTGAGCCGCAAGGTCGCCACGATCCGCACGGACGCCCCCATCGACCTCGACCTCAAGGACGCGAAGTTCCCGACCTTCGACCCCGCCGAGGTCACGAAGGCGTTTTCCGCCCTGGGCTTCACGGGCATGACGCAGCGCCTCGTGCGGCTTGAGGGCGATGCCGCCGCCGAGGAGGCCGCACCCGTGCCCACGCTTCCCAAGGCGGAGCGCCTGGAGGGCGACGCGGCCGAGAAGTGCCTGGACAAGGCGGTTGCCGCCGGCTCCTGGGTCGCGGCGGCGCTCGAGCGGGAGGCCCCCAAGAGGGGTCAGCAGTCGCTCTTTGCGGAGGAGAAGCCCCGCGTGCTCTGGGCCGCGACCGAGGGCTCGCTCATGAGGTTCGAGGGCGATGCGGCAACGTCCGCCCTGGTCAGGCTCACGCGCGAGGGGCACCTGGTTGCCGGTGACGTGAAGGCGCTTCTCCACGAGGTGTGCCCCATGGACTCCGCCGACGAGGCCCTGGTGCAACCCGAGGACGTGGACCCCGCGAGGATCTTCGACTGCGGCGTGGCGGGCTACCTACTCGATTCCGACAGCGGGCACTTCAAGGTTGAGGAGCTGTACCAGAACCCGCAGGTCCTGGGCGGCACGCTGCCCGAGGCCACGGACGACGCGCCCGCGGCGGCCATCGAGGCGCAGGCGGCGCTCGCGCTGAGGCCGCGCCTTGCGGAGCTGTTGGAGAAGGACGGCTCCGCCAAGCTGTTTGCCGACGTTGAGATGCCGCTTCTGGTGGTGCTGCTGCAGATGGAGCGCACCGGCCTGCACGCGGACCCGGAGAAGCTCCGCGAGCAGAGCGAGTCGCTCGGCGCGGAGATCGACCAGATGGTGGCCGACATCCACGCGGCGGCGGGGGAGGACTTCAACATCGACTCCCCGCAGCAGCTGAGCCATGTGCTGTTTGACGTGTGGGGCCTGCCGACGCGCGGCCTCAAGAAGACGCGCAAGGGGTTCTACTCCACCAACGCCAAGGTGATCGAGGGCTTTGCCGAGGGCGGCTACGAGGCGAGCAAGTACGTGCGCGAGGTGCTGGACTACCGCGAGCGCGCCAAGATCAAGAACACGTACCTGGACGCGCTGCCGCAGCTCATCCGTAGGGACGGGCGCATCCACACGACGCTCAACCAGACCGTCGCCGCGACGGGCAGGCTCTCGAGCTCCGACCCGAACCTGCAGAACATCCCGACCCGCTCCGAGCTGGGTCACCGCGTGAGGACGGCCTTCACGGTTCCCGAGGGCTGCGTTTTTCTCGCCTGCGACTACTCGCAGATCGAGCTGAGGCTGCTTGCCCACCTCTCGGGCGACGAGCACCTGGTCGCGGCCTTCAACGAGGGTGCGGACTTCCACCGCGCCACGGCGGCGCGCGTGTTTGGCGTGCCGGTGGAGGAGGTCACGCCCCAGCTGCGCAGCCGCGCCAAGGCCGTGAACTTTGGCATCGTGTACGGCCAGCAGGCGTTTGGCCTGGCGTCCTCGCTCAAGATCCCGCGCGCGGAGGCCCAGGAGATGATCGACCGCTACTTCGAGGCGTACCCTGGTGTGCGGAAGTTCCTGGACGACCGCGTGGCCTTTGCGCGCAAGAACGGCTACGCCATCACCATGTACGGCCGCAAGCGCCACATCAAGGACATCAACAGCAGGAACTTCCAGCTGCGCTCGTTTGCGGAGCGCACGGCCATGAACCACCCCATGCAGGGCACTGCGGCGGACATCATCAAGATCGCGATGACCAGGGTCCCGGGGCGTCTGCGCGAGGAGGGCCTCAAGAGCAAGCTCGTGCTGCAGATCCACGACGAACTCGACTTCGAGGTGCCCGAGGACGAGATCGAGGCGCTGTCCGAGCTGGTGCGCGACACCATGCAGGGCGTGGTGGAGCTGCGCGTGCCGCTGCTGGCGGACGTGAGCTACGGCAAGAACTGGGCGGAGGCGAAGTAGTGGCGAGCTTTGACGAGTTTGTGAGGGAGCACCCCGGCACCGTGCGCGAGGTGGCTCCCGGCAGGATGCACGTGGTGGTGTGGACGGACGGCTCCTCGCGCGGCAACCCCGGGCCCGGCGGCTACGGGGCGGTGCTGCTGTACACCGACCCAGCCGGAGTGGTGCACCGCCGCGAGCTGAGCCAGGGCTACCGCAAGACCACCAACAACCGCATGGAGCTCATGGGCGTGATCGCGGCGCTCGAGGCGCTCAAGCGGCCGTGCGAGGTGGAGGTCCACTCCGACTCGCAGTACGTGGTGAACGCGTTCAACAAGAACTGGGTCGCCGGCTGGCAGAAGCGCGGCTGGAAGAACGCCTCCAAGCAGCCCGTCAAGAACCCGGACCTGTGGAAGCGCCTGCTTGCGGCAAAGAAGCCGCACAAGGTCAGCTTTGTGTGGGTGAAGGGCCACGCCGGCACGGAGCTCAACGAGCGCTGCGACGAGCTGGCCACCACGGCCGCCGACGACCGTGCCCACCTCATCGAGGACGAGGGCTTCTAGCGCTGCGGGCCACGGCCGGACTGTGGTTTGGGTCAGGCAATCGGAAACTGGCGGTTGCATTTGGGTTTCTCCTCGCTATAGTTAGCGTCAGTTAACATAGTGAGGAGGACATGCATGATCAACGTCATAATCGTCGCCATCGTGGTGGTCGCCTTCGCCCTTGCGGGCCGCCGCGCCATCCAGGTGTTCAGTGGCAAGCGCGACTGCTGCGGCGGTGGCGCCTGCGACAACGGCTCCGCAAAGAGGCGCGAGCGTCCGGCGGATCTGGACGAGAAGAACTACCCCTACCAGGAGGACCTCAGCATCTCTGGCATGCACTGCCAGAACTGCGCCAACAAGGTCGCCGGCGCGCTCGAGAGCGCGGGCACTGCTTGGGCGGACGTGGACTTCAAGCACGGCAGCGCGCACGTGTTTGCGAAGCAGCCGCTTGACGAGCGCGCCATGCGCGCCGCGGTGCGTCGCGCCGGCTACCAGGTCGTAGGCTAGCGCGAGCCGTTAGGGGACGAACCGACGCAAAGGGGCGGGGGTGCGATGCCAGGTTGGCTCGCACCCCCGCCCTTATGTTGCACGTGGCTTTGCGCGCGGCCGGATGGCCGGCGGCCGTCCGACGCTAGGCGTCAGTGTCCACGTCGCGCTTGCCGATCATGATGTTGAGGATCTCCACGTCCGTGGGGTGCATGCCCACGCGGCCCACGTAGCCCATGGAGCGGATGGTCTCCTCCGCGTTGGCGCCCACGAGGCCGTCGCCCGCGAGGAAGTTGTCGTCGGAAAGCGCCATGTCGCAGCCGAGGATGGCCGCGTCCACGGCCGCGCAGATCTTGGCGGCGCAGCTGGGCTTGGCGCCGTCGCACACGATGCCGCCCACGTTGGCGAGGGTGTTGACGATGGTCGCCTCGAACTGGCCAAACGAGCCGCCGCGCAGCATGCAGATGCCGGCGCCGGCGCCGCAGCTCGCGGAGACGGCGCCGCAGAAGGCCGAGAGCTCGCCGATGAAGTACTTGACGTGCACCGCCGTGAGGTCTGACAAGACGACGGCGCGGACGAGCTCCTCGTGCGAGCTCCAGAGGTCGTGCGCGTACTCGAGCACGGGTTGCGAGCAGGTGATTCCCTGGTTGCCGCTGCCGCAGTTGATCACGACGGGCATGGCACAGCCGCTCATGCGGGCGTCGGAGCCGGCGGCCGCCGCGGCGCGCGCCTTGCAGCTGATGTCGTTGGGGCGGCTCTTGAGGAGCGTGCTGCCGATGTTGGCGCCCCAGCGGTTGGTGAGGCCCTCGCGGGAGATGGCCTGGTTCGTCTCGATCTGGTTGGTGATGAGCCTGTCCACGTCCTCAAGGCGCACCTCGTGGGCAAAGTCCCATATGGACTGGAGCGACAGCCTGCTGCGGTCCGCCCCCGAGCCCGTGGCCTCGCTCTTCTCGCCCGAGGCGGACTTGCCTGCGGCGGTGGTGGGCCTGCCGTCCAGCGTGAGCTCGACCACGTTGGTGTGGCGCTCCTCGATGCAGGCCACGGCCGTGTGGCCCGAGCCCGTGGCGACGACCCGCACGTACAGGTTGGGCACGTCCTCCGCGAGCTCCACGTCGCAGAAGCCCGCGTTCACGAGCTCGCGCGTGCGGTCGATGTCGTCCACGCCCACGGACTGCAGCACCTCGAGGTCGCGGGTGGGGTCGCCTCCCACGGCGCCGAGCGTCGCCGCGGCCTCGATGCCGCGCATGCCGCCGGAGTTGGGCACGGTCACGCTCTTCACGTTCTTGATGATGTTGCCGCTGCACGCGACGTGCAGGCGCTCGGGATCCGCGGTCAGGGCCGCGCGGGAAAGCGCCGCCGCGTACGCCACGGCGATGGGTTCCGTGCAGCCGAGGGCGCACACCAGCTCCTCGCGGAGGATGCGGACGTGGTTGTCGTATGTGTCCTGGTTCATTTGGGCTCCTTGCTCATGTCTGCGCGCAGGTCGGCGCGGGAGTTCAGAAGGTCGACAATCTCGGGCAGACGGCGTCCCAGCTCGCCGATGCTGCCCCTCCACACCGCGCGCCGGGGCCAGCCGTGGCCCACGTAGGCGGTGCTCATCCCGATGTCCGGCCGCGGAAAGTCGCGCGCCGCGTCGTTTCCCACCATGAGGCACTCCTGCGGCGTCACGCCGAGCTGCGCCGCGAACTCCTGGTAGTAGCGGGCGCAGGGCTTGGTGCGCGTGGAGTTGCCTATGTGGCTCACCAGCGCAAAGCCCAGGTCGTCCACGCCTGCCCAACGCATGCGCACGTGGTCGACCGCGAGCGTGAGGGTGGGGTTCGTCGCAAGGGCGACGGTCAGCCCCATGGACATGGCCTTCTCCACCGTCTCGCGCGCGCCGGGGCGCGGCGCCGCCATCACGATGCCGCCCCTCAGGGGCTCCAGGCACTCGCGCTCGTAGTAGTCGATGGCGTCGGCGATGGCTGGGTCGTCCAGGGGGATGGAGGTGAGCGAGAAGAACGTGTCGTCCAGCAGGCGCTCGTTCGTGAACTGGTCGGTCCTGGCCTGGTCGTTCACCCTGAGGTAGCTCTGCGCGAGGCGCGCCAGGATCGTGGGGAGTGGGAGCCCCGAGGCATCCGCGAGTATGCGCGCCTTTCCCGTCGTGTAACGTGCCACGAAAGCGGCGAGGTTGATGTCGAGTAGGGTGTCGTCCAGGTCGAAGAGAACCGCCTTGATCACGACGCGTCCTTCCTAGGGGAGTTGTGCCATCCGACTTTACTCCACGGGTCGGGGCCGGCGGCGGGAGGAGTTTTGGTTGGGAGATGAAATTCCTGAAATCCACAGGTATGGCTTGATAAACGTGCCACACAAAAGGTACCCTATCACACGCATGGGTAAAATGCCCATGCAAACGTATCTGTAGGCCCCCGAGAGCATGTAAGTTTCCAACTGCGCAAACGCAACCACGCCGAGCGCCCGGCAGCGGTCATGTTGATCGGGGCCCCGTTTTCGAAAGGGGTCCACCTTTGAGTGAGATTCAGAACTCGTCCGTCTTCTCTCTGGATGACATGTCCGACGAGGAGATGAACAGCCTCATCGACGGTACGATTACCGACTTTGATGAGGGCGATTTGGTGACGGGCACCGTCGTCAAGATCGAGCACGATGAGGTTCTGCTGGACATCGGCTTCAAGTCCGAGGGCGTCATCCCCGCCCGCGAGCTCTCCATCCGCAAGGACGTCAACCCCGAGGACGTCGTCTCCCTGGGCGACACCATCGAGGCTCTCGTTCTCCAGAAGGAGGACAAGGAGGGTCGCCTGATCCTCTCCAAGAAGCGTGCCGAGTACGAGCGCGCCTGGAACCGCGTGGAGGAGAAGTTCAACAAGGGCGAGAACGTCGAGGGCGAGGTCATCGAGGTCGTCAAGGGCGGCCTTATCCTCGACATCGGCCTGCGTGGCTTCCTGCCCGCGTCCCTCGTCGACCTTCGCCGCGTGAAGGACCTCAACGCCTACCTCGGCACCCGCATCGAGGCCCGCGTCATCGAGATGGACCGCAACCGCAACAACGTCGTCCTCTCCCGTCGCGTCGTCCTCGAGGAGGCCCGCAAGGCCGAGCGCTCCGAGATCCTCTCCAAGCTCAAGCCCGGCATGCGCCTCAAGGGCACCGTCTCCTCGATTGTCGACTTCGGCGCCTTCGTCGACCTCGGCGGCATCGACGGCCTCATCCACATCTCCGAGCTCTCCTGGAACCACGTCAACCACCCCTCCGAGGTCGTCAAGGTCGGCCAGGAGGTCGAGGTTCAGGTTCTCGACGTGGACCTCAACCGCGAGCGCATCTCCCTTGGCCTCAAGCAGACCACCGAGGATCCTTGGCGTACCCTCGTCAAGAAGTACCCCGTGGGCGCCATCGTCGAGGGCACCGTCACGAAGCTCGTCACCTTCGGCGTGTTCGTCGACCTTGGTGACGGCGTCGAGGGCCTCGTCCACATCTCCGAGATGGCGAAGCAGCACGTCGACCAGCCGTCGCAGGTCTGCTCCGTGGGCGACAAGGTCCAGGTCAAGGTCATGGAGATCGACCTCGACCGTCGTCGCATCTCCCTGTCCATGAAGGCTGCCGCCGAGACCCTGGGCTTCGAGGTCGAGGTCAAGCCACTGGACAAGCCCGAGGAGGACGAGAAGAACGACGCCGAGTAGTCGTCACTCGTTCCTAGCCTGAACCTTGGCGAGGGGTCGCAGACGCGGCCCCTCGCTTTTCTCGATTGGATGCTTTGCCGCGGTCTTGGCGTTGACGTGCAAGAACCTGTCATAATGGGGCAGGATAGAGACTACGGCTAGAGAGCGCGGCCGGGCCGCGCGAGGGGAAACTGCGAGAGGCTGGTTTCATGGACAACTTCAAGGGCAAGCTCGAGGAATTCATGCGTGGGCGCAACGGCGCGGACGAGCTGGGGGTGGCCTGCCTCGAGCTCGCGGTGATCCTGGCGATCATCAACATCTTCGCAGGCAACGGCGTGATCTACGTCATCACCCTCGCACTCCTGGCCTACGCGATCTTCCGCATGGTCTCGACCAACGTGAACCAGCGCCGCCGCGAGAGCATGGCCTTTGCGGAGAAGCTCGGACCCGTCCGCCCGTGGATCTCGAACCCCGCCGCGGCATACAAGAACGCGCGCACCTACAAGCATGCGACCTGCCCTAACTGCCACCAGAGGGTGCGCGTCCCCAGGGGCAAGGGCCACATCCGCATCACGTGCCCGCGCTGCAAGCAGAAGTTCGACCTTCACTCGTAACGGCGGGCCACACGGCCATTGCACGGACTTGCAGGTAGAATGCGTGCCGGTCGCACCAGGTGTGCGGTCGGCACGTTGCGTATGCCGCCGTGGCGGGGGAGAAGGACGCGCCCACATGCCTTCTGTCTGTTCGTTTTCTAGAAGGGTCCCGCGGGGCCGCATGGCGTGGGAAGATAGTGGGTCCAAGTTCCATGGGGCCTAGCGGCTCGTGACGGAGGGGGTCCGGATGTACGTCGTGTTCCTGGCGGGTGGCATCGCGTCGGGCAAGTCCACCGTGGCGCGCGAGCTCGAGCGGCTCGGCGCGTGGCGGATCGACCTCGACAGGGTCTCGCGCGAGGTGCTGGAGCCCGGGGGCGAGTGCACCCAGGCGATAGCGCGCGAGTTTGGCGATGACCTTCTCGACCCCACGACGGGCCAGCTCAGGCGCGGGCTCCTCGCGCGGCGCGCGTTCGCCACGGACGAGGGCGCAACCCGCCTGGAGCAGATCGAGCTACCCTACATCCGGCGCAGGCTCGAGGAGGTCCTGGGTGACGACGGCTGCACGGACGCCGCGGGCGCGCCCAGGGTCGCCGTGGTGGAGGTGCCGCTGCTCGACCGGATGGAGGACGCGCTGGACCTCGCGGACGAGGTCGTGTGCGTGACGTGCCCCCTCGGCCTCAGGAGGGTGCGCGCCCAGGGCCGCGGCATGGATCCCGAGGACTTTGACGCGCGGGCGCGCCGCCAGCCTACGGACGACTACCTCAGGTCCAAGGCGGACGTCGAGCTCGCGAACGAGGGGGACGAGAAGGACCTCCTGCGCCAGGTTGACGCCTGGTGGCAGGCGCACGAGGCGGACGGCTGGAAGACGCGAAGGGGGTGAGCGGCAGATCATGATGAGAGAGCGCTTCTGGCGCTGGTACCGGACGATTCCCATCGTCTGCATGCTCCTTGCGTGCGTGTTGTCCGCCGCCTCCAACTTGCTGCCGTCCAAGGTCATACGGACGGTGTTCTATCCCGTCAAGTACGCGGACGTGATCGAGCAGGCCTCGCAGCGCTACGGCGTGGACGAGTACCTCATCTGCGCGGTCATCAAGTGCGAATCAAACTGGGACGCGAGCGCGACCTCAAACGCGGGCGCGGTGGGGCTCATGCAGCTCATGCCGTCCACGTCCGAGGCCGTTGCCAAGATGGGCACCGTGGACAGCTCCACGTACTCGCCGGACAACCTCACGGACCCCACAACCAACATCATGTACGGCACGGCCTACCTCGCCTACCTGCAGAAGAACCTCAGCACGCGCGACCAGGTCATCGCGGCCTACAACGCGGGGCTGGGCTCCGTGTCAAAGTGGCTCGCCAACGGGAGCGACATCTCGCAGCACATCCAGTACTCCGAGACGGCCTCCTACCTCGTGCGCGTGAACCAGGCCTACGAGCGCTACAAGCAGTTCTACCCCTCGGGAATATCCGAATCCCAGTAAGCCCCACTGCCAATATGGGTACACTTGTTCTAATCTAGTTCTTCTCGCCTTGATAGACTGAGTTGGGGGAGCGATGGCGAAGGAAGCAGGTTCAGACAGGTCCTTCGTGGACGAGCAGGGGCACACCGTCACCTACGAGCCCCTGGCGGGCACGCCCGAGGCCAAGGAGCGCTACGGCGCGGAGCTCAAGCGCTTTGGCCTGGAGCATGGGGACGAGAAGCTCAAGGTGGTCTCGCCGTATCAGCCTGCGGGCGACCAGCCCCAGGCGATCGAGAGCCTCGCCAAGGGCGTGGAGGACGGCCTGCGCTACCAGACGCTCCTGGGCGTTACCGGCTCGGGCAAGACGTTCACCATGGCCAAGACCATAGAGGCGGTCCAGCGGCCCACGCTCATCATGGAGCCCAACAAGACCCTCGCGGCGCAGGTCGCGAGCGAGATGCGCGAGCTCTTCCCCAACAACGCCGTCGTGTACTTCGTGAGCTACTACGACTACTACCAGCCCGAGGCCTACGTCCCGCAGACGGACACGTACATAGAGAAGGACGCCTCCATCAACGAGGAGGTGGAGAAGCTCCGCCACCAGGCCACGTCGAGCCTCCTCAGCAGGCGCGACGTCATCGTCGTGGCGTCGGTCAGCTGCATCTACGGCATCGGCAGCCCACAGGACTACGCGGGCCTGGCGCCCAACGTGGACAAGAGCGTGCCGCTCGAGCGCGACGACCTCGTGAAGGAGCTCATCGACATCCAGTACGACAGGAACGACTACGACCTCCAGCGCGGCATGTTCCGCGTACGCGGGGACACCGTGGACGTCTTCCCGCCCTACGCGGAGAACCCCCTGCGCATCAGCTTCTTTGGCGACGAGGTCGAGCTTATTGCGGAGATCGACGGCGTCACGGGTGAGATCGTGCGCGAGTACGATGCCATCCCCATTTGGCCGGCGTCGCACTACGTCACGGCGCGCCCCAAGATCAACCACGCCATCAAGACGATCGAAGAGGAGCTCGAGCACCGCGTCAAGGAGCTGAAGGACAACGACATGATCCTCGAGGCGCAGCGGCTCTCGCAGCGCACGAGCTACGACATCGAGATGCTCGAGACGATGGGCTACTGCTCTGGCATCGAGAACTACTCGCGCCACATGGATGGCCGCAAACCCGGCGAGCCTCCCTACACGCTGATCGACTACTTCCCGAGCGACATGCTCTGCATCATCGACGAGTCCCACGTGACGGTGCCGCAGATTCGCGGCATGTACGAGGGAGACCGCTCGCGCAAGGTCACGCTGGTGGATCACGGGTTCCGCCTGCCCTCGGCACTCGACAACCGACCGCTCCGCTTTGACGAGTTCGAGCAGCGCATTCCGCAGTTCATCTACGTCTCCGCGACGCCGGGCGACTACGAGGAGAACGTGAGCCAGAATGAGGTCGAACAGGTCATCAGGCCCACGGGCCTCTTGGACCCGGAGGTCGAGCTCAGGCCCGTGAGGGGACAGATAGACGACCTGCTGGACGAGATCAAGGTACGCGTGGCGCGCAAGGAGCGCGTGCTCGTGACCACGCTCACCAAGCGCATGGCGGAGGACCTGACGGACCACCTGCTGGACGAGGGCATCCGCGTCAACTACATGCACTCGGACACCGCGACGCTCGACCGCGTGGACATCATCCGCGACCTGCGCCTGGGCAGGATCGACGTGCTCGTGGGCATAAACCTGCTGCGTGAGGGTCTCGACATCCCCGAGGTCTCGCTCGTGGCGATTCTCGATGCGGACAAGGAGGGCTTCCTCCGCAACCGACGCTCGCTCATTCAGACGATGGGCCGCGCGGCGCGTAACGCCCACGGCAAGGTCATCATGTACGCGGACAGCGTGACGGACTCTATGCGCGAGGCAATGGACGAGACGGCCCGTCGCCGCAGCATCCAGATGGCGTTCAACAAGGAGCACGGCATCGTGCCCAAGACCATCAAGAAGTCAATCACGGACGTCACGAGCTTCATCGCGGAGGCAGACCAGACGCTGGGCTCCAAGTCACGCGTGGACGGCAAGTTCTTCACGGCAGCCGGGGGAGAGAGCCAGGAGGCCCTCGATGCCGCGGAGGGCGAGCGCGAGAGGACCATCCAGTCCGTGGCGGACGAGCTCCTCGCCCTGCCCAAGCAGGAGGTTGCCCAGGTCATGGGCTCGCTCCAGGACGAGATGCTCCAGGCCTCGGCCGACATGGACTTCGAGCGTGCGGCCAAGCTGCGCGACCAGATCGTCGAGCTCCAGGCACGTCTGGACGGCACGAGCGAGAAGGACGTGATGGACCGGTTGAAGGCAGGTGCCAGGAAGGGCTCGGCCCACGCTACGAGGCGGCACTACAAGCGGAAGAAGCACTAAGGCAGGCGCCCCTCGGATTCCACGGCGACATACGCTTCGCGAAAATGTCGCCTTAGGAACCCGAGGGGCGTCCCTGTGGCTGCTCGCGATTCTTGTGGCGTTCTTTGCGGGGCCCGCTCAGCCTGCGTGCCTGCGATGCTCCGCCAGCGTCTCCACGAGGAGGCCGGTGCCGGGTGCGTTCGTGCGAAGGATCTCACGCAGGGCCCGACTGTCCCTCTCCTCGGCGCTTTCGGCACGCAGCCACTCTGGCATGGGCTTGCCGTCATCCTTGTGCAGGCGGGGCCATACCGACTGGATGGCGGCTCTTGCCAGGCATACGAGCGCCCAGCCTGCAATGACCGCACCTCCCAGTCCCAGCCCAGAGGGGCCGTGCGTGAAGAGCGGAACCCAGCAGACCTGCAGCGCCACGTAGACCAAGACCCCAAACCCACGGCTGTCGACCTGCTGCGCTGCGCAATCGGGGCAGAGCGCCTTCGTGTAGGGCTGCCACTCGATGCCCGACGTGCCATCAGCGTTGGCCACTTGTCTGCCAAGGTAGACGGTGGCGACGTGTTCGGTGCGCTTGCCGCAGGCGACGCAGTCCTTCTCGCCCAGCGTCTTTCTGATGGGGGCTGCGGCGGCGCATTCCTTCCGCATGTGCCCTTGCTTGTCGCGCGAACTCAGCGTCTTCATTGGATTGCCTTTCCGTCTGCAGCCTGATGCGAGGCGGCCGTGCGGCCACGGCGACTGTGGATTGGAACATCATATTACGTTATATAATGTCAAAGTCAACAGGCTGCGGTTGCGCATCACATGCCTGGTTGGATGCCAGGAGTCGGCGGTGTGCCGCTCAGTGGGCGGGCCTCTCTGTGGACATATATAATGCAAGCGTAGGGACTTCACGGTACGGGCGCGAGTGGTTCGAGGGGCGGGCACATGAAGATCGAAGAGGGGTCGCTTACCCCGCTTTACCAGCAGGTAATGGAGGACATTCGCGACAAGGTAGACAGCGGAAAGTTCGCCCCGGGCGACAAAATCCCCTCGGAGTCGGAGCTCTCGCAGGCGTACTCCGTAAGCAGGATTACCATCAGGCGCGCGGTGTCCGAGCTCGTGGACGATGGCTACCTCGTCAAGCGCCAGGGCAAGGGCACCTTCGTGTGCCAGCGCAAGCTGACCAGGAAGATCTACCAGAAGAGCGAGATCCAGAGCTTTACCGACACTTGTGCCGAGGACGGCCGCGTGGCCGGGGCCAAGGTCCTGGGAATCGAGACCGTCAGGGCCCATGAGAGCGAGGCGTCGTTCCTGGGCCTGGGGGAGGGTGCCGAGCTCGTGCACGTGCGGCGTCTCCGCACCGCCGACGGCGTCCCCATCATGCTCGAGAACAACTACTTCCCACTCGAGGGCTTCGAGTTCCTGCTCAACGCGGACCTGTCCGACGCGTCGATCTTCGACTACGTCGAGAAGAGGTGCGGCCGCAGGCCCCGCGGGGACGACCTCTGCACGCTCGAGGTGGTGAGGGCAAGTCCCGACAAGGCGTCCGAGCTGAACGTGGCCGTGGGGGAGCCGCTCTTCTACGAGAAGATCAACTTCACGGACCAGGACGGCAAGCCGTTCCTGATAGGCAAGCAGTACATCGTGTGCAGCCTGTACGTCTTTAATATCTAGGGCCAATGGACACTCTCATATAGCGCAACGTGGCGGCTGGGTTCAATCTGGCCGTCTTTTTCTACCGCTCACCGCAAGATACGTTTCGGCAGTCGAAACTCTGTGGGTCTCATTTGTAACACGTCATAGGACGTACTATAACCTTATATAACGAGTTGTCAGCACAAGGGGTGGCAACAAGGATGTTATGGAGGCTCGCATGGCAGAAGAGGTCGCTTCACCCAAGAAGAAGCATCAGTTCCGTTTGCCGCACGTGTACACGATCGTGTTCCTGCTCATGATTATCTTCGCGGTACTCACCTGGATAATCCCCTCGGGCTCGTATGAGCGTAAAACGGTGCAGACCGCGGCGGGCGAGAAGGAAGTCGCCGTCGCAGGCACTTACAAGCCTACGAGCAAGGTCTATACGGACAAGAAGACGGGCGAGACGGTCGACCTCCGCTGCAGCGTCATGCAGCTGCTCGAGGCACCGACCCAGGGCATCCAGGCGGCTGCCGACGTCGTGGCCTTCGTCCTTCTCATCGGCGGATCCTTTGCCATCATCACGAAGACGAACGCAATCAACGCGGGTCTTAGCCACGTAATCGGCAAGTTCAAGGACAAGGACATCCTCATAATTCCAGTCGTGATGGTGCTGCTTTCCATCTGCGGAACGACGTTCGGCATGTCCGAGGAGGCGTTGCCGTTCTACGCGATATTCATACCTATCATGATGGCACTGGGTTACGACTCCATGACGGCGTTCCTCATCTGCTTCATGGGTCCCAACATCGGTTACATTGCTTCGACTGTTAACCCGTTCAACGTCCTCATTGCTCAGGGCATCGTCGGAATAAAGGGCAATCCGCAGCTGTGGCTGCGTGCCATCGTGTGGGTCGTATTCACCATCTTGGCAATCATCTGGGTCATGCGCTATGCGAAGAAGGTCAAGAAGAACCCGCAGAGCTCCATTACCTACAAGGACGATATCGCCAAGCGCGTCGAGTTCTCCGTTCAGGACGATGCTATCCAGCAGCCGTTCTCCGCACGTCAGAAGGGCGTCCTTATCGTGTTTGCGGTCGGTATGGGCATCATCATCTGGGGCCTCGTTACGCAGGGCTGGTACATGGACGAGATCAGTGCCGTCTTCTTTGGCATGGGCGTCCTCTCTGGCATTGTCGGCGGCCTTGGTGAGCGGGAGATGGCGGAGGAGTTCGTCAAGGGTCTCGCGGACTTCGCGTATGCGGCTATCATTATCGGACTCGCTCGCTCAATTCTCGTTATCGCTGAGAACGGCATGATCATCGACACGATTCTCAATGCCATGGCTACGGCACTTGCCGGCGTCCCGACGCCCGTCTATACCACGCTCCTCTACATCGTGCTCGGCCTGCTTTCGTTCCTCGTCCCCAGCTCCTCTGGCCTTGCCGCGCTGACGATGCCGATCCTCGGACCCCTCACCCAGCTTATGGGCGTGAACACCGAGGCAGCGGTCACGGCGCTCTGCCTTGCCAATCAGACCATCAACTCCATAAGCCCCACGGCGGGCATGACGGTGGCCGGGCTCTCGGTCTCCAAGATCAGCTTTGGCCAATGGTGGAAGACCTGCTGGAAGTTCATCCTGCTCATCGCGGTGCTTGGCATCGTGGTGACGGCTGTCTCCGGCCTTCTCCCCGCATAGCCTCACGGTTCGAGCGATGCGAAAGAGGACAGGGCGAAGCGACGCAACGAGGTGAAAGGCAAGGCGATGGCAGAAAGACCCGACAGGCTCGTTATCCTCTCGAGGAACGTGTTCGACGCGACGGGTGCGGAACCCCTCGATGGCTTCGTGGCAACGGATGGCAACCGAATCATGGCAGTGGGGGAAAGGGCAGGGGCAGATGACTACGTTCGCGACGCGACTCGTGTTATCGATGCTGGTGACCGCACGGTCATCCCCGGCATGACGGACAACCATACTTTCTTTACCGGCTGGGCGCTCCAGCGCCTGGGATGCGACCTCTCCGACGCCCATGACACGCAGCAGGGCATTGCGGCACTTGCGTCATATGTGGAGACTCTTTCCGAGGATGTCCCCGTGTTCGGCCACGGTTGGAATGCGGACGAGTTCGGTGACGACGCCGAAGACGCCCTGGACGCGGCATTCCCCAAGAGGCCCGTGGTCGCCTTCACGTCCGATCGCGACACGTGCTGGATGAACTCGGCAGCTCGCGAGCGATATGGCTTCACGCCGGATGAGTGCTACGCAGAGAAAATCTGGCGCATGATGCGTGACTACCTCACGTTGCCCGAGATGCCTGGTCTCTATCACGACTACATGCGCATGCTCAACGCCTGCGGCATCACGCAGATCAAGGAGATGTCGTTTGACGACTACTACGGCTTCGTGGACGTCATGGAACGAATGGCTGCGTCCGACGAGCTCACCGTGCGTGTCAGGCTGATGAGCCAGCCCGTGGGTCGCGGCATGGACCTGGATCACGGGCGAAAGATGAGGGAGCGACTCGGGGGCGACTTCCTGTCCTTCTCGGGATTCAACCGCATGACGGACAGGTCCATCGCCTCCGGTATGGCCGAACTCAAGGAGCCGTACCTCTCGGATCCGACGAGTCGCTGTGCCGTTCCCGTGGAGTGGGACCTCATCGAGCGCGAGCTCTTTGCGGCTGACGAGGCGGGGTTCAGGTTCTCCCTGCATTGCCAGGGCGATGCCGCAGTGGCACATGTCGTTGACCTCTACGAGAAGTGTCGCCGCGATGGCCGTGGCCGTCTCGTGATGCGCCACGCCATCACGGACATGGAGTTCAGCGACCCCGAGGACATCGAGAGGCTCGGCGCGCTGGGTGGAATCTGCGAGGTCTACCCGCAGATACAGTCGCTCGACCGCAAGGGAGACCTCGAGTCGATGGTGACGGCTCAGCTTGGTCCGGAGCGCTACCGCCACTACTGGATGCGCCGCAAGATGTGGGAGTCGGGCTGCGTCGTCGTGGGCGACACGGACCTGCCACTTATGCTGCCGTCCATTGGGGAGTCGATCTACTGCGGCTGTGGCGGGCATTTCGACGATGGCGGGACCGCCCGCCTGGAGAACATGCTTTCCATCCCGCAGATGCTCACGGTCTGGACCGCCAACGGCGCCTACGACTGCTACTCGGAGGACAGGCTGGGTACGCTTGAGCCAGGCAAGCTCGCGGACGTAGTCGTGCTGCAGGGCGACGTGCTCCACATGGATCCCGCGGATGCGCGCGGCATCAATGCCGCCCTTACCGTGAGCGACGGTCGCGTCGTGTACGACGAGCTGGGGTAGAGGACATGGCACACATCAAGAGAAGTCAGCTTTGCGCGCTGGGAATTCACTACATCATGTACCCGCTCGACTACATGCTGGACGGACATGCTGAGGCAGGCTACGAGGCAATTGAGCTGGTAGGAGAGGCGCCGCACTTCTACATGGACGAGTCCTGGAACCAGGATCCGGGTGAAGTGCGCCGCAAGGTCGAGGCGCGAGGCATGAGGGTTGCCCTCTTCACCCCGGAGTGCTCCTGTATGCAGTGGCGTAACAACTATGCAGACGTGGCGGCGCACAAGCGCTCGATGGAGTTTCTCAAACGGGCGATGGACGTGTGTAAGAAGCTCGGCGCGGACATGATGCTTACAAATGCCTGCGGCGGGACGCTAGACGAGGACCACGACATGGCCTTCGACCGTGCGGTCAGGCACTTTGGACAAATCGCTTCCTACGCTCGGGAGGCAGGGGTGACGGTTGCGCTTGAGTCTGTCCGCCCAGAGGAGTCCAAGGTCTGCAACACGCTGGATGACGTGGCGACACTCGTCGACGCAGTGGGGAGTCCCAATCTTGGCGCCGCGCTCGATACCGTCGCCATGGGTGTTGCGGGCGAGACTCCTCGCCAGTGGTTCGAGCGTCTGGGTGAGAAGATCGTGCACTGCCATTTTGCGGACGGTCGGCCTTACGGCCACCTTGTTTGGGGCGATGGGCTCTTTCCGCTCGAGCGATACATTGACGTGCTCAACGAGTTTGGCTACGAGGGGCTGCTCGGCCAGGAGATAACGGACGGCCGCTACCTTGACAACCCCAAGGAGGCCGATTGTCGGAACTACCAATCTCTTAGTCGCTTCATTGTGGGGGAGGAAACGAAATGAGTGCGCCGACCATTCGCCGCGACCAGGTTGACGGCATGAACATCCACTGGTCCCAATGGTCGCTGGACGCCTTCCTCGATTGCCAGGAAAGGCTTGGCTTCACGGGAATCGAGCTCTGGGGTGCCATGCCCCACCTGTGGCTTGACTGTCTAGGCTATTACGATGCCAAGACGATTCGCCACAAGATCGAGTCACGTGGACTTACGGCAAATGTCTTCTGTCCCGAGAACGTCATTTCACCCTATCAGGTGAACCCACAGGAGGACCTCTATGCATCGCGCTGTCGTGACTACTTCACCAACGCGATACGTTGTGCCGCCGAGCTGGGCTGCACGTACCTTTCGATTAACTCCGGATGGGGCTATTGGAACGAGAACCGCGAGGAGGCGTGGAAGAGAAGTCGAGACATGCTCCGCTCGCTTGCGGAGGTTGCGGAGCAAGAGGGCATCATCCTGACGCTCGAGACGCTCAGGCCGCAGGAAAGCCAACTCGTTGTGACTCTTGAGGATGAGAAACGCATGCTTGAGGAAGTCGGACATCCTAACCTCAAAGCGATGGTGGACACGGTTGCCATGAGCGTGTCAGGCGAGACGCTCGAGCAATGGTTTGAGTCCCTGGGTAGCGATATCAGGAACATGCACTTTGTGGACTGCAATCCCTATGGTCATCTCGTTTGGGGTGATGGAAATCGCAATCTAGGGGATTGGGTGGCCACGCTCGAGAAATACGGCTACTCAGGCTTCCTGGGACAGGAGATTACGGACGAAAGGTATCTCACCAATCCCGCGGCGGCAGATTTCAGGAACTTCCACAATCTCGAGCGCTACTTCGAAGACGAGCTTTAGCCGTGGTGTGCCGTAGGCGAACAAAGACCTCGCATCATTGCAGGTAAAAGGTACAAATGCGTTTGTAACGGAATAGGAGAAGAACATGAACGCACATGATTACGCAAAGCAGGTCCTGGCTGGTGGGGACGTGTCCCAGGTGTACTGGGTGGCTTGCGGCGGGTCGGTCATCGACCTCTATCCCGCCAACTGCCTCATCAACGCCAACAGCAAGAGCATGACGAGCGCCATTCACACGGCAGCGGAGTTCAACACCTTCCCGCCCGCGCAGCTCGGTCCCTCGAGCCTGGTCGTCACCTGCAGCCACTCCGGCGGCACGGCCGAGACCATCGAGGCGACAAGTCTCGCAAAGGATCGGGGTGCTCGCGTGGTCACCATGACCAACCGCGCTGGTTCCAAGATCGATAACGGAGAGTGGCCCTGCTGGGTGTACGAGTGGGAGGACGACACGCCCCAGTCCGCGCGTCCCGCGGGCTTCTCGCTTACCCTTGCGGCGGACCTCATGGCGGCGCAGGACGGCTATGCGGACACCGACGCGCTTGCGAGGGGAATCGACCAGCTCGACGGCATCAACGCAGCGGCAAAGCCGCGCGTCGAGTCCGAGCTCGGCCCCCTCTTCGCAGACCTCTGCAAGAAGCACGACTTCCTCTACGTCCTCGGCTCCGGTCCCGACTTCTGCCAGACCTATGGCTTCGCGATCTGCTCGCTCATGGAGATGCAGTGGCAGAACTGCTCCTACATCAACTCGGCCGAGTACTTCCACGGCCCCTTCGAGTGCACCGAGGACGGCGTCTTCTACTTCCTGCAGAAGGGCTCCGGTGCAAACCGCCCCATCGACGAGCGTGCGGAGCGCTTCCTCAAGACCCACACGGACACCCTCATGGTGCTCGACTCCGCCGAGTACGGCATGGCCAACGTCGACGCCTCTGTGCGCACCTACCTCGACCCGATCTTCTTCTACGAGATGAACGTCTCCCTGCGCGGCGTGCGCGGCAAGGCGTTTGGCCACGATCCCGACGTCCGTCGCTACATGGGCATCGTCGAGTACTAGCTAGGGGAGAAGACCGAGCGTGCGGAGCCCAAACGACAACGGGGCTGCGCTCGCACAGGTGTTGATGCGGGAAAGGGGCAAGTTCATGCAGAAGCAGGACCTCGACGTCGCCGTGTGCGGCTTTGGCGACAACGTGGTGGACGTGTACGAGCACGTGAGGACCATGTATCCGGGCGGCAACTGCGTCAACTTCGCGGTGTACGCGAAGAAGGCGGGCGTGCGCAGGGCGGCCTACATGGGCTACTTCGGGAGCGACGACCGTGCGGAGCACGTCATCCGCAGCCTCCACGAGGAGGACGTCGAGACGGTCAAGTGCAAGCAGCTCCTGGGCGAGAACGGCTACAGCTGCGTGTCTATCGCGCCGGATGGCGACCGCATCTGGGGCGACTACAACAAGGGTGGCATCAGGGGCGAGACCAGCTACGTGCTCGATCGCTTCGACATCGAGTACCTGCGCCAGTTCGACGTGGTGCACTCCGGAAACTACTGTTACACGGAGCGCCAGCTCCACAAGATTCACGACGCCGGCATCCCGCTCTCGTTCGACTTCTCGGACGACTCCACGTGGGAGTACTTCCAGGAGGTTGCCCCCAACGTGACCTACGCGTTCTTCTCGGCCTCCGACCTTACCGTGGACGAGACGCGCGAGCGCCTGCGCAAGGTCCACGAGCTTGGGCCGCGCTGGGTCTCGGCCACGCGCGGCGTGGACGGGTGCTACGCCTTTGACGGTGAGCGCTACTACCGCCAGGAGTCCAAGCCCGTCGAGCACATGCGCGACGCGATGGGCGCCGGGGACTCGTTTCTCACGTCCTTCCTGGTCAAGTCCCTCGACACCCTCAAGAGGGGTGCTTCCCGGGAGGATGCGTACACGGCCGGCCTCGCTTTCGCGGCGGAGTTCGCCTCTGACGTGTGCTGTGCGCAGGATGGCAGCTGGGGTCACGGCCTCAAGTACTAGCGACATCTGATGGCGGGTCCCATGTGGGGCCCGCCTTTTGGGAGGCGAATCATGGAGCCGACGGATGTGAAGAGCGTCGTGGCGGTGGGGTTCTGCTGCGCCGACGTGTATCAGGACCTCGGGAGGTTCTATCCCACTGGAAACGGCGTCGACTGGGGCATCCACCTTGCCCGCAAGGGCGTGCCCGTCTCCGTCGTGAGCGTCGTGGGAACGGACGAATATGGAGCGGGGATGCGCAAGGCCCTTGCGGGCGAGAAGATCGACATCTCGCACCTGCGCGTCGAGGACGGTGACACCTGCGTGATGCTGATGGGGCTCAAGAACGGCGTCGACCGGGTCCATCTCAAGGAGATCGAGGGCGTGATGGCGAGCTATTCGCTTACTCTGGAGGACGATGCCTTTGTCCGGTCTCATCAGATGTTCCATACCGATCTCTTCGGCAACGTGCTCGATTACCTGAAACCATGGCACGAGTCCGGGATGCTTGGGGTGATGGACTTCTCGGTCTTCTCGGAGGACCCCGCCTACCACTGCGAGGACTACTTCCCCTATGTCGACTACGTCTTCATGAGCTACGACGGTGACGATATGGACCACATCCGCGAATGGATACGCCACGTGCAGGGCTTCGGTCCGCGCATCGTGACGGCCACGATGGGGGAGCGGGGTTCGCTCAGCTTTGACGGCAACCGCTACTACGAGGGAGGCATCGTCGCGCCGCCCAAGGTCGTGAACACCGTCGGCGCGGGCGACTCCTACATCGCGGGTTTCACCTTTGGACTCATCAACGGTTGGGACATACCTGCCTGCCAGCGCAGCGGCGCCGAACTGGCAAGCCGGGTCATCACAAAGTTCGAACCCTATTAGGAGGTCCATCGTGGCAATCGACGTCAACGTCCATCCGCTGCTGTACAAGTCTATCTACAGCGAGGACGATTTTGCGTTTTGGGAGCGCGAGTTCGGCATGGGACACATGGGTCCCATGGATTACGACGAGGTGTTTGCGGAGCTCGACTACGGAGGCATCGAGAAGAGCGTGCTTCTCCCACTTGACCTCACCACGACGGCAGGCGGATGGATCGCAACGAATGAGCAGGTGGCAGGCATCGTTTCTGACTATCCGGACCGCTTTGTGGGCTTTGCGAGCGTGGACCCCAACCGACCGGATGCGCCCGAGGTACTCGAGTGCGCCTTTGTGGAGCTGGGGGCGCGTGGTCTGTCGCTCCATCCCGCAAAGCAGCGCTTCTGGATGACCGACGCCTGCATGGAGCCGCTCTTCGAGCTGTGCCAGAAGTACGACCGTCCGATGATGGTGGATGCCGGGCTCTCGTGGGAGCCGAATGCGCCCACGAAGTACGGTCACCCTCTCGCAATAGAGGAGGCCATCATGACTCACCCCAACGTGCGCGTCTGCCTGTCCCACTTTGCGTGGCCGTGGGTGAGGGAGATGGTAATGCTCATGCTGAAGTATCCCAATTGCTACACGGAGTGCTCGGCCCTGTACCTTGATTCTCCCGAGGAGTCCATCAATCGCCTCTTCACGCAGGACATGGGCTCGCGGTGGTTCCAGCGCAGTTTGTTGCACCAGGTGATGTTCGGCAGCAACACCCCGCGCTTCCGGGCCTTCAAGTTGATTCGTGCCATTGATGCGCTGGGATTACCCGACTATGCGCGCGAGACACTTCTTACCGCTAACGCCCTCGAGTACCTGGGAGGCGAGTAGCCATGGTGGTACTGAAGAAGCTTTCTTACCTCACGAGCGAGGCAGCGCAACTTGTAAAGATTACGGACGACGTGCGTCGCGAGGTCGAGGCGTCTGGCGTGAGCGAGGGACTCGTTGCCGTGATGAGCGCCCACACGACCTGCGGCGTCATCGTGAACGAGGGACTGCCTTGCGTGGAGCGTGACCTGCAGGAGATGCTTGAACGCATGGTTCCGCTTGACGCGCCATACGCGCACGCGCACTTCCTGCCCAGCTACGGGGCCACGGGCAACAACTCGCAAGGGCATCTCAAGCAGACGCTCGTGGGCAATAGCTGCATGTTCCCCGTGACGGGCGGACGCGCGCTTCTTGGTGGGGCGCAGGACGTGTACCTAGCCGAGTTCGACGGTCCACAGCGTCGCACGGTCTACGTCGAGGTCATGGGCGAGTAGCGCAGGGCAAAGGATTCCAGCTACTGACCCATCGACAAGAAGGGGCCCCGGGACTCCTAAGGCGACATTTCGCGAAGCGCATGCCGCCGTGGAGTCCCGGGGCCCTCGTGTGTGGCCTCTGGGCCCGCCGCTACTTGGAACCCTCGTTCTTCTCGCCCGCAAGCCTGGTGCGCACGATCTTGACGGCGCGCTTGGCCTGGTAGGGGAGGATGGCCTTCATCTTGTCCTCGGCGGTGTACATGGTGGATGCCTCGGGGACGTCACGCGTGAGGTGGATCGCGTCGAACTCGCAGCGCGTGGTGCAGAGTCCGCAGCCGATGCACTTGTTGGTGTCGACGATGCTGGCGCCGCACTTGAGGCAGCGCGCCGTCTCCTTGCGGATCTGCTCCTCCGTGAACTGGCGGCGCGGGTCGTGCCAGTTGTGGTCGATCGAGGTGACCTTCTGGCAGGCCGGGACCTGGCGGCCGGAGTGGTCGTAGTCGGCGGGGGCGAGCACGACCTCGTCCTTGTTGAGCTCGACGTAGTGGCGCGGGTTGCGGCCCAGCGTGAGCGAGGAGCCCGTCTGCACAAAGCGGTGCATGCTGATGGCGGCCTCGTGACCTGCGGCGATGGCGTCAATCACAAACTTGGGGCCGGTGTAGACGTCGCCGCCCACAAAGACGTCCGGCTCGTCGGTCTGGTAGGTCTTGGGGTCGGCCACGGCGCCGTTGCCGCGCCCGAGCTTGACCTTGCTGCCCTTGAGCAGGTCGCCCCACACGATGGACTGGCCGATGGAGAGCACGACGTTCTGGCACGGCACGAATGTGGTGTCGGACTCGTCGTAGGTGGGCGAGAAGTGCTTGGCCTCGTCGAAGACGCGCGTGCAGCGCTTGAACGTGACGCCGCGCACGTGGCCCGCCTCGTCCACCTCGACCTTGGCGGGACCCCAGCCGTTGTGGATGGTGACGCCGTCGTCCTCGGCCTCCTGGATCTCGAGCGGGAGCGCCGGCATCTCGTCCGGCTGCTCGAGGCACCACATGCTCACGTCCGAGGAGCCGCAGCGCCTGGACACGCGGGCCGCGTCGATGGCCACGTTGCCGCCGCCGATGACGACGGTCGAGCCCTCGACCTGGTGCTGGGGGTCGTCAAGTGCGCAGCGCAGGAAGTCGACCGCGGTGGAGACGCCCTTTGCGTCCTCGCCCTCGACGCCGGCCTTGCGGCCGCCCTGGCAGCCGATGGCCACGTAGAACGCGCGGAATCCCTGCTTGCGCAGCTCGTCCAGGGTGACGTCCTTGCCGACCTCGACGCCGCAGCGGATCTCCACGCCCATCTCGCGCAGGACGTCGATCTCGGCAGCGACGACGTCCTTCTCGAGCTTGTAGCTGGGGATGCCGTAGACCATCATGCCGCCGGGAAGGGGGTTCTTCTCGAACACGACGGGGTTGTAGCCCATGTTGGCCAGGTAGTAGGCGCAGCTGAGGCCCGCGGGGCCGGCGCCCACCACGGCAACCTTCTCCAGGTGACGGCCACGGTTGGAGGAGATGACCGGCTCGGGCACGTAGCGGTGCTCGGCCTCCATGTCCTTTGCCGCGATGAAGGCCTTCACGTCGTCGATTGCGACGGGGTCGTCCACCAGGCCGCGCGTGCAGGCCGCCTCGCAGCGCTTGTTGCAGATGCGGCCGCACACCGCGGGGAAGGGGTTCTCCTTCTTGATGAGCGCCAGCGCGTCGCGGTAGCGCCCCTGCGCGGCCATGCGCAGGTAGCCCTGGATGGCGATGTGCGCGGGGCACGCGACCTTGCAGGGCGAGGTGCCGGTCTCGTGGCACTCGATGCGGTTGTGGTCCTTGTAGTCCGGGTCCCAGTCCTTCTCGCTCCAGGCGTGGTCGTCGGGAAGCGGCTGCTTGGGATAGGAGACGCGGCCGTGCTTGGTCAGGAGCTTCTGGCCCAGCTGGACGGCGCCCGCGGGGCAGACCTCGACGCAGCCCCCGCAGGCCACGCACTTCTCCTCGTCCACGTGGGCGCGGTAGGCTGAGGCGCTCATGTTGGGTGTGTTGAACAGTTGGGACGTGCGCAGCGCGTAGCAGACGTTGACGTCGCAGTTGCAGATGCCAAAGATCTTGTGCTCGCCGTCGATGTTGGTGATCTGGTGCACGTAGCCGTTCTTCTCGGCGTTGAGCAGGATGTCGATCACCTCGTCGTAGGTGATGTAGTGGCCCTTGCCGGTCTCGACGCTGTAGTCGGCCAGGTCGCCAACGCCGATGCACCAGTTCTGTGGGTCGCGACCCGCGTTGTGCGTGCGCGCGCGCTCCGCGAGCGTGCACGAGCAGGCGCCCACGGAGAAGTGGTCGTACTTCTTGAGCCAGTGCGAGAGGTGCTCGACGTCCGCGGACTGGTTCTCGTGCTTGATCGCGTGCTCGACGGGGATGACGTGCATGCCCACGCCGGCGCCTCCGGGCGGGACCATCTTGGTGGCCATGGTGAGCGGCAGGTACGTCATGCGCTCGAAGAAGCTGCCCAGCTCGGGATGCTCGTTGAGCTGCTGCTGGTTCATGACCGTGAACTCTGCTGCGCCGGGGACGAACATGGGCAGGACGTAGCGCTTCTCGCCCTTGGGGTTCTTGCCGTCCAGGTTCTCCCAGTTGTACTCGATCACGCCCTTGACTGAGAGCGAGTCGAGCAGCTCCTGCGCGCGCTCCTTGGAGACGCCCGCGCCCTCGGCAACCTGCTCCAGGGTCTCGGGCACGCGGCGCTTCATGTGGCGCGTGAGCTCGGCCTCCTCCTCGGTCATGACGGAGGCGAGGCCCCAGTAGTCGGGGTCGTCGTAGTTGGTCTTGTGGAGCATGCGGTCGGTTATCTTGGCGGCCTCGCGAAGCACGCCCGGCTTGGGCGGCTCCGCGGATGCCGGTCCCGGTGCGTCGGGGGAGGAGGGCACGTAGCGCCTGGCCTCGTCGTTCTCGACGAAGACCTCCTTCTTCTTGATGATCCTGAGCGGCCTGCCCTGCGGGTTGACGCGCGGCACGCCCTCCTCGTCCAGCTGCGGCCTGCGGTTGCGGATCGCAACGTCCTCGTCCGTCATGCCGCGGCGCATGTCCTGCGCGCGCTCCTCGACCGTGGCGCCGCCGTAGGGCGCCTCCGGGCGGCCGGTCCTTGCACCGGGCGCGTACGACGCCGCCTTGGTGGCCACGTCCTTCTCGTCCGCGTGATCGCCTGTTGCCATTGCCTCTCCTCTGCACTCATGAGTCCCAATCCTGTGCATGGCACCAGATTCTAGCAGGCTGGACGGTCCGTTTGCCCAACTACCTGAACGCGGGCGGCGGGTGGTGGTGGGCCTGGGGACGGGTCTGGCGACGCGTCCCACAGGCCCTCGGAGGGCCGAGTTGTGGAGAATCTGCGACGCACGTTTTGGGCGCGCGGGCAAGGGTCTTGCGGGTGAGAAAAACGGCGGCCTTTACCTGCAGCGATGCGGGAATGACGGCTGCCTAAAGACTGCGGATAGACATGGGACAGCCAACTGCAAGCGGCTGGGCGCAAGCTCTGGTCCTGCCTTCGAGCGCGCGGAGGGAAGCATGGACAAGCTGGTTCGATGTTTGGAGGAACGCATGGCTTTTGAGGCAAAGCACGCGAGGTTCGCTGGTCTTGGCAGGTCCATGGGGCGCCTTGCCGTGGTGGGAGGGCTGGCGGCCTGCATGGCCGCGGGCCAGGTCGCTCCCGCGGTGGCGCTGGCCGAGGGCACGGGGACGATTACGATCAAGGACGTCGTGTCGCGCGGGTCGGAGGGAACGCTCGCCTACCAGGGCTACCAGATCTTTACGGCCAACGTGAGCGAGAAGAGCGAGGTGAGCGACCTCGCCTGGGCAAACGACGACGTGAAGGCCGCGGTCGAGGGCGTCATCAAGTCGGAGGACAAGTCGTACGCGGGCACGACGGCGCAGGACGCCGCCCTGTGGATGAGGTCGCACTTCTCCACCGGGAACACGGACGTGGTTGCCGCGCAAAGCGCCGCGGCAAAGATCGCCAAGGCCGTGCAGGGCAAGGCGAGCACCGTGCGCCTGAAGGAGAACGAGTCGCAGGCGCTGAGCCAGGGCTACTGGCTCTTCGTGAGTGATTCGACCACGACGGACGGCAAGGCGGGCGTCGCGGGCACGGCGCCGATCTTCACACTTGTGGGCACCCAGGCGAGCACGGTGTACGCCAAGACGTCCGTCCCCAGCGGGCAGAAGACGGTCGCGACCGAGTCGGGCCGTGACACCAGCTCCGTGGACGCCAAGGTGGGCGATGTGCTCAACTACCGCCTGCGGGGCACGCTGCCCACGAACCTCGACGCGTACGAGAAGTACTATTACCAGTTTGAGGACACGCTCTCCAAGGGCCTCACGTACCAGGGTGACGTGAAGGTCAACGTCCTGCGCTTTGACGGCGACGCGAAGAAGTGGGTCCCCACGGACGTGACGAGCAAGTTCAGCGTCGTGACGAAGGACAACGCCGACGGGACGACGACCATGACCGTGACCTGCGACGACGTAAAGGCGCTGCAGGAGGTCAAGGGCGATGGGCTCAGCAGGCTCGAGGTCACGTACAAGGCAAAGGTCAACGCGAACGCGGTCGTGGGCTCCGAGGGCAACGAGAACAAGCTGACCCTGCACTTCTCAAACGACCCCAACTCCGACAGCAAAGGCACGGTGCGCGTGCCCGGGACGGACACGTACACCTTCCAGCTCGACGTGGCGAAGGTGGACAAGGCCACCAGGAAGGCGCTCCCCGGCGCCAAGTTCACGATCCAGGAGTACACGGCCGACGGGCAGCCCACGGGCAAGTACCTGCAGGCGGACGGCTCCCTGGGTGACGAGCCGCACGAGTTCGAGACCAACGAGAAGGGCCTCCTGAGCGTGGCGCGCATCGACTCGGGCAACTACCTCCTGCACGAGACGCAGGCGCCCAAGTCCGACTCCGGCACCTACGACAAGATCGAGGACGTCAAGCTGCAGATCAGGGCCGCGTACATCATGCCCAACTCGATCAACACCGGACAGGACGGCACGAGCTCCTACTCGCTTTCCGCCAAGGTCGACGGCAAGGACGCCGAGGGTGGCATCGACGCCAACGGCGACGGCAAGATCGACCAGACGGACGCGAGCGAGAAGATCGTGGACGCCAAGGCTGGCATCGTGCGCGTGACCGTGGGCGACGGCCTCACGACGACCCTGCCCATCACGGGTGGCCAGGGCATCGCGGTGGCGGCCGGGACGGGTCTCATCGTGATCGCGATTTCCGCCATCGCAATGAACCACAGGCGCGACATGGACGTGGAAGAGTAGAAGGGGTGATGGTCGATGCGGGTGAATCACGTTACGGGAGCATCCACGGACTCGGCAGGTACGGCTGGTGTGCGTCGCCATGGCGTAACCGCCCGCGTCGACCTCGCCCTTGTGGCGCTGGCGACGCTCCTGACCGCACTCGCGATCCTGGCGGCCTCGGCGCAGGCGCGGGAGTCGTCGGGCCGGCTGACCATCGCCCCCGCCGGCGAGGGGCATTCCTACCAGGCCTACAGGCTCTTCTCGGCATCCGTGGAAGATGACGGTGGTGTGCGCGGTGTCTCGTGGAGGGGATGCATGGGAAAGGACTTCTACTCCCGTCTGGGCGATGCAGGCAATGCGCAGGAGGCGCTTGCGCTGGTACAGCGGGGCGTGCAGAAGGACGGCGCGGCATACCTTGCCAAGCTTGCCTCATGGGCGCGCGAGGCAGACGGCGTGCCGGACCCACTGACTATCCGCACGGGCGAGGCGACGCCGCTTGATGAGGGCGTCTGGCTCCTGACGAGCGAGCATGCCCAGCCGATCATCGTGCCCATGGGCGCCAAGGACGTGACCGTGAGCGAGAAGGGCGTGCGCCCCAGCCTTGAGAAGCGCGTGCGGAACGACACCCGCGGCGATCGGGAGTTCGTGCGCGCCTGCGACGCCTCCACGGGTGACAGCGTGCGCTTTTGCCTGGTAGGGACGCTGCCAAGCGACTATGACTCACTGGAGAGCTTCTGCTATGCCTTTGTGGACGAGCCCTCGGAGGCGCTCGAGGTAGACCTGGACTCGGTGTCCGTGAGCGTGACGCACGCGGACGGCACTACGGAGGAAGTGAGGGACGGGTATGACGTGGCCTGGAAGGATGGCCAGCTGCGCGTGGCGTTTGCCAACCTGCGCTCCGCCTGTCCGAAGGCGGCCTACGGGGACCGCGTCGTCGTGCAGTATGTTGCCCGCCTTGTGGCCGACAAGGCGAAGGTCGGCCTGACGGAGGGGAACAGGAACGTGGCGCGCATCGAGTACTCTAGCGGCCACGACGGCGAGAAGGGCATCACGCCGACGGATGGCGCCACGGTCCACACGTACCGCGTCGCGCTCGGCAAGGTCGACGCGGATGGGAGCAAGGCGCTTGCCGGGGCCAAGTTCGTCGTCGCGAGGAAGGACGGCATGTTCCTCTCGCCCTCAGGCACGTGGGTGAAGGACGAGGCGAAGGCGCAGATTGCAACGGACGAGAAGGGCCAGGCCACGCTCGCAGGCCTTGGCTCGGGCGAGTATGCCATACGCGAGGTCGAGGCGCCTGACGGGTACGCCAAGCTGGAGGGGGATATCCACCTGAGCGTCGCCGGCGATACCGAAAGGCGGACGCTCGACGCGACGTGCGAGCATGCCTCCGCGCGCGTGACCTCGGTAGATGCAGGGTCCGGCACGGTGACGCTCGAGGTGTGCGATGCGCGTGCCGCCTCTGCGGGCGGCTCTGGAGTCCCACGGACGGGTGACTCCGGCGCGCTGCCTTGGGTGGCCGGCATGGGTGCCGCCTGTGCGGCCTTCGCTACGGCGCTGCGCAACAAGTGGCCGGGCTCTACGACGGAAGCGTCCGCATGACCATGACGGAGCATGAGGCGGCCCTGGGCGTGCTCCCGTGCGTGCGACGGGACGTAGCACCCGCCAAGCCCAAGCCGCGTCATCGCCGCGGGAGGTTGCGGCGCTTAGTGCCCGTGCTGGGCGTCGCGTTGGGGCTTGGCCTGCTTGCGGTGCCTCTCGCGCTCGACCTCTGGGAGGGGTTGCGGGCGCGGGAGGCCGTCAGCACCATGACCGACCAGGCCGAGGCCATGGACCCAAAGGTCAGGAAGGAACTCCTGGCGCAGGCCCGCGCCTACAACCACGTGCTCGCGGGCGAGAGGACCTCCATTCCCACAAGCAGGATCCTGCCGTACGGGAGGCAGCTCATGGGCGAGGGGCAGGGTGTGGTCTCGGTCATCAAGATTCCAAGCGTCGGCATCGACTTGCCGGTCAGGCTGGGCACGTCGGAAGAGGTCCTGTCCTCCGGCGCGGGCCACCTTGAGGGATCGTCGCTTCCCGTGGGCGGCGCCTCGACCCACGTCGTGCTCATGGGACACTCGGGCCTTCTGGGCAGCAGGATGTTCGACGACATCCGGAGGCTGCGCAGGGGCGACAGCTTCTACCTCTGGACGCTTGGAAAAAGGATGAGATACGAGGTGGTACAGACGAGGGTCGTCCTGCCCGAGGAGGTGAAGCACTTGGAGATCAAGCGCGGAAGCGACCTTTGCACGCTGGTGACCTGCACTCCCTACGGGATAAACGACCACAGGCTGCTCGTGACTGGCCGTCGCGTTTGCGACGACGGGGGAGAGGGGCGGTCCTCCGTCAACGGGGCGTTGTCCGTGCCGCCCTACCGCATGCTGATCCTCGCGACGGGCGCAACACTTGCGGCAGTTGGCTGGCTGTCGCATCGCAAGGCGCGGGGGAGAAGAACGGCCTCCCCGCCGAGGCACATGAGCGCTAGCGGAGCGAGTCCACGAGCGCCTGGGCGACCCTCAGGCCGTCGGTTGCAGCGCTCATGATGCCACCAGCGTAACCTGCACCCTCACCACAGGGCCAGAGCCCGTGTGTGGAGACGGACTGGCAGTCCTTCCCACGCGTGACGCGGACGGGCGAGCTCGAACGTGTCTCCACGCCGGTGAGCACGGCGTCGGGGGTGTCGAAGCCCCTGAGTTGGTGGGCCATCTTGGGTATGGAGGCACGCAGCGTCTCCGTGATGTAGGGAGGGAGGCACTTCTCGACGCTGCCCCAGGCGACGCCTCGTGGGTAGGTGGGGACGATGGATCCCTGTGCGCTGGAGGAAACGCCCTGCAGGAAGTCGGCCACGAGCTGGGCGGGAGCGACGTAGTTGCCGCCGCCAGCCTCGAAGGCCGCTCGCTCGCACCTGCGTTGGAGCGTAACGCCCTCGAGCACGTCGTCGCCGGGGAGGTCGGTGGGGAACACGTTTGCGAGGAAGCCCGAGTTGGCGTTCGTGCCAGCCCGGTCGGAAAGGCTCATGCCGTTCGTGACCACGCCGCCGGGCTCGCTGGCCGCTGCCACCACGTAACCGCCCGGGCACATGCAGAACGAGAAGGCGCTGCGACCGTCCGCAAGGTGGGACACGAGCTTGTATGGCGCGGCGCCAAGTGCGGGGTGACCCGCGAAGGGACCGTATTGCGACTTGTCGACCATGGACTGGAGGTGCTCGATGCGAACGCCCATGGCAAAGGTCTTTCGCTCGAGGGTGACGCCCCGACCTTTGAGAAGCTCGAAGACGTCGCGGGCGGAGTGGCCGCACGCGAGGACGAGGTTGTCCGTGGGGACCTGCTCCTCCACCACGAGGCCGGTCTCCGCGTCACGCCATTCAAGCGTGACCGAGGTCACGTGCGGACTGGGATTACGTGCGATGCCTATGTCCGTAAGCCGGCACTCGAGTCGCACCTCTCCACCCAGGTCGCGGATCCTGTTGAGGATGTTCGTGACGACGGTGGGAAGGATGTCGCTCCCGACGTGGGGCTTTGCGTCCCACAGGATCTCGCGGGGGGCACCCGCGTCCACGAACGTCTGGAGTATGAACCGGTGGGCGGGGCTCTTCGTGCCGGTGGCGAGCTTGCCGTCCGAGAACGTCCCGGCGCCGCCGAGGCCAAACTGGATGTTGGACTCGGGATCGAGCTTGCCTGTCTGGTTGAAGCGCTCGATTGCCTGGCTCCGGCGTGTCGCGTCCTGGCCGCGCTCGACGAGCAGCGGCCTCAGCCCTGCCTCTGCGAGCGCGAGCGCGCAGAAGAGCCCTGCGCATCCTGCACCAATGACGACAGGCTGCTTGGCGGGCTGCGCGCCGAGGTGGGCCGGCAGGCCGAAGGGCTTGTCAGTTGCGGTGCGTACGTTCTTCTCCGCATGGTGGGCGCGAAGCTTTGCGAGAAGGGCCCTCTCGGCATTGGCGCCGCCCCGGAGGGCTACGCGTGCGGTGTACAGGAAGTGCACGTCGTTCTTCTTGCGGGCGTCGATCGAGCGCTTGCGAGGCTCGACGGAGAGGAGGTCATCGGGCGTGATGTGCAGCCTGCGCCGCACGGCCTTGCGGAGGGCAAGCTCCTCGGTGCGAAGGGTTCCGTCGAGCTGGTCGACGGGAATGCGGATTCCAGAGATGTCAAGCACTTCGACTCCTGACGCTTGCGTGATTGATGACCTGCCCGGTGACATGGGATTGCGGACGAATGCCGTGGGACGTTACCTGGTGGCTGCGCTCGTACCTGCGACCATACCGCTCTTCCAAGCCCAGGACAGATTGAAGCCGCCGCACTCGCCGTCCACGTCGAGGGCCTCGCCTGCCACGAAGAAGCCGGGGGAGGAGAGGCACTCGAGCGTCTGCGGGGAGAACTGGTCGTTTGCCAGACCACCCCTGAGTACCTGTGCCTGGGCAACCTCCGTAGTGCCCGTCGCGCGAAGCGGATAGGACTTCGCGAGCGCCACGAGCGCCTTGGAGTCGGTCGTGGCATCGGCGGTCCCGTTGCCATCGAGCGACCAGCGCGACCGTGCCAGCCCCTCGAGAATCGCTGCGAGATCCGGGTCGAGGACCCCGTCGAGGCAGCCGCTCTCGAAGGTGCCCTTGAAGAACGGGTCGACCATCTGCTGGAGCTCCGATGCCGTGAGGTCGGGAAGGAGGTCGAGTTCCACAAGGTCACCAGGCTCGACGTGGCGCGACATGTTGAAGATCACGATGCCTGAGAGTCCGTAGGGTCTGACGAGCACCTCGCCGCGCTCGCTCCAGATGGGGAAGCGCGTGTGGGTAAGCTGGACGCGCGCCGTGAGACGTCGCCCATCCAACTCGAGCATGGGGTTGGGCTCCATGCCCACGGGGCAGAGAACGCCCGACGTGGGGACGGTCCTGAGACCGAGGTCCCGTGCGACGTCGAGCTTTCCATCGGACTGGGTGCCGCCCGCGGCGAGAACGACGCTGCGCGCAGAGACCTCGTGCGAGGACCCGTTGCCGAAGCCGTCTGCAAAGGCAACGGCATAGCCATCGCCTTCACGCCTGACGGAGGTGACGCTCCGGGCGGGCGCGAGCGTAACGCCGGCGTTGCGCGCGCGGCGGAGAAGAACGTTCCGTACGGAGGCGGCGCGCTTGGAAAGGGGATAGAGTCGCTCCTCCTCGAGGCACCAGCGCATGTCGCACTGGCGGAAGAAGCCCAGCACGTCCTTGAGCGGGTCGTTTCCGAAGACTGCCCCGACGAACTCGGGGTCGTTGTAGTACTTCTCCGCGAGGCCGACGTTGCTGAAGTTGCAGCGGCCGTTGCCCGTGGCGAGGATGCTGCGCCCGCACTCCCGGGAGGACTCGAGGACCAAGGTCCGCGCGTTCTTCTCGCCCGCGCAGATTGCAGCGGTGAGGCCAGCGGCACCGCCGCCGATTACCACGACGTCATAGGACGCGGCGAC
>QOUO01000040.1 GCA_003862195.1 Coriobacteriaceae bacterium | reverse complement strand
TCTTCATCTTCGCGGCCGAGATCCTGGGCGAGGTCGACCACTACTACGTGCTCGTCCCCGGCTGGGACACGGTGCTCCACACCATCAACGGCTTCCTGTGCGCGGCCGTGGGCTTCTCGCTCGTCGACCTCCTCAACCGCTCCAGCAAAAAGGTCAGCCTGTCGCCCGTGTACGTGACGCTCGTGGCGTTCTGCTTCTCCATGACGGTCGGCGTGCTGTGGGAGTTCGTGGAGTTCGGCTTCGACACCACGCTCGGCCTGGACATGCAGAAGGACACCGTGGTCACGTCCATATCCTCGGTCTCGCTCGACCCCACGGACACCGGCCAGCGCGTTCACATCGATAACATCAAGGACACGGCCATCACCACCGCGTCCGGCAAGACCACGCACATCCGTGGCGGATACCTCGACATCGGCCTCATCGACACCATGAAGGACCTGCTGGTCAACTTCGTGGGTGCGGTCGCGTTCTCCGTCATCGGCTACCGCCACCTCAGCCGCGGCGAGCCCGCCGGTTGGACGGAGGGCCTGTACGTCACGCCCGTCACCCCCGCGGAGGACCGCGAGGAAGAGCAACAGATCGACCGCATGGAGCGGGAGCGCGAGGCGGGCCGCCCGCGCTAGGAGTGCCCGCCTCGCGCCGTGGCGCGACTACAGCGTGGCGAGCGCCTGGTCCAGGTCGGCCAGGATGTCGTCCGCGTCCTCGAGCCCGCACGAGAGGCGGACCATCGCGGGACTGATGCCCGCGGCCACCAGCTCGTCGTCGGTCATCTGGCGGTGCGTGGAGCTCGCCGGGTGCAGGCAGCAGGTGTGCGAGTCGGCCACGTGCGTCTCGATGTTGCAGATCTTGAGCGCGGCCATGAACTTCTCCGCGGCCGCGCGACCGCCGGCAACGTCAAAGCTCACGACGCCGCAGCTGCCGTTGGGGAGGTACTTCTCCGCCAGCTCGTGGTACGGGTCGCCGGGGAGGCCGGGGTAGCGCACGGAGGCCACCTTGGGGTGCTTGCTCAGGAACTCGGCCGCGGCCTGGCCGTTGGCGCAGTGGCGCGGCATGCGCACGTGCAGGCTCTCGAGGCCCATGTTGAGGTAGAACGCGTTCTGCGGGCTCTGGATGGAGCCGAAGTCGCGCATGAGCTGGCTCGTGGCCTTGGTGATGAAGGCGCCTGCCTGGCCAAACTTCTGGGCGTACACGATGCCGTGGTAGGACTCGTCCGGCGTGGTGAGGCCGGGGAACTTGTCCGCGTGGGCCATCCAGTCAAAGTTGCCGGAGTCGACGATGGCGCCGCCCACGTGCACCGCGTGACCGTCCATGTACTTGGTGGTGGAATGCGTCACGATGTCCGCGCCCCACTCGATCGGGCGGCAGTTCACGGGCGTGGGGAAGGTGTTGTCCACGATCAGCGGCACGCCGTGCGCGTGCGCCGCCTTGGCGAAGCGCTCGATGTCGAACACGGCCAGCGCCGGGTTGGCGATCGTCTCGCCGAACACTGCCTTGGTGTTGGGGCGGAAGGCGGCCTCGAGCTCTTCGTCCGAGCACAGGGGAGAGACGAAGGTGGTCTGGACCCCCATCTTGGCCATGGTGTGCGCCAGCAGGTTGAACGTGCCGCCATAGATGGCCGAGCTCGCCACGATGTGGTCGCCGGCCTCCGCGATGTTGAAGCACGCGAAGAAGTTCGCGGCCTGGCCGGAGCTGGTCAGCATGCCGGCGGTGCCGCCCTCGAGCGCCGCGATCTTGGCCGCGACGGCGTCGTTGGTCGGGTTCTGCAGGCGCGTGTAGAAGTAGCCGGAATCCTCGAGGTCGAACAGGCGGCCCATGGCGTCCGACGTGTCGTACTTGAAGGTCGTGCTCTGCACGATGGGCACCTGGCGCGGCTCGCCGTTCTTGGGCGTGTAGCCTCCCTGCACGCAGGTGGTGCCAAGGCCGTGGCGATCGTTCTTCTCGCTCATATGCGCTCCTGTCCGTAGGTTTGGTATTGCTGAGGCAAAGCTGAGGATACGTTAGCATTACGCGGCCTCGCCGTGTGGCGGCGGGGCGGCAAGCCGTTCGTGAGCTTGGGTTCGGATGAGGATGACCCGTCGCTGCCAGGTGAGGTTCTCTACTGGGACGACGAGGGAACCATCTGCCGCTGCTGGAACTGGCGCGACACCCGGCGTGTGACGATATCCGGCCTGACGTGCGACACGACCGAGTCGAATCAAAATGGACGTAAATTAGTAACATATATTGCCGCGACTCCTCCGGATGCTACCCTAGAGTTAGCAACGGTTAACTTACTGCATCACGGAGGAGGCACGAATCATGCAGGAGGCAGGACACACCTTTTTGGCGAGGCTCGGGAAGACCAAGCTGCGCCCCGGCGGGATCGACGCGACGGAGTGGCTGATTGGCCAGGCGAACATCGGCCCGGATACCAAAGTCCTCGAGGTCGCGTGCAACATGGGAACCACGATGGTCATGCTGGCGCAGCGCTACGGGTGCAGCGTGACGGGAATCGACCTGGATGAGCGGGCCCTCGACAAGGCGCGTGCTAACATCGGCAAGAACCGCCTGGAGGATAGCCTGACCGTTGTCCATGGCAGTGCGTTCGAGCTTCCCTTTGAGGACCAGAGCTTCGACATCGTGATCAACGAGGCCATGCTCACCATGCTTCCCGGCAAAAACAAGGATCGGGCGCTTGCGGAGTACGCGCGCATCCTCAAGCCCGGCGGCCTGCTGCTGACGCAGGACGTGTGCTTCAGGACGGACGACGTGGACCAGCAGAGGGAGCTGCGCCGGGGCCTCAGCCGCGCCATCAACGTGAGCGTCGAGCCGCTTGACCGCGAGGGCTGGAAGAGCAGGATCGAGTCCCATGGGTTTGTGACCGAGCAGAAGTCCGGGGACATGACGCTGCTTGACCCGCAGGGTATGGTTCACGACGAGGGGACCGACGGCGCGCTCAAGATCATGTTCAACGCGATGAAGCAGGAGAACTTCGAGATGTTCACGAGGATGTTCCGCTTCTTCAACGGCCACAAGGACGACCTGGGATACGTGGCCAATTTCAGCTGCCGCACTGCGGGCGCGACGGCGTAGCGAGCCCGCAGCTCGACCTGGCTTCAGCCCGACGAAGGCCAGCTGACATTGCGTGTTCTGCGTGGGACGATGCGCCGGTACGTGGACGGTGCATCGCCCCAAGGCGCTTGGTTTCGATTGCCGCTGGCACCAACCGGTAGGCCATCCCAGGTTTTTTCGGGCCGCGTGCAACGCAAAGGGATTTGAGGGTGTTTTTGACTCCGTGCGTAAGGTTGCAGGGCTCGTGTAGACGTACGAAAGACCACCTGAGAGTTACGAAGTAGGATTCTGTGCGCATCGACGTACCAGATTGGACGCCTGACAGCTGATTCAATCAGCTTTAAAACTATAAAACACCCTCAAACCCCCTTCGGGTGCAAGCCTGCCAAAAAAAGTTCATTGCGGAGCGCTTCCGTGGGACGGGAGGGATGGAGTGGCGAGGCGCCCGGTTCGCCCACCGTCCCATTCGTCTCATCTGGGCAATCGCGCTGGCAGGCCGGCGCGCATGGTGCACAATGTAAGGCGTCGGAGGGAGAGGCCCTCCGGCAGACGCTCGGTCTACTGACTGGCCCACATACGGCCTACGGAAATGGGGGAGGGAACATGGGCGAGCACTCGTTGCGCTTCTCGTCCGCGGCGCTCGCGGCGCCGGCGGACATGAGCGAGAGCATATCCATCCGCGTCGGCAAGGCGGTGGCAGGTCTGCTCGTGCAGCACGAGCCCGTGTCCTTCTACTCCGTGGCCGAGCGCTCGGCCGTGTCTCGCAGCACGCTTTACCGCCGGGACGACCTTCGGCGCCTCGTGTGCGCCGCACGCGAGGGGGCGACCGGCGTGGCCGGCACGCGCTCGCGGGACGCGGCGGCCGAGATTGCACGCCTCGAGCTCGAGAACGCGCGGCTTCGCGCGGAGCTCGCGGCGGCTCGGGCGGGGCATGGCCTCGCGACGGGCGAGAAGTGCGCCCAATATTCCCAGTGCGCCCAGCGGCGCCAGGGGCATGGCCTGCGACAGTTACGACTGTTGCGGCAGGGCGGGCAGGTTCCTGCCCCCATGCTGATTGCGGCCTAGGCAGACCACACACAAACGATTCCCGTTAGTTCAACGGCAGAACTCCTGGTTCTGGTCCAGGCGATCCGTGTTCGAATCGCGGACGGGAAGCCAGCTTCCAAACGGGGCGTGGCGAAATTGGCAGACGCGCGGGCCTCAGGTGCCCGTGGATTTAAGACCATGCGGGTTCGAGTCCCGCCGCCCCGACCATAACAATCATGCGCGTCGAGCGCTGCAGAGCGGGGTGGCAGACAAGTGCCTGCCACCCCGCATGTCCGTGCTATGTGTCGGACCTTGCGATTGGCTTTGCGACCTACCTCGTGGTGGCGCTCCTGCACATGCGCCGCATCGGCAGGGTGCTGCTCTCGCTTGTGCTCAAGGCGCAGGAGTAGGCGCCCCGGCAGGCTTAGCGGCGGGGCGCGAGTGCGCGCAAACGACGCGTCTGCCTGCGCAAATGCAAGGCCCTTGCACGCGGCAGGCGCGCGCCGGGCACGCGCCGGGGGCGGGATGTATCATGCGGGTGAGGGGCCTTGGGCTTCTCTCCCGCGCATCACTTTGGCCGCAATTGGAGCGACATGCCACTTACCTTGGTCCGTCAGGACATAACCCGCATGCGGGTGGACGCGATAGTCAACGCCGCCAACGAGTGCCTGTCCATGGGCGGCGGCGTGTGCGGCGCCATCTTTCGCGCGGCCGGCGAGCGCCGCATGAAGGCTGCGTGCCGGGCGATCGGCCACGTGGGTTGCGGGGACGCCGTGGCCACGCCTGGCTTTGACCTGCCTGCGCGCTGGGTCATCCACACGGCCGGCCCGCGCTGGGACGGCGCCCCCGCGGAAGACGCGCGCCGCCGCGCCCGGCTGGCCAGCTGCTACGCACGCTCGCTCGACGTGGCTCGCGGCCTGGGAGCCGCGTCCGTCGCGTTCCCGCTCGTGTCCTCCGGTGCGTTTGACTGCCCCAAAGACGTGGCCATGGACGTCGCGACCACGGCGATCCGCGGCTGGCTGTGCGGCGGGCCGGACGTTGCGCCGGGCAAGAAGCGCGTGGCGGGCGAGAAGGACGACCCCCGTGACATGGACGTCTACCTTGTGGTGTTCGATCGCGACGCCACGGCGGCCGCCCGCGCGACGGCCCGCGGGCTCGACGCGGAGCTGGAGGAGTACATCGACCAGGCCTACGTGGACGAGTGCGAGCGCCGCCACCCACGGGGCGCCCGCGACCTGGCGCGGGAGCTGGGGCTAGGGGAGGCCTCCGCGGCGCCTGAGCCTGCCGCGGAATATGGGTCCGCCCCGGTGCCAGGGCCGGCCTCCGGTGGCGCGGACTTTGCCCTGTCTGCCGCGGCGCCCATGCAGCTGGGAGACGCCCCCGAGGCGGAGCTGGACGATCTTCTCCGCAACCTTGACGCCTCCTTTCCGGACACGCTGCTCTCCATGATTGACGCGCGCGGCCTCACGGACGCGCAGGTCTACAACCGCGCCAACCTGACGCGGCAGTACTTCAGCAAGCTGCGGTCGGGCAAGATCCATCCCAGCAAGCGCGTGGTGCTGGCGCTCGCCGTGGCGCTGGGGCTCGACCTTGGGCAGACGCGGCTGCTGCTTGGCCGCGCGGGCTACTCGCTCGCGCACAACAGCAAGTTCGACGTGATCGTGGAGTTCTACATCGGCCGCGGCGTGCACGACGTGGACGCGATCAACCTCGCGCTCTTCCGGCACGACCAGCAGCTGCTCGGCGTGTCGTAGGCGCCGAGGCCGCAGCCAGGCGCAAGTCCGCGCTGCCGTCCGGCTCCCGCGATGTAGCCTCGCAGTTTACCCAGAGGCCCGCCGCGGCCCCTAGACTCGTGGCAACACGAGGTCAAGGGCGGTGCGACCGCCCGGAAGGGAGCGCGCGATGGCAGGCTACGAGCAAAAGAGAAGCGCAAGGTACGGCAGGGGAGAAGGACGCGGGGGAGAAGACCGCGACGTCCTGAGGCTGCACGGCGGCACCCGCCGCGGGCTGACGGAGCTGGTCTTCGTGGTGGACGAGAGCGGGTCCATGTACGAGCTCGCCGGCGACACCGTGGGCGGCTTCAACGCAACGCTCGAGAGAAACCGCAGGTTGGACGGGGAGGCAAACGTCTCCGTCGTGTTCTTTAACGACCGCCCGCACGTTGCCGTGGACCGCAGGCCGATCGAGGACGTGCGCCCGCTCGGGCGGCGCGACTACCAGCCCGGCGGCTGCACCGCGCTGCTGGACGCGCTGGGCGGCGCCATCAGCCACACGGCAAAGGTGCAGGCCTGCCAGCCGGACGGCTATCGCGCGGAGCACGTGGTCTTTGTGGTCATAACCGACGGGCTGGAAAACGCCAGCCACCGCTACGGCTACGGCCGCGTGCGCCGCATGGTCGAGGGCTACCGGCGCCAGGGCTGGGAGTTTGTGTTCCTGGGCGCCAACATCGACGCCGTGGCCGAGGCGGGCCAGCTCGGGATCGGCCGCGACCACGTGGCCCAGTACGTGAGCGACTCCGACGGCATGGCCCTTGCCTACGACGCCGTGGCCGAGGCCACGTGTGCTGCCCGTGACCTGGGCTGCGTGCCGACCGGCTGGAACGATCGGGTCAACGCGGACGCGCGTCGCCGCGGGTAGGGGGTGGTGACGGGTGCCCGCCAGCGCCTGCCGCCCCTACTTGCGCGCCCTGCCCTGGTGGAAGCGGTCCAGCATCTGCTGGTACGCGGAGACCCGGTGGCGCAGCGCCACGGTGAACACGACGGTGAGGATGGCCAGAACTGCCAGATAGCTGACCGTGAACCCCGCCAGAGCGTAGGGGTTGCCCGCGGGCAGCCACGCGCCCAGCGTGGCGCAGGCCAGGAGCACCGCGTAGTACGTGACGCCAAATCCCGCGATGCGGCGCGGGTAGCTCATCCTAAAGGCAGGCGCAAAGTTGAACCACAGCTGCTGCAGGATGCCGCCCGCCAGCATGGCGATCGCGATGCTCAGCACCATGCCCGTGGTGGCGTCCAGCCCGCCGCGCGCGATGCCGGTCGCCACGGCCCAGCAGCCGATTCCCGCCACGGCCCAGGAGCTGCCCACAAACACCCCCATGCTGACGGCGCCGCCCGCCGTGGGGTGCACGTCCGGATTGAACGTGCCGTAAACGAGGCCGTTCTTCTCGCCCGCGATGTTCTTGCCCATGGTCTTCCCCTTTCTGATGGTTTAGGACTTGATGCCGATGGCGCGCTTGACCGCCGGCGCGTACGTGCGCGAGCGTACGTGCGCGAGACCAGCGCCTGGTGCCCGCCGGCGAGCCCCAGCAGCAGGCGGCTGCCAAACTCGGGGCGGATGGTGAGCGCGTTGTCCAGGTTCACGATCTCTTGGCGAGAAACCCTTACAAACGCGCTGGTAGCCGGCTCGTTTGCCGTGACATCGCCCTCGGGTGCGCCGCCTGCGAGCGCCGCCTCCAGCTCGCCCAGGCGCGAGGCGCTCTGCAGCGTGGTGCCGTCCGCGAGCAGGAGCTCCGCGTGGTCGCCGGCGGTGCGCACGCTGCAGACATCTGCAAGCGCGACCACCCGGCGCCGCGCGCTCGAAGCGCTCTCGTACCCGCTGATGCGCCCGCCGCACAGGCGGATGGCCGCAAGCAGCCGCGGCACGCGCGGGTCGCGGGGCGGCGCGATGACCGCGACCTCGATCCCGCGCTGCCCGTCGCGCTCTTCCAAACTGACCTTCATCGGTCGGCCTCCTCTCCTCGTGTCAAGACGAATGTACACGAGGGAGGCGCGCCGGACCGCGGCGCCCAACCCAGTTGCAACAACGCGGGCCTGGGTTGCACGCGGCCGCTACCGCTTGACTGCCCGCATGCGTATGCGCACGTAGTCCGCGTACCACGTGCCGTCCCGCAGCAGCCGCGGGCGCAGCGCCTCTACCGCGCGCCGCTTGATGCCCTCCGCCGTCGCGGCGTCCACGCCCGCAAACGGTGCCTTCACAAACATGTCGATCCAGTCGCGCAGGCCGTCGGGCCCGCTGAGCTCCGTCGGCCGCTCGAACAGCGTCGCGTGCGTGACGGTGAGCCCGGCCGCCTCAACCAGGGGCGCGTACTCGCCGATGGTGGGGAAGTAGAACGGCATGCGGTACGCGAGCCCCGCCTCAGCAAACGCGCTGGCCAGCGCCCCGTGGATGAGCGCGTTGTTGCCCGCGCCGCCAAACTCGAACACGAGCTGTCCGCCCGGGGCCAAAGTCCACCAGCCCGAGCACGCCCTCGCCGTAGGCACTTACGTACGAGAAGTCCCGCGCGTACTTCTCCGCATCCCAATCCACGTTCACGATGTTGCCGCCTTTCTTGCCCCGCCGTTGCGAGATTGCCGCGCGAAGTGGCCGGGGTCCCGGTACCCGCAGCGTGCCGCGACCTCCGCCGCCATCAGGTCCGTGCTGGTCAGGAGCTCGCAGGCCCTTGGCGGCCTCACCACGCCAACGTAGCGCATGGGCGTCGAGCCCGCAAGCGTTCGAAAGCAGCGCAGGCACTCGCTCGCGCTTACGCGCGCGCTGGCCGCAAGCGCAGAAACCGAAAATCGCATGAGCGCAGAAATCGGTTCCTGCGCTTGGAGTGCCGGGCCCGCTGGACCTCGCGACGGTTCCTGCGCGTTCAAGCACGGGAACCGCGGGGCGCACGGGGTCGTGCGACGGGCGACGCACGGGAACCGACCCCTGCGCTTGGCCGTTCGACGGAATCTGCGCTTGCGCTTACGGCGGTGACGGGGGAGCCGTCCTCCCCGCGTCGGCCACCTTCGGTTCCCATGCGTCGCGCATGGGAACCGCGCCGCGCCGGGGCCTCGTCTGGTATCAACCTCCGACCCGTCCGCTCGTGCGCCGCAATGACTGGTCTGGCGCCGTATGGGATACCGTCCGGTAGGCAACAACCCAACGCACGGACAAGCAGGTCGAACGGCGGGCTGGTCTCGCCCTGCCGCTCAACGCAAAGCTCGGCTGCGGCATGTGGCATACAAGTGTCAGCCCCGTCGGCGTGGAAAAGTTAATCGCAAGGTATTTCAGCAGGTAGATGTGGGTATCAGGCCATCATCCCAACGGCACCTTTGTGCTGGCGGCGTCTCCCTGCTACATACGGAGGCACAGCCTATGGGACTTGTGATCGCGCTCGTCAACCTGGCCACCGCGGTGGTCGGGCTAGTCAGCAAAGTCGCCAAGCCCACGTCCAAAGCTCGAAGGAGGCGACACAGAAGGCGCCGGTAGCGGCAACTACCGGCGTTAACGTAATCGGCGCCGCCTGATCCACACCGAAGGCACGCCGTTGGGTACATGATACCCCGCGTTAGGGCTCTTGATACCGACGACGGAGGGACCTTCGTTTTCTACGGCGCCCTGCCCCTCTTGTGAAACGCCATCGGGGTCACGCTCCAGTTCCTCTTGAACATCCTCGCAAAGTGGCCGGGGTTCTGGTAGCCGCAGCGGGCCGCGACCTCCGCCACCGTCAGGAGCTCGCGGGCCTTTGACAGCCTCACCTCGCCAACGTAGCGCATGGGCGTCGAGCCCGCGAGCGTGCGGAAGCAGCGCAGGCACTCGCTGGTGCTGATGTGCGCGCTGGCCGCAAGCGCAGAAATCGATTCCTGCGCCTGGCCGTTTGACGGTATCTGCGCCTGTGCCCTTGGCAACGCGGGGCGACCGCCTTCCTCGTATCGGCCATCTACGGTTCCCATGCGCCGCGCATGGGAACCGTCGTTTTGGCAAGCAAGGATTCCGTTTGCCATGCGTTTGCAAGGGCGGAATCCTTGCGTTTGGCCCGAAATGGGCCGGTCTGGGGCCGGTTCCCATGCACCACGCAAGGGAACCGTTCGCCCGAACGCATGGGAAACGGAATCCTTGCGTCGCGTTCTCACGGTATCCATGCGTGGTGCATGGGAACCGAGCTGTGTCGCGTGCCTAGTCTGGCCCCAGCGCCACCGATCCGCCCAGATCGCGCGCCACGGACCCGCAATGCGCCCGAACCCGGGAGCGTTGGTATGGAAAAGTTAACTGCAAGGCATTATCGCAGGTAGATATGGGTATCAGGCCATCATCCCAACGGCACCTTCGTGCTGGCGGCGCCTCCCTGCAACATAAGGAGGCACAGTCTATGGAACTTGTGATCGCGCTCGTCAACCTGGCCACCGCGGTGGTCGGACTGCTCAGCAAGGTCGTAAGGCCCAGGTCCAAAGCTCGAAGGAGGCGACACAAAAGGCGCCGGTAGCGGCAACTACCGGCGTTAGAGTAAACGGCGCCGCCTAGCCCACATCGAAGGCACGCCGTTGGGTACATGATACCCCGCGTTAGGGTGTTTGATACCGATGGCGAAGAAGCCATTTGTTTTCTACAGCAGGTGCGGGACGCCCGTCACCAGGCGTTCGAAGTCGTCCGCGTGGCGGCGGTTCACGTGTACGAGCCTGGGGAGCAAGACCCCGGGGCCGGCCCTCAGCGGGAGCTACGGAGCCTTGCCCCGCCGTTGCGAAACTGCACCGGCGTCATACCCCTGCCCTTGCGGAACTGCCGCGCAAAGTAGCCGGGGTCCCGGTAGCCGCAGCGGGCCGCGACCTCCGTCACCGTCAGGTCCGTGCCGGTCAGGAGCTCGCAGGCCTTTGACAGCCTCACCTCGCCAACGTAGCGCATGGGCGTCGAGCCCGTGAGCGTGCGAAAGCAGCGCAGGCACTCGCTGGTGCTTATGTGCGCGCTGGCCGCGATGTCCTCCAGCCTGATGGGGTCCATGTAGTGCGCCTCCACAAAGGCGAGCATCTGCCTCAGGCGGAGCTCCTCGCGATGCGTCCGCTTGGAGGCGTCCGCCGCCACCGTCGCGGGGGCGCTCTCCAGCAGGTACAGGAGGACGTCCGTGTAGTCGTCGCGGACCGTGACCTCGTGGTGCCTGGCGTTGGAGGCGCCCGCGTCCCAGGCGCGCTCGATGCGACGGATGGCGTCCTTCTCGCCCTCGCCCCGCGGACGGATGACGCAGCCGGGGAGGTCGCCCCTGGCCATCAGTGGCAGCACGTAGCGCTGGTAGATGGCGGAGTCCTCGCCGGCGATCAGCCTGGCGTTGAACACGCACGCCTTCTGGATGGCGCCGCGGCAGAGCGGCTCGGCGGAGTGCATGACGGAGGCGTTCACAAAGTAGGCGTCCCCGCCAGACACGTCAAAGCTGGCGCCGCCGGCCCGCACGCGGAGCGAGCCCCGCACCATGTAGGTGAGCTCGAACTCCTCGTGCCAGTGCCACGGCACGGTGACCACGTCCAGGTCGTCGTAGAAGAATGCCGCCGGGAACTCGCGGGTCCCGTATTCCAGCCGCTCCCTGCCGCGCTCGTCCGTCTGGTCGGTCGACTGTTGCAACATGGCGATATTCTCCCATTGACATGAGGATTACGTCCTAATAATACTCGGTTTGTGACGATATAATCCGTGGAGAAGAACAACCGCCTTGATTGAAGGGAAAGCGGAATGAAGGCTGACTACCACCTGCACAGCGAGTTTTCGGACGACTCCACGGAGCCGATGGAGAACCAGGTCGAGCGCGCCATCGAGATCGGCCTCGACGAGCTGTGCTTTACCGACCACGTGGACTACGGCATCAAGCGCGACTGGGACGACCCCAGGGGCATCATGTACCGGGGCGGCGACGGCGTGAACTCCTCCGCGGACGACCGGGAGCCGCTGGCCAACGTGGACTACCCGAAGTACTTCGCAAAGGCCAAGCGCATGCGCGAGGAGTATGCGGGCAGGGTCAGCGTCAAGGCCGGCCTCGAGTTTGGCATCCAGACCGGCACCCTCGGCAAGTACCGCACGCTCTTCTCCACGTATCGCGACGATTTGGACTTCGTCCTGCTCTCCATGCACCAGGTGGACAACCAGGAGTTCTGGAACGGCGAGTACTTCAAGGGCCGCACGCAGCAGGAGTACAACGACGCCTACTACGACGAGATCTACCGCGTCCAGCAGCAGTTCAAGGACTACTCCGTGCTGGCGCACCTCGACCTTCTGGCACGCTACGACCCGGCGGGCCCCTATCCGTTCGACAAGGTGAGGGACCAGGTTGCCGAGATCCTGAAGCTGTCCATCCGCGACGGCAAGGGAATCGAGATCAACACGTCCTCCTGGCACTACGGGCTGGCGGACACGCAGCCGTCGAGGAAGATACTCGCGCTCTACAAGGACCTGGGCGGCAAGGTCTTCACCTTTGGCTCCGACGCCCACAAGACGGCGTTCTTGGGCGACCACTTTGCCGACGCCCGCAGGATCGTGCGCGACGAGATCGGTCTGACCGAGTTCTGCACCTTCGACCACATGGAGCCGGTGTTCCACAAGATCGAGGACTAAGGGGTCCAATGATTTCGCTCTTGCTTGCAGTCATATACGTGTCGTTCATATCGCTGGGCCTGCCGGACTCCCTCCTGGGAAGCGCGTGGCCCGTGATGTACGAGGGCATGCATGCCACGGTCTCGGACGCGGGCACGCTGGCCATGATCATCAGCATCTGCACCATCGTCTCGTCACTGCTGTCCGACCGGCTGATCCGCGCGTTCGGCACCGGGAAGGTGACCGCCGTCTCCGTCCTGACGACGGCGGTCGCCCTGTTCGGCTTCTCCATCAGCGGCGCGTATTGGCACCTGGTCCTGTGGTGCATCCCGTACGGGCTGGGTGCGGGGGCCGTGGACGCCGCGCTCAACAACTACGTGAGCCTTCACTTCAAGGCGCGGCACATGTCGTGGCTGCACTGCATGTGGGGCATCGGCGCCAGCACCGGCCCCGTCATCATGGGCGCCGCCATACGGCACGCCTCCTGGCATGCGGGGTACCGCGCCATCGGCGTCATCCAGGTCGTGCTGAGCGCCGTGATCTTCCTGTCCCTGCCGCTCTGGAAGGGCGAGAAGGACGCGCATGCTCAGGAGACGCGCAACGTCGTGCCGCTGAAGGACGCCGTCAGGCTTCCCGGCGCCGCCTCCATCCTCGTGGCCTTCTTCTGCTACTGCGCGCTGGAGTCCTCCACGGGGCTTTGGGCCGCCAGCTGGATGGTCGCGGAGCGCTCGGTTGCGGCCCAGACGGCGGCGTCGCTGGCCTCGCTCTTCTACCTTGGCATCACGGTGGGAAGGGCCATCTCGGGCTTCGTCTCGGAGAGGCTTGGCGACCAGAACATGATTCGCCTGGGGGAGGGCATAGCCCTTCTCGGCATCCTGTGCCTGGTCCCGCGGATCGAGGCCCTCTCGTTCCTCGGCCTCGTGGCCATCGGCCTTGGCTGCGCCCCGATATACCCGTCCATCATCCACTCCACGCCGGCGCGCTTCGGCGCAGAGAACTCCCAGTCCCTCACGGGCATCGAGATGGCCTGCGCGTACGTGGGAAGCACGCTTGGGCCGAAGGTCCTCGGCATGCTATCCGACGTCCTGAGCCTGCGGATTTACCCCATCTACCTGCTTGTCTTTGTGGTCGTGATGTCCCTCATGACCGAGAGGTCGGGCAAAAGCCTGGCGAAAGCATAAGGAGGGGAGAAGAGCCGCCCTCATGCCAGCCCTGTCTTTCCGGGCTGGATGTCGCCCGAGGCGATGGCCTCTTTCCTTAATGTTTTGATGCAGTCCGCGAGGGTGATCGATTGGAGGGCCCCTTCGGTTGCCGAATCGATTATCGTGTACGTTTCCCCGAGCGTCTGCTGGATGTGTCTGCCGACGATGCACTCGTCCGAGGGGTTGCAGTGCACGTCGAACACGTGGACCTCGTCCGCGTCGCAGGCCGCGCGGTAGACGTCGAGCAGCGTGAGCTGCCTGGGGTCCACCTCGAGCGTGAATCCGGTGACGCCCCTCCTGCCGGAGATGATGCCGCCCTTGTGCAGGGACGAGGCGAGCCGCCTCACCGCCGCCGCGCTCGTTCCGATGCTGGTCGCGATCTGTGCCGAGGACATTGGTGCTTCCGCCTCGGATACGAGGATGAGCATGTGGATTGCGGAGGAGAGCCTTGTGTCGTGCATTGTCGTCCCTTTCATGTATCAATGACTGTCACAATATAAGGAATGGGAAGTCCGATGTCAACGGTGCGATCTCGCCTTTACCCTTAAGGGGAGTCCCCGCGCCTCCTGGCAGAGTGCCGCGGCAAGCTCCACAAACCACAACCTGGGCGGAAGACCGCCCACCCGCGTATGCGATCGACAAAGCGTTCGAACTCCGGCATCAGCGTCTCGACGTCCGGGCGGGGACGCTTCCTTGCTAGTCGCCGCAATCCTCGGAGTCCGCTCGCATCCTGTTGCGCAGTCCGGCAAGGCGGCGCAGGATCTCGTCCGCGCAGGCAACGTAGCCTTCGCGCGGTCCGCCCATGGGGTCCGCAAGCCCCCAGTCCTCGCGGTGCGCGCAGGGAAGCGAGGGGCAGCTGACGCCGCAACCCATGGTCACCAGCCAGTCGACGTGCCCGGGCAGCTCGGAGAGGCGCTTCGGGCGCAGCTCCACGAGGATTTTCCGTGGCACGCTGCGGCGCCCGAGCTCCTCCAGGGCGCCCGCGTCAACGCCGCAGGCAGGATTGGTTCCGGCGGAGAAGAACGCGGCCTCCCCGGGCATGACCCGCTCGGCCAGCGCCTGTGCCATCTGGCTGCGGCACGCGTTGTGCGTGCAGACGAACGCGACGGTCGGCATTCCCATCTACCGCACGCCCTCCACGGCGATCCACGTAGTGCCGTCCTTGAGGTGCGCCTTCGCGGCTGAGAAACCCGCCTCCCTCAGCAGCTGCTCGTACTCTTCCGGCGTGAGCACCGTCAGGTCGTAGCGCTCGATGTTCTGGAGCACGTCCTCCGCGAGGTCGGGGCGGCGGTAGACGTCCGCCACCAGAAGGAAGCGCCCGCCCGGCCTCACCACGCGTGCGACCTCCGCGAGGCAGCGCTCGGGGTCGGGCCAGAAGTAGAAGCTCTCGACCGTGGTGACTATGTCGAAGCTCCCGTCGGCAAACGGGAGCGACTCCACGGAGGCCTGGGTCACGTCCATCCTGCCGGCGCGAATCGCCTCCTCGTTGTTGCGGCGTGAGGTCTCGCAGGACACCGTGGATATGTCGACGCCGCTCACGTGTCCCATGCCGCCCGCGGCCTCGATGCAGCTCGCGAGGCGTCCCATGGTGGCGCCCCCTCCGCAGCCGATGTCGAGCGCGCGGTCACCGGCCTTGAATTCCAGCTGGTCAAGCGCCCAGTTGGTGACCTCGGCGTGGCTCCGGTTCATGCGCTCGAGCATCTGCTCGCCAAACTCGCCGTGCGGGTTGCCGGGGTTTCCCGCCTGTGTGACCGCGAGCTCGTCCATCGTGCCGTCGGTGTCTGCCATGGAGTCCTCCTTGCGTGAAAAAGCCTCGCCGCCCGCGCGCGACGTGTGCCCGAACGACGAGACGATTCTAAGCCAATGGTGGCGTGGCGGCGTCCTGCCGGTAGTCGCTACTTGCGGACCACGGAGATGCGCTGCCGGATGTGGTCGCCCTTCTCCACCTCGTCGACCATGGCCAGCGCGTAGTCGGCGTAGCTGATGACGGACTCGCCACGATCGTTCAGGGTGAGCTCCTCGCCAGCCAGGATGTACGTGCCGGTGCGCTCGCCGTCGGCCTGGAAGTCGCCGGCGGGGGAGACGAAGGTCCACTTCACGTCGTCACGCTTTCGCAGCTCGGCAAGCTCGTCGGCCTGGGCGGACGCCGTGGGGACGTAGGCCTCGGGGAAGTCCGGGGTCTGGTAGAGCTGCGTGGTGTGCTCGGGATCAACGTAGAGCGAGCCGGCGCCGCCCACGATCAGCAGGCGCGTGTCGGTGCCGCTGAGCACGTCCGCCAGGTGCTGCGAGGTCGTGGTGTGCAGCGGCAGGGTCTCGGGCGTCCAGGCGCCAAAGGCGTCCACAACCGCCTCGAAGCCGGCCAGGTCCTCGGCGGTGATGTCCATGATGTCCTTCTGGACAAAGTGCTGCGCGGCGGACTTGTTGGCGCTGCGGGCAAAGCCGGTCACGTCGAAGCCGCGGTCCACGGCCTCCTTCACGATGAGCTGGCCCGTACGGCCGTTGGACGCGACGACTGCGATCTTCCTTGCTTCGGTCATTTCGATCTCCTTCTTTTTTGGGCGAGAAGTGCGGCCACGGTGGCCGTCCTTCTCACATAACTGCGGTTTGGCTGGTGGTTGCTGGTGTCAGTCCAGCACGGTAAGCGTGCCCTTGTGCAATAGCTCCGCGCGCCTGCCGCGGGCGCTGTCGTCCGGCCAGGTCATGAACGCGAAGACCTTGCCGTTGGCAAAGTCCGCCACCTGCGACACGACGAGCCCCGACTCCTCGATCCAGTTGACCATGTAGCGATCGTCGCCCAGCTCCAGGCTGGAGTACGGCTCGGTCTCGTGATTGGGCGCGCCCTCGGCGGTCTTGGAGAGTGCCGTCCAGGCGAGCTCGCCCTCGCTCAGGTACTCGATCACAAAGTGGTAGCCGGTCTCGTAGTCGACGTCGACCCTCTTGCCCCTGGTCCTCTCATAGATGCTCATGGCGGTTCCTCCCGTCGTGTGGCAATGTCCCGATGTCATTTCAAGTTCTGGACTAAGTCAGAAACTTGAACTAACATCAGAATACGGAACGCAAACGGAGCGTCAACTAGGATTTTTCTGGTTACCAGGTCACTTTTACATGACTCGTCCGTCGGGGTGGCGCACGTCCGCCACGCTGGCAGGCTTGAAGGGGGAGAGAAGAACATGGACATCGGGCAGGCGCGGGAAACCGTCAGAAAGCAGGGCAAGGAGCTCTTTGGCATCTGCCCCTACGTCACGACGCAGACCGTGCTGCAGGGCAAGTGGGCCATCATCATCCTCTACCAGCTCTCGGGCGGGCCGCTTCGCTTCAACGAGCTCATGCGCAGGATCGAGATCGCGCAGGGCACGCTCTCCAACCAGCTCAAATACCTCGAGAAGGAGGGCATGATCAGCCGCCACGTGAGCACGGAGGGCACGCTGCGCGTGGAGTACGAGCTCACGCCCATCGGCCGCAGGTTCAAGAGGGTGCTCGACGCCATCGAGGAGTGGGGCGACGAGTACATC
>QOUO01000039.1 GCA_003862195.1 Coriobacteriaceae bacterium | reverse complement strand
TCTTGCAGTATCATGTCAAGCATGTCCGGGGCCCTCCCCTTCGATTCTGGTGTTTGGCGACACGAATCGTAGTCGGGGCCCCGGACGCTTATCGGCTTGCTTAGGTCAATCTTGGTCTAACAGAGAGAAAGGAAATAGTCAATGTCACGATTGATGCTTGGGAGCGCATCAGGGATACGAAGATTGGTGGACTCCTCCAAATAGGCAAAGATGTATTTCCGAGTCCGCAAATAACTGGAAACTACCTCCACATGCTTATCGCAGCACTTTTAGCCATTAGCCATCCTGCTGAGTGGAAAGCAGAACAAGATAAAAGCGACAAGGATGTTGTTTATATTCCAGATGATAGTTATTCGATTGAGATTAAAACGTCATCTCAAAACAAGATCTTCGGCAACCGTAGCTATGGACAAAAGAATAGTATCCATAATTCTGGTAAACAGAAATACGGGTATTACCTAGCAATCAACTTTGAAAAATACGAAGTCTCGAACCCAACTCCTTCAATAAAGAGAATAAAATTTGGGTGGCTTGATCACAATGATTGGAAAGCTCAGGTTGCTGCCACTGGTCAGAATTCGACTCTTGACAATGATGCCTGGAATCACAAGCTAAAGCTGCTTTACGGGAGGTAAAACGCCCATAGATAACGGGACCATACCTTGTATGGTCCCGTTATCTATCTCCAACGGAATAATCGCCAATCGGTTTGACTAACTAACTAGCTAATGAATCCCAAACAATCATACATCCCATTTCTTTTTATAGAGCTCAGACCACCAGCCAGTCCTTTTATCAGCGATTGTGTAGTCTTTTGACAACCCCTCTACATTTCTCAGGGTTTGCTTAAGTTCTTTAACTGCAACGCGTCGCCAGTTTTCGTCAGTAAGGCAAGCTGTAGGCAGTACGGAATAGTAGTACGCGATAGCAATGTTTTGCATATCAGGCAACGTTATCTCCGCCTCTACGGATTCTAGCCTATCGAGTGTTTTGCAAAGATACTTCATCGTTTGTAAACTGGCGTCTTTTACATCTATCCCTGGCACGGTGCCACCCGCATCGTTTAACGAAATCTTCTTGCAAACAAGCATTAAATCAATTCCTATTGAATTCTTGTTTGATGTATGCGCGCCAGTTCTTGTTTCAGACTGCACCGGGTAGCATTTCACCAACTTGAAACCGCCTTTGCAGACACTTTCCAGAACCGCCAGCCAACTTTCCAGATGCTTATCGTGAAACGAGAAGACTAAATACCCACTATCCCGTACCTTATCATGGCATCTTTCAAGTACCTTCGTGAGACCCTCTTCGTAATACTGAATGTCTTTTCCGGCGACCGGATTAACAACAATCTCTTTTGATTTAGGAGAAAGCGGTTCCGTAAAGCCCAAGTCGTCGGCCAGCGTGCTTTTATAATTCCAAACATGAAAAAAGTCTATTAGTTCTGAATACATGACATTTGCCCCATAAGGAGGGTCAGTCAGTACCAAATCTACTGAAGCGTCCGGAATAAAAGAAAGATCTCGGGAATCCGAGCATCTTAAAAGTGGGTGTTGTCCGTCAACTTTATCGAATACTGTAACTGGTGTAGCAGCTACCTGATCCCCGTTGAAGTTCTTCACCGAATCATATCTACCTTCATTATTCTTCACAACTGAAATATCATACATATTGCTATTGAACTTTTTTCCACGCTCAATTTTCTTGATTGTTTTGATAAAGGTTCCGGTTCCCAGCTTTGTTCCCCAAACACAATTCTCGACTGGCATAGTGATAGGAACATAGGCATGATTAAAGAAAATGTTGCATATCTTATACGCATTCTGTTGGTATCGGCAAAACATCGTATTCATTTCTAGCATTCCGGAGAATGCGAGTTGTAACCAGAGTTGGGTCTGCTTGTCATCTATTCCGTTAATCGCATCTAAAAGTAGACCTAAGCAAAGCAGCTGCCGTTCATTAAAAAGCTCCTTGAACTTTCGATATCCATGGTTAATTATCTGGTTTGTGTTATAGCCCGCTGGAATCACCTGCTGGGGTATCGGAAGTGATTCAGCATACTTGCAGTAATCAGCCTTTGCTTTTTCATAGAGAGCTTTGTCTTCGTAGTCTGGCTGCTTGTAATCATGGGCGCCACAATTTGGGCAGTAATACTCTAGAGCAACGATATCTGTTGCAAAAGGATACCCAGAGTCAGGGTCATTACTGTATTCGGATAGAACCCTCGACTCGCCACACTTCGGACATGTAAATACACCGTTCTTGACATATGAACTATGAGGATCCTTCAGTTCCCATCCACACTCACAGTGGAAAGGACCGTCCTTGAACGTTGTCTTGGATACTCTCCCGCATTCTGGACATACGACAGTAAATTCGCCCTTTTTATATGCCAAAATAAAAGTTGAAAAAAATCTATGCTCTTTGCATTGTCCCCCTGTTTTTACCTTTTTGACATGAAAGGTATACATGACATCTGCTGTTTCACCGCAGCAAGGGCACTTTGTCTTGTAATAGTTTTGTATCTCTTTGCCGACTGTTCTCCCGAGGTATCTTACCGCTGCATCAACGGCTTTTGTATCCATTGGCTCTACGAGAGCTCTCGTCACGAATAAAGACAGTGGCTGTAAGTCATTGCCTATTACTTTGCATCCAAATCTGAGGGCCTCAAGGATTGTCGTACCACCGCCCATAAACGGGTCTAAAACAGTAATATCTTCCCGATTAGGTGAAGGCTCATAGAATTGTTTTAAGACGTCGTCATTTCGACTTGCCATAAAACCTAACAAGGCCATTCTGAAATTAGCAGTTATTCTTCGAGCGAAGTATTTATGTATGAAAAAGACTGGCTTTTTCCTACTTGCCTCTTTTCTTGAAGCCTGATATAGGCTGTCAAAAGGCATTATTGCCGTATATTCTTCTCCTGCGTTATCGTTCATGTCGCTCTTTTCTTCTCTTTTTCCTACCACTATCGCAATTACCCCAGAATGGTCATTCATCAAAATGTAGAACTACTTCGGCGGCGTTGTATATATCAATGCGGTTCTGGACGTCAACCCGGTTGACAATCCAACCTCTGAGGGCGCACCGTTGGATGAAGTCATCTATACGGTTAACCCCGTTGATTTCCTTCAACGTGACTACCGCACCGAATCTCATGCCACGGCCAAGCTTCTCATCTCCGCGCTCCGTCGTACGTATCTTGATTCCCCACATCCCCGTGTCGTAGGCCTTGCGCTCGCGAACGTTGCCCCCGAACGCTTCGCCGATGTGCTTGACGTTGTCCCACTTGCGGTAGTTCTTTCGCGCAACCTCCTCGGTGGTCGTGTAGCCCTCCTCGCCCTGGCGGTTGTTATCGAGCGCCTTCAATTTCCCCCTGTTGTCTATTCGCCCGAAGTGGAGGTCCATCTCCGTGCTGGTGTAGTCCGCGCCCTGGCGCCTGTCGCACTTCGGGAAGTAGCAGAGTGTTGCCCTGGCCACGTAGGGATACTTTTCCTTTACTATTGGCACGGGGATGCCGTAGTTGTAGGTGAGAAACTCGTCAGCCGACCCAGCGAGGAAGAACCTTATCTCGTCGTTCTGGGCCTCCACCACGTCCTCAATCCTTATCGGGACCTGGCCATAGCCTCGATACCTGTCGGCCCTGTAGTCCCAGCCAGCCGCCGAATCGATGATAAGCGCCTTCGCAACCTCGCGGGGCAGCCCCATCACCTGCATGAGGTAGGCCATCTTGCGCGCAACCCAGGGGGCCGCAAAGGACGTGCCAGACTTGAAGGTCTCGCCAGTGCCCACGCAAAGGTGCATGGGCCGGTCCCTGTCGCCACCGACCGCACACACGTCCGGCTTCTTGAAGAAGTCGAGGACCGGGCCCCTACGCGAATAGCTCGCCGTCCGACCTAAGAAGTCCGTCGCATTCACGACGAGGGAGTTTATCGAGTCAGCCGGTGCACCAATCTTGACCTGGTTCCCATTGATCGTCTGATTCGTCCCCGCCACCACGAACACGATGTCATCGAACCTTGCCTGCAGGTCATCGAGGATGGCGCCTTCTGGCGACACGGAGTTGCGCTCTATCTCTAGCATCGACCCCTGCGAGATGTTCCACACCTTGATATCGCGGTTCTGCTCAACGATTTCCTTGACCCGCCTCATGAAGCCAAACGAACTCGAACGCTCTCCCTTGGCGACCCCGAAGTGCCTGACACGGAAGCGCCCGCAGCCATCATTGAGGTCGGGTTCGATGTTCGGCCCGTCGACGATGATGGACGTCACAGCCGTCCCGTGGACCATGTCGCTATACTCTGTTCCGATCTCCTCCGGAATGAGGTTGTGGTCCTCCACCCAGTCAGCGAAGTAGACCCGGTCATCGAAAGGGGTGTCGATGACGCCGATGATCGGCTCGTCGCCGGGTTCGGGAATGCTTGCGACCTCTGGCCGCTCTATATCGAAATCGTCCTGTGTGAGGAGCGAAATGTCCGATACGGCCATCGACACCAGGTAGGGATAGCGGGAAGCGAGCCTCGCGTACTCGTCGGCATTGAGCCTTAACGAGTTGCCCAGCACCCTGTCGGGTGTGAGGGCGAGGCCGAGGTCCGCGAGGAAGGCTCGCACGTCACGATATCCGACGTCGTATATGCTCACGACTGCCGGTTCGTCGATGTCCCTCGTGGTGGTCTGCACGTCGAACCGCGTCACGTAGTGAGCGTCGCGTATTATCTGGGCGAATGCCGACTTCTTGATGCCCGCGTCTTCCCTCAGTCCCCCCGCGTTGACCCTCCTCAGGCCCTCGTCGTCAATCGCCCCAGCAAAGCGCTCGTCTACGACGTTGGCGCACGCCGCCAGAACGTCGATGCTCTCGTCGAGCACGTCTGCGCCGACGCAGTAGGTGATGACATGGTGCGTGTCAGCACCCTCGCCCTCGAACCTCGCCCCGACGATGTGCCTGCTCGCGTTGCCGTCGCTCCCCAGGATTCTGCGAATCCGGTTGCTTTTTGCCACGACCGTCCTGTAGTGGGCGCTCACGAGGGGGCCGAACGATACGCCTTGTTCCTCGAAGTAGTCCCGGATGCGGGACAAGTCGCTGGCGAGCGAGCGCAACTTATCCGAGGTTACCTTCTGGCCCCTCGGCAGCTCCGGGGCGCCGGGCTGCTGGGCTTTGCTGTGCTGGAACTGGCCCTTGAGCTCGAGGAGGTCATTCATCGGAGCCCCCCTTCAGCTCGCGTGACACCGTGCTCCTCGGGACGCCCGACAGCTTCTCGATCTCCCTCATCGTGAACCCCTGCTCCCGCAGGCGCGCGAGATCGCTCACAGGCGATCCGGGGCAGGCCTGGGCATAGAGCCTGCGCAGGTAGTCGTAGGGGTCATCGGGGCTGCTGAACGCCAGAGCGCTCCTGAGCATGTTCTTGAGCTCACCGGGATAGGGAATCTCCTCCATCTGCGACATGATCTTCCTGAACAGGCGCATGTCGCGGCCCGCCCCCCTGAACCTCTGGAGGAGCCCGCTGAGGAGCACGTCCGCGATATCGAGCAGGTCCTCGCGCGTGTATCGCCCGAAGTCGATGATCGCGTCGAAGCGCCTCGAAAGCGCCTTGTCCAGGGAGCCGTAGAGGTTCGTCGTCGCGATGAGCACCACCTGGTCGCTCATAGCGTCGAGCTCCCGCAGCAGCGCCGAGGTCGCCCGTCCCATCTCCCTCACGTCATGCGTATCGATGCGGTCGAGTGCGAGGGCATCGATCTCGTCGAAGAGGATGATTGCGCGCTCGGGGAAGCGTAGGGAGTTGATCTGCTCGAAGAGGCTTCCGATGTTCTTGGCCGTCTGGCCGAGCTTGCTGTCTATGACCACGTTGAAGTCGACCGCGAAGAGCTCCCGGCCGACGATGCGGGAAATCTGTCGCGCCGTCTCAGTCTTACCCGTCCCCGGAGGGCCCTGGAAGAGGAACTTGTTGACGCCGGCGTTGTGCGCGATGGCGTTGCAGATGCCTGTCACGTCCGCCGAAATGGCCTCGGGCAGCGGCAGCGGCGAAGAGGAGGGTTCGAGCTTGCGGAAGAATCCGCCCTCGTCATCGGATTGCGGCACGAAGGCATTCGCGTCCGAGACGAGCGCCATGATGTATTCGGCGAGCTGATAGTCCCCGCTGGCGTCGAAGTCACGCGCTATCTCGGCCGCCTCGCTGCGGAAGGCGGACTCGTTGCGTTCCTCGTGATACCTGATGAGGTTGATGACGTTGCGCTTCTTCATGGCTGTCCCTATCCTAGTTCCTGACAAAGACAGTATAGGACAAAGTAAACTTGTTTTGGGACAAGGATTGTAAATCACATGACTTCCTGCTATCTTCCCCATAGACGCCCGAGCTGTGTCCCAATTCGCGAGGAGGTGACCGGCAAACCACGGCCCCAGACGGAACGGAACGATTTCGATAGCGCTGAAAGGTGGTGTTCTATGGCTACGGTTAAGGTACGAATTCCCAAGTTCCGGGTTACTAAGAGCGGTCGCATCGTGAAGACCGGCACCGTCACCCGGCACGTTCACGTTCGCGTGAGAAAGAAGTAGGGCCCCAAAGGTACTCTCCCCTCGAGGCCCTATGCACTGCGTGAGGAGGCGGGTTCTGGCGGGCTTGCCTCCTCCATTACATCTAGCAAGGTAAAACACCCTGGCGGTGCTTTCAACCCCATACATCGCCTTAGCGGTATTTGGATGACTAGGAGTTTTATTTGAACGGTTTGACTGTTGAGCAGGAGGCGGCCCTCGCCTACCTGTACCTGCACCAGGATGGCCCTTTCGGCCAGCCGGTATGCAAGAAGCACTCCCGCGGGGCGATGACACTCAGAGAGCGGGGACTCATAAAGGCTGAGGCCGATTTTAGCGGCCATGTCTACTTTCAGAACCTGACCAGCTCTGGCGCATCGCACTATGATACAGCCAGGGCACAGCGCCGCGCCTTCATAGCCTTCGACGATGAGGCAGACGAGCTCGCTCTTGAGCTGGCAGCCGAGGATAAGGCCCTCAAGAAAGCAGGCGAAATGCAGTTCGTCACTGTGGACGAAGACCGCATCGTCGATTACTGGACATTGAAGCGACACGGGCTCATAGACGGACTAGCAGCGGACGACACGCTCACGTCGGCCATCGTGACCGACAATGGCCGAAGCTATGCGGAAGGATGGTTCCTAGATCAGATGGGCTCGGAAAGCGGCACCAAAATCATCAACAAGTTCACTCCCACGATTAACATCGATGCCGCCTCGCACGCTGAGTCTTCCTCCGACTCCAGTGTAAACGTCAAGGACGTCTCCCTTACTACAACGCTGAAGGCAATCATAGACATAGATGGCGTTGACAGCGGTTTGAAGGAGCAGGCTCTCAAGGCGGCCAAGGATCTTGATGCCGCTTCCAGCACCCGTGACCAAATGACCTTCTCGGAAAAGCTCGAGAAGCTGGCAAGCCTGGCAAAGAGCAGCTCTGACCTGGCCAAGGTGCTACTTCCTTTGGCTATGGGGGCCCTAGGAAAGTTTCTGAGTTAGGACGCCCCATATGCTTAGCAAGAACGAAATGGGCCTTCTCTGCGACCTCTTTAACAGGGGCGGCTGGGTTCTCGACTTCAGCACGAATGAGTTCGACACCTTTACCCTGGGCTCAGTGGGAATCCCCCTGTGCGAGCACTATCGACTCTCAAAGGGGAAGTCCCTTGTTGCCTATATCAACGAAGCCAGCCTCGTCGACTCACAGCACCTTCTTTTCGACCTCTTCGAATACTACGAGACTCGATACCAGTGCGAGTTTGAGAGCTGGGATGACTACCCGCATCCCCAGTATGCGGACAGGAACTACGGTCCCCGATACCGTCAATGCAAGAAGTTCGTTGAGCGCGAGAAATCTATCGCATCGCCGTACAAGCAATCGGCAGACTTCATCAAGAAAGAATTCTCAAGCGAGTCCATGAACGAGCAGATCGACCTTCTTATGAAGATGCGCACCGAGCATCCGACTGATGCCATTGGCAAATCAAAAGAAGTTCTCGAGAGCTGCTGCAAGACGATTCTTGCCAACCAAGGCATTGGCATACCAGACGACTGGGATGCCCCGAGGTTATCTAAAGAGGCTGCGAAGCTGCTCAAAGTCGCCGTCGGCGATGTAGATACGAATGGTCCCGAAGGTAAGATCGTTAAGCAAATCCTCGGTAGCCTTCAGGGTCTTGCGACCGGCGTCATTGAATTTCGCAATGCCTATGGGGACGGCCATGGGCACACCGCACAGTTTCAGCCCCTTCCCGTTCGCCACGCAAAGCTCGCCGTTGGGAGCTGCCTGACTCTCGTTGAGTATTACTGGGAGACGTATGAGTGGCGCAAAAGCCAAGGATTGTTGAAGTAGCGCCCTTAATCCTCGCATCCTAGGACCCCCTTGTGACACCCCAGGACAATGCCCGTACCTAGAAGGTGCGGGCATTTTTCTTTGCCCGCACGACGCGGAAAGGCGGTCGCAATGGAGGATGAGCCCAGTGGCGTGCAGCAGGCGCAGGACCAGGTCGGGCAGGGCGAGAACCAGCACCAGGGCGGGCAGGAGCAGGGCGTCGGCGCGCAGTCGAAGCAGGGCCAGCAGGCGCCCCAGAAGGACGCGGTGAACGGGGACGACGGCACCGACTACGTCGCACAGCTCAAGGCCAAGGACGCCGAGATCGAGGCGCTCCAGGCGAAGGTTGCCGAGGCCGCCAAGACGGCAGAAGCCACCGAGGCGCTCGGCAAGGAGATCGCCGACCTGAAGGCCCGCCTCGCCGACGAGCGCACGGAGTTCGCGCTCAGAAGCGCGGGCGCCCGCTCCGTCACCGCCGCGAAGGCGCTCCTGGCAGAGCACGACGGAGACGTCGCCGCGCTCGCGAAGGCCGAGCCGTGGCTCTTCGACGCCGGAGACCCGGGCCAAGGCGGCGCCACCGGTCTGGAGCCGGCGGGCGCATCCGGTGGCTCTGACGACCAGTACATGAAGCGCTGGGAGAGAATCGCAGGCCTCACCGACGAGGGCAAGGAGGGCTAGGGCATGGCCAACAGCATCGCAGCAATCAAGAACTACACGACCATCCTGGACCGCGTCTACCAGCGGGAGGCGACGAGCTCGTACCTGAACTCGCCCGCACGCATGGCACGCGCGGGGCGCAACGCGAAGGAGATCATGATCCCGAGGATATCCGTGACGGGGCTCGGCGACTACACGCGCAACGTGGGCTACAAGACGGGCTCGATCGACTTCGCCTACGAGACCAAGGCCTTCAACTACGACCGCGGTATCAAGCTCCTCGCCGACGTGATGGACGTCGAGGAGGCGGGCGTCCTTGACTGCTTCGTGCAGGCGGGCGCCGAGCTGCAGCGCACGCAGGTGGCGCCGGAGGCCGACGCCTTCACCTACGCGACCATCGCCTCGCACGAGGGCGTCTCGGTGACCGAGGCCGACCTCTCGAAGGCCAAGGCGACGGACGTGCTGGCGGCCCTCCGCTCCGTCACGAACGCGATGGACGAGGCCCAGGTGACGCCGGGCTCGCGCTACCTGTTCATCACGCCGACGCTCAAGGGCGTGCTCGACGACTACTCGCTCGCGAACCCGAACATGAGCAGCCGCGTCCTCACGCGCTTCTGCCGCGTCGTGGAGGTGCCGCAGGCGCGCTTCTACACGAAGATCGCCCTCAACTCCGGCGACTCGGAGAAGTTCGGCTACGCGAAGGCGACGGACGGACGGGCCATCAACTTCATGGTCGTGGAGAAGAGTGCGGTCATCAAGTTCGACAAGCACGTCGCCTCGCGCGTCTTCTCGCCGGACGAGCTGGAGAACCTGGATAGCTACATGATGAAGTACCGCAAGTACGGCATCGTGGAGCTCATGGACAACAAGCTCGCGGGCGTGGCCGTGAGCGCGGCGCCGGCGGCGTAGCGCCATGGGGTTCCCGCAGGCATCGGGCGTCGCGGGCGGGGCCGCCGCGGCCGGCCCCTCCTTCGCCTTCTACCGAGACTCGTACGGCGGCTCCCTCGACGCGGCGTCCTTCTCGGACGCCATGCCCGCCGCTCTGAGGTGTGTGCGCGAGCTGTGCGGCGGGGCCGCGGACGACGGCCTGGAGACCGCCGACCTCGAGGCCTGGGCGCGCGCCTGCTGCGCCGCCGCCGAGGCGTTCGCCGAGTTCGGCGAGGGGCGCGTGGGCGGCTACGCGATAGGCGACTTCAGGGTGACGAACTACATGGAGAAGGGCACCACCGGCCTGGAGGTGGCGCGCGCGGCCGCGCTCTCCGAGCTCGCGGGCACGGGGCTCGCCTTCTCGGGGGCGGGCTGCCCATGAGGTACCTGAGGCCCATCCCGAGGCGGCTCCTGCCCGACGACATGCTCGTGCTCCCCTCCGACGGGCAGGGCGGCTACGGGGACGCCCGCATGGTGCGCCACGTGCGCCTGGAGCTCGCAGACGACGTCGCGGACGACCCGCACAGGGACTCGGCGCGCTCGGGCCGCGTGTTCGTGGACGCCGTGAACAGCCGGGACGCCTTCGAGGTGCCCGCAGGCAGCCGCGTGGTCGTGGGGTCGCTCCCCGGCATGCGCGTGCTGAGGTGCAGGCGGTGCTGCGTGGTGCGCGGACAGGTGCACCACTGGGAGCTGGAGGTCGGGTGATGGCCTGGACGACGGGAGTTCCCGACGAGGCGCGCGTCGTGCGCGACGCGCTGCGCTCGCTGGGCTACGCGAACGCCTACGACGCGCCCGTAGCGCCCCGGCTCTGCACGGAGCCGATCGTCGTCTCCATGGGCGACTGGGAGCGCGAGTGCAGGCAGGACGACGGCTCGGAGCGCGGGCGGCGCGCCCTTCTCGCCCACGTGTGCTGCGACGACAGGACGGACGCCCGCGTGACGGCGCGGGAGGTGTCGCGCGGCCTGAGGGGCATCGACTGGGCGCACGCCGCCGCCCCGCCGCGCATGCGCATCGTTGCCTGCGACGTGGGTCTGCCGCGCCTTTACGGGCGCGACCGATCGGGGCGCTGGGTCTGGGACGTTGGGATGACGATGACGGTGGTGGTCCAGGATGGCTGACAAGGTGCGCGGAGGACGCGGCGTGGACGACCGCGACGTGGTGGCGAAGACGCTCCGGAAGGGCATCCGCGAGGCCGACCGGCGCGGCGCCCCCGCCGAGGCGGACCGCCTCGGGCGCGAGCAGCAGCGCAGGGCGACGGCGTACGCCAGGGCTCGGGGCCAGCTGTGAGCTCGCTTACGTTCTGCGGCCGTCCGCTCTCGCCCTACGTGAGCGCGGAGCTGGAGTGGCCAGCGGCGCACTCGCTTGCGGCGGAGACGGCGCGGGTGCCCGGAAGGCCGGGGCTCGCGCTCGTCTCGTCGGACGTGGAGCCGCTGGAGCTGCGGGTGCGCCTGCACCTGGACGCCCCGGAGGCGCTCACGGCCGCGGAGCGCGCCGGGGTCCGGCGCACGATCCGGGCATGGCTCCTCGCCGACGGCGGCGGGACGCTCGTGGTGCCGGGCGAGCCGGGGCTCGAGTGGCGCGACGTCGTATGCGCGGGATCCACGGGCTGGACGGGGCCGCTCGCGGACGCCTCCGCGACCGTGACGTTCCTGTGCCTGGACCCCATGGCCTACGGCGCCGAGCGCTCGTCGGCGGGCGACGCGTTCGACGTGGGCGGGACCTGGCCGACGCGGCCGGTGATGGAGCTGACGGCCACGGCGGGCTCGGGCGCCTCCGTCGCGTGCACGGGGACGGGGGAGCGCGTCGAGCTGGCACGCGCGCTCGCGGCGGGCGACCTGGTCCACATCGACTGCGGCGCGCAGACGGTAACGGTGAACGGCGCCGACGCGACGGCCGACGTGACCCTGGGGAGCGACTTCTTCCGCCTCGCGCCGGGACGCGCCGCGCTGGCGTTCGAGGGCTGCTCTTCTCACCTGGTCTCTTGGCGGGAGAGGTGGGCGTGATGGCGGTTCCGACCCTGTACCTGTTCGACCGTTGGGACGAGCGCCTGGGCGTGCTCGCCACCCTGGGCTCGGTGACGCACGCCGAGGAGCTGGGCGGCGAGGACACGCTGGAGCTGGCCTGCGCGAAGGCGCCCGGCAAGGGCGACCGGATCGTGTGGCGCGACCCCGAGACCGGCGCCTGGCGCGAGCACGAGGTCGTGCGCACCGACGAGGCCGAGGGCGGCTCGTGCCGCGTGTACGCGGAGTCGTCGCTCTGCGAGCTCCTGCGCGACTACGTGGAGGAGGAGCAGCTGGTGAGCAGGACCGCCGCGCAGGCGATGGCGGCGGTGCTCTCACACACGCGCTGGTCGCCCGGCGAGGTCGGCGTGGGCGACGCCAGGCGCGGGGCGCTCCTGTACCACACGAACGCGCTCGCGGCTCTCCGGCGCGTCGAGTCGGTGTGGGGCGGCGAGCTCGAGTGCTCGTGCGAGGTCGCGGGCGGCAGGGTCGCGAGGCGGGCCGTCGCCCTTCTCCCCCGCCAGGGCGGCTGGAGGGGGGCGCGCTTCGCGTACGGCGTGAACCTCGCGGGCTGCACGCGGACCGTGCTCGAGGACGAGGTGTGCACCGCGCTCTACGGCTGGGGCAAGGGCCTCCCCATCGAGGACGAGCAGGGCAACGCGACCGGTGGCTACACCCGCCGGATCTCGTTCGAGTCCGTGAACGGCTCGGTCAAGTGGGTCGGGGACGACGAGGCTCGCCTGCGCTGGGGCCGCTGGGACGCCACGCGGGGCGAACGCACGCACGCCTTTGGGGACGTCGTGTTCCCGGACTGCGATGACCCCGCCGAGCTGCTGGCGCTGACCAGGGCGGAGCTCGCCAGGCGATGCCACCCGCGCGTCTCGTACGAGTGCGACGTGGCCATGCTCGACAGTGGCGTCCCGGTGGGCCTCGGCGACGACGTGGCGGTCGTGGACCGCTCGCGCTCGCCGGAGTGGCGGCTCACGGCGCGCTGCGTGCGCAGGGTGCGCACGTTCGGCGCAGGCCGCGCCCGCGTGCACGTGACCCTGGGCAGCGTCGAGCGCGCGACGTGGGAGGCGAGCGCCGAGATCGTGCGGCGCGTGTCGGCGGTCGAGGAGACGGCGGCGAAGGCCTCGGACGCGGTCTCGTCGTTCGAGGACCTCTCGGGCAAGGAGTACTGACATGGCAACGACGACTGAGACGCTGGACTCGGACGGCCTGGCGGAGGTCACGTGGGACGCGTGCGACGGCCCGATTGCCGGGCGCCTCGCGGCCTCGCCGCAGGACGCGCGCGGGCGAGGGATGCTGCTGCGGGTGACGCGCGGGGGCGAGCCGCTGGACCTCTCCGGCGACGGCACCCGGCTCTACCTGCTGTGGCGACACCGCCAGACGCACGCGCGCGGATGCGAGCCGATGGAGGCGGCAGACGCCGCCTCTGGTGCCTTCCGCGTGTTCTGGCCGGCGGCGATGTGCGCCGCCGAGGGATCGGTGGAGTGCGAGGTGGTCCTGAGCTGGAGCGACAGGACGCTCGCGACGCCCGCCTTCGACGTGGAGGTGGGCACCTCCCTCGTGGGGACGCTCGCGGTGCGCGACGGCTTCACGCTGTTCGTCGAGGCCATCAAGCGCTACGAGGACGCGGCCGCCGACGCCCTGGCCGTCGCGGCCGAACTGAAGGCGGCGCGCGACGCCGGCGAGCTGAGCGGCGCGCCGGGCCCCGCGGGACCCAGGGGCGACGCGGGACCGGCCGGCAGGGACGGCGTGGGCTGCACGCACTCGTGGGAGGGCAGCGTCCTCACGGTGACCTCCGCGAGCGGCACGAGCTCGGCGGACCTGCGCGGACCCAAGGGCGACGCGGGCGCGACCGGCCCTGAGGGACCGGCGGGCGCGGCGGGACCGAAGGGCGACCCGTTCACCTACGACGACTTCACGCAGGCGCAGCTCGCGGCGCTCGTGGGCCCAAAGGGCGAACGGGGCGAGACGGGGCCTTGGGGCGCGACCGGCGACACGGGACCACAGGGGGCCAAGGGCGACGTTGGCGCGACCGGACCTACGGGACCCGCCGGCAAAGACGGCGCGGACGCGACGATCGCCGACGTCGCCGCCACCGTGGACGCCTCGTCGGGCACGCCCGCGGTCTCCGTCACGCTCGGCGGGACCCCTTCCGCCAGGACGCTCTCGTTCTCGTTCACCGGGCTCAAGGGCGAGCGCGGCGCGACGGGGGCTACCGGCGCCACGGGCGCGAGGGGCGTCGACGGAGCGACCCCCGACCTCTCCGCGTACGCCACGAAGGAGTGGGTCTCCTCGCAGTTCCCGGACCTCTCGGGGGTGAGCTACTGATGGGCATGGGCATCATCGCAGAGTCCGTGCTCGGCGACATCGCGAACGCGATCCGCGAGCAGAACGGCGGCAGCGCTACCTACAGGCCGGCTGAAATGGCCGCCGCGATAGCGGAGCTTAACGGAACGAAGTCTGGCAAGGGCGCGGCGCGCGCCCTGGGAGGCGGCAGCGGGGTCGTGTCCGACTCGGTCTTCTCGGCGATCGCCGGGGCGATACGTAGCCAGAACGGGCTCGCCACGAAGTACAGGCCCGGGGAGATGGCCCAGGCGATCCGCGACCTCTCCTGGGACACGGGCCTCAAGCCGCGCGCCGTCCTCTACAACGGCGGGAAGAACCTCGAGCTCAACTACCTCGACGGACCCCAGACCTACTACGACGACGCCGTCGAGCGGTCGTGGGAGCTCTCTCCCACCGGGTACGCCAGCGACACCGACGTGCCCTGGCACGACTACCGCGAGCAGATCGCGTTCGTGCGCGTCGACCCCTCCCTCGCGACCGTGAGCTTCCCCGATATCTCCCACTGGTTCCAAGGGATGACGGCGCTCACGAACGTGACGGGCTTCGACCACATCTCCGGGGCGACGAAGGCGTCGCAGACGTTCTCCGGCGACTCCGACCTGAGGTCGATCTCGTGCGACGCCGCGTACAGCTCGTCCATCACGAGCGCGAGCATCCCGTTCTACGGCTGCCGGAAGCTCGTCGGCGGCCACCTCACCGTGGCAAGGGACACCTCCGGCGCCTCGGCGTTCACGACCGGCGCGAACGGACTCCTCGCCTACGACGGAGACGACGCCCGCTTGTGGGCGTACGCCCGCCTCTACACGAGCGGGAAGCTCGAGATCAACACGGGCTGGGGAAGCGGCACGACGCCGGACGTCTTGGCATCCGGCCCCATCTGCGTGAACGCGCGCTACAACGCGCTCGGGTCCATGCCGTGGCACGACCACCGCGACATGCTGGCGTACGTCGTCTTCGGCAGCGGGCTGTCCTCGGTCGAGGGCCTCTGCACGGACTACTGGTTCTACAACACCAAGTCGAGCCATCTCGGCTTCTCCGGCTGGCCGAACCTGCATCCCGTGAGCATGGAGTTCATGTTCAACGGCTCGGTGAGCCTCCAGAGCCTCGACCTTCGGGGGCTCGACCCGTCCACGATCAGGAGGTGGACCTACGCCTTCGCGGGGATGAGCTCGCTCACGACGATCCTCGTTTCCGAGGGCTGGGCGCTTCCGTCCTCCCTGGCGTCGAGCGCGAGCGCCTTCTACGGCGACAACCTCCTCGTGGGCGGGAACGGCACGAAGTTCTCCTCGTCCAAGACGGGCGCGAACATGGCCGTGATCGACCGCGCCGGGCAGCCCGGCTACCTGACCGCGGGATAGGCAACGGCAACCACCTCCCCCCTTGTGACCCCCTGGGACCATGGTCCCGAAGGGACGTCGTCGAGGGGAGATGGCTTGGAGTCGGTAATCGTGGCGATCATATCCGGCGGCGTGACGCTCGCCGGGGTCATCGCCAGCAACTCGAAGTCACGCGCGGTGATGGAGCAGAAGATCGACGAGCTCACGCGCAGGGTGGAGAAGCACAACTGCCTCGTGGAGCGCACGTACCTGCTCGAGCGCGACGTGGCGATCCTCAAGAACGACGTCGACGGCCTCGAGAGGAAGGCGGACAGGGATGGCTGAGTTCCTAGGCGGAAACGAGTGGTACTGGCGTCTCGCGCGCACGGTGGTCCAGGGCGTCCTGGGCGTCGTCGTGGCGAACCTGGACATGCTGGTGGGCGCGACCGCGCTCCCGACGGAGTGGAGGGCGCTCGTGGTCGCCCTCGTGATGGCCGTGCTCTCGCCGGTGATGGCGGAGCTCGGCAAGCGCGTCGACGCGGACGCGCCCCGGATCGAGCGGGGTGACGAGAGATGAGGGACTGGGCACGCTGCGAGGCCGACGTCGTGAGGCTCATGAACAGGCACTTCACCCGTGGCCGCGGCGGCGCGAGGATCCAGCACATCGTCGTCCACTACAACGACGCCGACGGCTCGGTCGAAGACGTGTGGAACTGGTGGCAGACGCGGAAGGCGTCCGCCCACTACCAGGTCGAGAGCTCCGGGCGCGTCGGCCAGCTGGTGTGGGACCGCGACACCGCCTGGCACGCCGGCCTCTGGTCGGAGAACCTGAGGTCCATCGGCATCGAGCACGCGAACCGAAGGGACGGCACGATCTCGGAGGCCTGCCTCGACAACGGCGCGCACCTCGTGGCCGCGCTCTGCAGGCTCTACGGGCTCGGGCGCCCCCAGTGGAACGTGAACGTGTTCCCGCACTGCCACTTCGCGAGCACGAGCTGCCCGGGGCAGATCTACGGCTCGCAGAAGGACGCCTACATCTCGCGCGCGCAGCTGTGGTACGACCGCATGGGCGCCGGCGGCGCAGCCTCCGCGAGCCCCGCCCCCACCGCGCCATCCTCCGACATCGACTCCCTCGCCCGCGAGGTAATCGCCGGCAAGTACGGCAACGGCGACGACCGGCGCAGGGCCCTCGGCGCGAACTACGACCGCGTCCAGGCGCGCGTGAACGAGATCCTGGGTACCGGGTCGAAGCCGCGCACCCGGGCCGTTGACGTAGACGCCCTGGCGCGCGCCGTGATTCGGGGCGACTACGGGAACGGCGAGGAGCGCAAGCGGCGCCTCGGGGCGAACTACGCCGCCGTGCAGCGGCGCGTGAACGAGCTCCTGTCGTGACCCGCGAGGACCTCTTCTGGGCGGTGGCCACGCTCGCGGCCGCCGCCCTGTGCATTGCCGTGGCTCCGATGGCGCTCCTGCTGTGGCTCCTTGCCGAATGGCGTTGAGCGCCAGCTCCCTATCGACCCCTTCGGTGGGTGTGCGGTGTGCCCCTTCACCGCACACCCACCGAAGGGGCAGCAAGGGGGTGAGCGCGCGCCCTTTGCGCGCGAGGGGGTGTGCAGCACCCCCTAATCCTGTGCGGACCCCCCGCGATGGAGAGTTCCATTCTCTGTACATAAAAATAGAAAGTGGCGCGACCCCCTCCGGAAGGCCGCGCCACCATCTCAATGTCACTCTGTGGCGGAGGTGTATTGGGCCGTCCAATCCAGCCCTGCCACTAATTCTGCCACTAATAATCCGGAGTCAAGCGTTCTGGAGCGTTGCGAAGCGTCGCTTCTCAAAACTCTTCTCAACCCATCTGACCTGCAAAAACGTTGCTTTTTGTAGCAAGGTGTGACAGACCGTAAAAGACCGAAAATTATTCCCACTCGATCGTCGCAGGAGGCTTGGGCGTGACGTCGTACACCACGCGGTTAACGCCGTCGACCTCGTCCACGATGCGGCTCGAGATCTTGCCGATCACGTCGTAGGGAAGCTTGGCCCAGTCGGCGGTCATGGCGTCGGAGGACTCCACGGCACGCACGATGATCGGGCGCTGGTAGGTGCGCTCGTCGCCCATGACGCCGACGGACTTGATGTCGGGCAGGACCGCGAAGTACTGCCAGCAGGAGTGCTCGGAGTTGCGCTCGCCCGTCTCCTGGTAGA
>QOUO01000038.1 GCA_003862195.1 Coriobacteriaceae bacterium | reverse complement strand
CGCCCACACTCGCAAAGCATGCTTTGCGAGTGTGGGCGCAAGCCCGCCTTAACCTATTTACCAGCCCAAACGCAAAAAGGGCCCGACTCACAAAGCACGCTTTGTGAGTCGGGCCCCTGTCGGTCCGCTTTTCGCGGTCAGGCCCCGCGGGCCCAACCCGCGCCCGCCCCCGTGCCGCTACGCAAACGCCCGCTTGAGCTCGCGCTTGGCCGCCGCACTGGTAAACGCCAGCACGTTGTCGCCCGCGATGAGGCCCGTGTCGCCCTTGGGGACGATGATGTCGCCCGCGCGGTCGATCGCGATCACGACGGCCTCGTCGGGCAGCCCCAGGTCGGAAATCTTCCTCCCCACGGCCTTGGAGTCGGGGCGCACCTCCAGCTGCACCAGGGCGTGCTCGTCCTTGCCCAGGCGCATGATCGTGAAGACGTCCTCCATGTCGAGCCCCTCCTGCACGGAGCGGGCCAGCAGGTCGGCCTGGTTGATGCCCACGTCCACGCCCATCGACTCGTTGAACATCCACGAGTTCTTGGGGTTGTTGACGCGCGCCACCACGCGCGGCACCTGGTACTCCATCTTCGCGAGGGTCGACGCGACCAGGTTGACCTCGTCAGATCCCGTCGCCGCGATGAGCACGTCCGCGTTCATGACGCCGCACTTCTCCAGCACCTCGGGGCTCGTGCCGCTGCCGAGCACGACCTTCTGTCCCGGCAGCTCCTCCTGGAACTTGCGCACGGTCTCGCGCCTGTTGTCGATCACCACGACGGAAGATCCGCCGTCCGTGAGTATGGGCGCCAGGTAGCGACCGGTCTTGCCGCCGCCTACGATGATGATGTTCATGGCTGCCTCCTACTCCGTCTTGCCAAGCATGTGGGCAAACTTCTCCTGCGCGCTCGACGCGACGGCCGCGTAGATCACGTCGCCGTGCCCGAGCACCGTGCCCTCGGTGGGGATGGACGTCTGGTTGTTGTGCGAGACGGCCACCACCTTGACCTCGCCGATCGCGGTGATCTCGCGCACCGTGCGCCCCTCCAGGAGCGTCGGCACGTCCGCGCGGACGATCTGCACCTCGCCGGTGCCGATGGAAAGCACGCTGTCCTGCTGGTGGTACGTCAGCAGCTCGCAGGCGCGGCGCACGCCCCAGTCCGTGGTCGATATGGTCTGGATGCCCAGGCGGCGGTACGTCTCGGCCTTGCTCACGTCGTACATGCGGGCGATCACGCGCGGCACGCGGTACGAGTCGCGGGCGATGCGGGCGATCACGATGTTCGTCTCGTCCGACGTCGTGCACGACACGACCGCGGACGCGCGCTCGATGCCGGCCTTGGCCAGCACGTCGCGGTCGATGCCCACGCCGCAGACCCTGCGGCCGGCAAAGTCGTCGCCCAGAAGCTCCAGGCGCTCCGCGTCCTGGTCCACGGCGCACACGTTGTGGCCCTGGCGGTCAAGCTTGCGCGCGAGCCCCAGGCCCATGCGCCCAAGTCCAACGACAATCACGTTCATGATGTCCTACCTTTCACTTTCCTGCGCGATGCGGACGCCGTCGCGGTCGATGCCCAGGTGCCTGCGCACGATGGCCTTCCTGCCCTCTTCCAGCAGCAGAACGATCGGGGGGAGAAGAACGAGGAACGCGTAGTCCGCGGGCCCGAGCGGGCAGGTGTGGAACACGCTCTGGAACGGCGGGAACAGCGTCAGGAACACGATGAGCGCCACCTCAAAGAGTATGCCCTTGTTGACCTGCTTGTTGGAGAACAGCCCGACCGAGAAGACCGAGGCAAGCTCCGTGCGGCAGTTCATGACCTCGCCAATCTGCGAGAACACGATGGCCGCAAGCGCCATGGTCGTGGCGCGGACGTACGTGGGGTCCAGCTCATTGCCGACGCCGAACATCGTGGCGCCCATGTGCCAGCCGGCCTGCACCTGCGCGAACATGAACGCGCCAAGCGAGGCGACGGCGCCCAGCAGGCCGTACCACAGGAAGGCCTTGCGCATGACCTGCGCGTTGAGCAGGTGCTCGTGCGGGTCGCGCGGCGGCTTGCTCATGACGTCCTTCTCGGGCGGCTCGGAACCCAGGCCAAGGGCAGGCAGCATGTCCGTGCCCAGGTCGATGGTCAGAATCTGCATCGTGGTCAGGGGCAGCGGCACGGCGCCGCCGGACAGCAGGTACACGGCGGAGGGCACGGCCTCGGGCACGTTGGAGTTGAGGATGTAGAGCATGAACTTGCGGATGTTCGCGTAGACCGCACGGCCCTCCTCCACCGCGTGCACGATGGAGGCAAAGTTGTCGTCGGTCAGGATCATGTCCGCCGCCTCCTTGGCGACGTCCGTGCCCGTGATGCCCATGGCCACGCCGATGTCGGCCTTCTTGAGCGCCGGCGAGTCGTTCACGCCGTCGCCCGTGACCGCCACGACCTCGCCCATGGCCTGCAGGTTCTCCACCACGCGGAGCTTCTGCTCCGGCGCCATGCGCGCGAACACGACCTCGCCCTTGAGGGCGCGGCGCAGCTCCTCGTCGGAGGTCTTCTCAAGCTCCAGGCCCGAGAACACCTTGGGGTGCGCACCCTTTACGATGCCGATCTTGCGCGCGATGGAGACCGCGGTCAGGCCGTAGTCGCCGGTGATCATGATGACGCGGATGCCGGCGCGGCGGCACTCGGCCACTGCGGCCGCGACCTCGGGACGCGGCGGGTCCTGCATGACCTCCAGACCCACGAAGGTCAGGTCCTTCTCGATGATATCGGGGGTGTACTGGCTCACGGAGGCGGGCACGTCGGGCTCGTCCCTGTGGATGGGACGGTACGCCACGGCGAGCACGCGCAGGCCGTCGGCCGCGTAGGAGTCGTTCGCGTTCATGATCTTGCTGCGCAGCGAGTCGGTCATGGGTACGACCTCGCCGTTTATGCGGACCTTGGTGGAGAGGCGCACGACCTCGTTGGGCGCGCCCTTGGTAAAGGCCACGCGCGTGGCGCCGTCGAGCGGCTCCTCCAGCTGGTGGATGGTGGACATGCGCTTGCGGCGGCTCTCGAACGGCAGCTCGCGCACGCGCGGCATGCGGCGCTCCACGTCCTTGAGGTCGAGGCCGGCCTTCTGCGCGCTCACCAGGAGGCACGCCTCCGTCGGGTCGCCCAGCACCGTGTAGCGGCCGCCGTCCTTCTCGGGCGGGATCAGTCGCGCGTTGGAGCACAGGGCGCCGCCCTCGAGCAGCAGCTCCAGCTCCTCGTCGTCAGCGGCGGAGAAGGACTTGCCCTCCGCCCGCACCTCGCCCTTGGGCGCGTAGCCAACGCCCGTGACCTCGTACTCGCGCGCCGGGGTCCAGAGGTGGTTGACCGTCATCTCGTTCTGCGTGAGGGTGCCGGTCTTGTCCGTGCAGATGACGCTCGTGGAGCCCAGCGCCTCCACGGAGGACAGCGACTTCACGAGGGCGTTGCGCTTGCTCATGCGCTGCACGGCCATGGCCAGGGACAGCGTCACGGTGGGGAGCAGCCCCTCCGGGATGAACGCGACGACCATGCCGAGCGCGAAGATGAACGAGGCGGCAAGCCCGTTGTGCACAAACAGCACGTCCAGCAGGAAGAACACGACGCCCATGCACAGCGCAAACACCGTGATCTGCTTGGTCAGGTGGTCGAGCTGCTTCTGCAGCGGGCTCTCCTTCTGCTCCATGTTCTGCGTGAGGCTCGCGATCTTGCCAAACTCCGTGGCCATGCCGGTCTGCGTCACGACGACGCGGCCGTTGCCCTCGGCCACGCTCGTGCCCTCGAACACGAGGTTAGGCATCTCGGCGTTGGTGAGGTTCTCCTCAAGCACGGCGTCGGACGTCTTGCGCACGGGGTTGGACTCGCCGGTCAGCGTCGACTGGTCGATCTGCAGGTCGCTGGCACGCACCACGCGGCCGTCGGCCGAGACCTTGTCGCCCTCCTCGAGCATCATCACGTCGCCGGGCACGAGGTCCTCCGCCAGGACCTTCTGCTCCTGCCCGTCGCGGATCACGTTGACGTAGGCCGGAAGCATCTTCTTGAGCGCCTCGGTCGCCTTGTCGGCCTTGCTCTCCTGCCAGAAGCTGAAGCAGCCGTTGATCACGTTGACCAGCCACACGGCGATGCCCAGCTCCGGCATGCCCGCCGCAAAGGCGATGATGCCAGCGACCCAGAGCAGTATGGCCATCATGTGCGTGAAGTTGGACAGGAACACCAGCACGACCGACTTCTTCTTGCCGGACTGGATGACGTTCTTGCCGTACTGCCTCTGCCTGGCCTCCACCTCCTGGGCGCTGAGCCCCGCGGCAGACGTGCCCATGGCCAAGAAGACCTTGTCACTCGTAAGCCGGGGAACCTGGGCCACCTGTATGGTGGCACCGTCCTTGGAATCCTCCACGAAGGCCCTCCCTTCCTCTTGATGCGACCCCGGCACCCGCCGGGGAACCACGGTCGGCTCGCGTCGACCAGAGGGGAGGATATCCATTGCGGCGCCGGCGCGACCCGACGCCGCACCTTGGGAACGAAACGCCACGCCAGCAGCATAAGATAACGTTAAGGCTGGTATAAATGCGGCATAAAAGCCGCAGGCAGATGGCATAAACGCGGGCGAGAAGAACACGGTGCCGCCCGAGCGCCCACACGGGCGAGAAGGTCTACACGCAGAAGGTCTACACGCTCATCATGCGGTAGCCGACGCCCACGTGCGTCTGTATGTAGCGCGGGTGCGCCGTGTCGCGCTCGATCTTCTTGCGCAGCGACCCCATGTACACACGCAGCGTGGCGAGGTCGCCCTTCTGCCCCTGGCGGCCCCAGACCTCGTCCAGGATGTATCCGTGCGTAAGCACCTTGCCCACGTTGCGCGAGAGCAGGCAGAGCAGCCGGTACTCGATGGGCGTGAGGTGCAGCTCCTCGCCGTCGAGCGTGACGACGCCCGCGACGTAGTCGATGGCGAGGCCGCCGTCGGTAAAGGTCGCGGGCGCGGATGCCTGGGCCGCCGGCGCGGCTGCTGCCCCGGGCGCCGTCGGCTTGGCCGCCGCCGCGACCGCAAGGTGGCGCTCCGTCGCGCGGATTCGCGCGAGCAGCTCCCCCACGGAGAACGGCTTGCATACGTAGTCGTCCGCACCAGCGTCGAGCGCGCCGATCTTGTCCGCATCCTCGCTCCGTGCGCTCACCACGATGATGGGCATCTCGGACCACGCGCGGATGGCGCGCACGACCTCGACCCCGTCGATGTCGGGAAGGCCGAGGTCAAGGAGGACGATGTCCGGCGACTCCGCGGCCGCGAGCGCGATGGCCTGCTTTCCCGTGGTCGCGACCTTGCTGGCGTAGCCGTGCGCGTCGAGCGCGGCCAGGATGATGCCGCGGACCTCGGGGTCGTCCTCCACCACGAGGATGTTCGGGGCGGGCACTGGTGCCGCGCCGGCTTGCGCCGCGCCGGTTTGCACCGCGCCGGCCTGTGCCGCGTCGTCACTCATCTGGTCCGTCCCCTCCCGGCAGGTCGCATGCGGGCAGGTCGAAGCTGAACACGCAGCCGTGGCCGTCGCCCTCGTTTGGCTCGAGGCGGATGGTACCACCATGCGCCTCGACGATGGACTTGCAGAGCGATAGCCCCAGCCCAAAGCTGCGTCGGCCGTCCGCGAGCCCGTGGCCCACAGTATAGAACGTGTCGAACACGCGCCCGCGGTCCTCGGGGGCGATGCCGGGCCCGTCGTCGGTCACGCTCGTGGTGACAACGTCCTTCTCGCCCGCGTCGTCCGCGGCCGGCGCGGCGTGGCGCTCGACGCGAATCGTGATGTGGCTTCCGGTCGGCGTGTACTTGACGGCGTTGTTCACGAGGTTGACCAGCACCTGGACCATGAGGCGCGCGTCCACGCTCACGAGGCAGAGGCCGCGCGAGGGCTCCGTCGCGACGACGTGCTCGGACGCTTTGGGGTCCACGTGGCGCAGGGCCTCCTCGACCACGTCGTCCATCAGCTCGGGCGTGCGGTCCAGGTGGACTCCCTGGCTCGTGAGGCGCGTGATCGCGAGCAGGTTCTCGACCGTGGCGTTAAGCCAACGCGCGTCGTCGCGGATGGAGCGCTCGAGCTCGCGGCGGCGCTCCGGCGCGAGGGGCGCGGGGGCGGGGGCCGCTGGGTTAGAGCCGGGCTGCGGGGCCGGGCTCGCGGTTGGGACCGGGGCGTCCGCCTCGAGCAGCATCTCCGCCGCGCCGGAGATCGAGGTCAGCGGCGTGCGCAGGTCGTGCGAGATGGACCTCAGCAGGTTGGCGCGCAGCTGCTCGTTCTTGGCGAGGACCATGGCCTGCTCGCGCCTCTGGGCGGCGAGCTCGCGGCCGAGGGCGAGGCTCGTCTCGCCCGCCACGGCGCGGGCCATGTCGCGCTCCCCCGCGGAGAGCGGCCCACCCTGGCCCAGCACCGCGAACACGCCAAGGGGCTTGTCCTTCTCACCCACCGGGAGGTAGAGCCCCGCCGAGGACGAGAAGAGCGCGGTGCCGCTGCCGGCTGGCGCGTCGTTCTCATACGCGCGCATGGCGACCGCGGCCTCGATGGGGACGTTGGGCTGGCGTGTCGCGCGCGGGCCGGCGATCACGCCCGTGCCGTCGAGCGCGCCCGCATCGGGCACCGGGGCGTCGCTCCCGTCGCGCAGGAAGAGCGCGCCGGGCTCGAGCATGCCGGCGGCATTAGGCAGGTACAGCACGACGGTGCCGCTGACCAGGCGCGCGAGCTGTCGGCCGGCCTCGCCCACGACGGCCTGGACGGAGTCGCAGCGCTGCAGCGCGTGGTTGGTCTGCAGGAGCACGTGCATCATGTGGCTTGCCGCGCGGCTGTCGCGCGCGTTCTGGCGCAGGCGCATCGCGATCAGGCTCGACGCGACCGCAACCACGCACATGACCGCGAACGTCCCGGGGTACTGGCTGCCCCGCGCCACGAGGTGGTAGCGCGGCTCCGTGAAGAAGTAGCAGAAGAGCGCGACCGAGGCGGCCGTGGCGACGCCGCAGGTCACGTGACTCACCGTGACGAGCGAGACGAGCTGCACGGACAGCACGTACACGATCACGATCGCGTCCGCGCCGAGGCCCAGGCGGTCGAGCGCGACGCCGACGAGCGTCGCGAGCGCGAGGCTGGCCGCGAGCACGGCCGCCTCCGCGGGCACGCGCCGCGGCAAGGGGGCGTCCGACCAGGCGGAGGCCCACGACAGCCACCTCTGCCAGAGGGAGTCCTCCTCCACGCCGGCCCTCGGCTTGCTCATGGGTGCGCCTCCCGCCCGATCGCGGCGCCGGCCACGCGGCGCCCTGCCTGTGGAATCGCGCACATGATAGCGCAGGCGACCGCCGGCCCGCACCTGGCCACAGCCCGCACACGCTCGGGCGCTATACTTTGTGGCGTATGTACGTCGCCGCCAGCGGCCCCGGCCGCGCGCGGCACCTGCAACCAACATCAGGCAAGGAGACTCACATGAGCCAGAAGAAGGACCCGAAGGACACCTGCGTGCTCGTCACCGGCGGCGCGGGCTTCATCGGCAGCCACACCGTGGTCGAGCTTCTGCAGGACGGCTACCAGGTCGTCATCGTGGACGACCTGTCCAACGCGAGCGAGAAGGTCGTGGACCGCATCGACCAGATCGTGGGCGAGGAGGCGGCCCAGAACCTCACGTTCTACAAGGCGGACGTGAACGACCGCGAGGCCATGGAGGCCATCTTCGACCAGAACGACATCGACCGCGTCATCCACTTCGCCGGCTTCAAAGCCGTGGGCGAGTCCGTCAGCAAGCCCATCGAGTACTACTCCAACAACCTGGGCAACACGCTCACGCTCGTGGACGTGATGCGCAACCACGGCTGCAAGGACATCATCTTCTCCAGCTCCGCCACGGTCTACGGCGCGCCCGACAGCCTGCCGCTCACGGAGGAGTCGCCCAAGAAGCCCGCGACCAACCCGTACGGCTGGACCAAGTGGATGATCGAGCAGATCCTGACCGACCTCCACACCGCCGACCCGGAGTGGAACGTCGTCCTTCTCCGCTACTTCAACCCCATCGGCGCGCACCCCTCCGGACTCATGGGCGAGGACCCCAAGGGCATCCCCAACAACCTGCTGCCCTACGTGGCGCAGGTGGCCATCGGCAAGCGCGAGTGCGTGCACGTCTTTGGCAACGACTACAACACGCCCGACGGCACGGGCGTGCGCGACTACATCCACGTGTGCGACCTGGGCACCGGCCACGCGGCGGCACTCAAGTGGATGAACGGCCGCACCGGCGTCGAGATCTTCAACCTGGGCACCGGCAAGGGCACGAGCGTCCTGCAGATCATCGAGGCCTTTGGCAAGGCCTGCGGCAAGAAGATCCCCTACCAGATCGACCCGCGCCGCCCGGGCGACGTCGACGCCAACTACGCCGACTGCTCCAAGGCCAAGCGCGAGATGGGCTGGGAGGCCAAGTACACCATCGACGACATGTGCCGCGACTCCTGGAACTGGCAGTCCAAGAACCCCAACGGCTTCGAGGACTAGCCATGGCGACCACGTCGCCCAACGGTAGGTCCGCGGGGAGCCTCTTCGCGGACTACCTTGCCTCACGTCACCAACTCATAGAGGACGCACTGGGCGAGAAGAGCCCGCGCGCCCTGCCCCAGACGGCCCCGCAGATGCGCGCCGAGCTCGACCGCTACCTGTACGGGCCGCTGGAGCACTTCACGGCGTCGGGCGGCAAGCGCACACGCCCGGCGCTCTGCCTGCTGGGCGCCGAGGCCGTGGGCGGCAGCGCGACCGACGCGCTCAGCGTGGCCACGGCCATCGAGAACTTCCAGTCCGCGGCCCTCGTGCACGACGACATCGCGGACAGGAGCGAACTGCGCCGCGGCGAGCCCTGCGTGCACGTGACGGAGGGCGTGGGCGTGGCCATCAACGTGGGCGACCTCGCGCTCACCACGGTCACGCGCCAGATCCTGGACGACGCCTCGCTCGCGGACGCCACCAAGCTCCGCGTGCTGCGCGAGGTCACGGCCATGGAGGAGCGCACGCTCGAGGGCCAGGCGCTCGACCTTGGCTGGGCGCGCGACGGCCGCTGGGACATCTCCGTGGACGACTACCTGTACATGGCCAGCCACAAGACGGCCTACTACAGCGCGGCCGTGCCGCTGGCCGCGGGCGCCATCTGCGGCGGCGGCTCGGACGCCCAGGTGGAGGCCCTGCGCTCGTTTGGCATGAGCGCGGGCCTCGCCTTCCAGCTCCAGGACGACCTGCTCAACCTCGTGGGCGACCCGGCCCGCCAGGGCAAGGACTTCCGGAGCGACATCACGGAGGGCAAGCGCACGCTCCTCGCGGTCTGGGCGCTCACGCACCTTGAGGAGGGGCCCGCGGCCGAGCTGCGCACGATCCTCTCGTCCAACGCGACGGACGAGGCCACGCTGGCACGCGCCGTCGAGCTCATGGGCGAGTCCGGCGCCATCGACCACACCCGCGCCTACGCGCGCCGGCTTGCCGACGAGGCGAAGTCTCACCTCGCGTCTGCGGACTTTTTGCCAGAAGCGGGCAGAACGCTCCTCTCTATGGCAGACTTCTTTGTTGAGCGCCTGGGTTAGGCGCCGCGAAAACGGGAGAGCACATGGAACCAATCCGAGAGGGCGCTTCGGGCGCCGCTGTTGAGGACATCCAGGAGCGTCTGACGTCCCTGGGCTACAAGATCGACGAGCACGAGCTGGGCGAGAAGAGCTTTGGCCCCACGACCGCAAACGCCGTCGGGCGCTTCAGGATGGACCAGGACATCCCCCTGGGCACCGAGGTCGACAGCGCCACGTGGTCCGCGCTGGTGGACGCCGGCTACAAGATGGGCGACCGCACGCTGTACCTGCGCCTTCCCAACCTGCACGGCAACGACGTGCTCGAGCTGCAGAAGTGCCTGAACATCCTGGGCTTCTCGTGCGGCAAGCCCGACGGCTGCTACGGCGTCTACACCGAGGCCGCCGTGAAGGAGTTCCAGGAGAGCCAGGGCATGCTGGCAGACGGCATGGCCTTCCCGGACACGTTTGACGCCATCGAGCGCCTGCACCACGTGTGGGCGGGCAAGCCCGCGGACGGCCCCCACCCCATGGGCGGCATGGGCTTCGCGCGCGCGGCCGGCGTGCTGGAGCACACGCAGATCTCGCTCACGGCCGAGGACCCCATCAGCCGCAACGTCGCGGGCCGCATCTGGAACCTGGCCACGGCCACCACGGACAAGAGCGGCCTGGGCATCGTGGAGAGCGTGGACGCCTCGCGCCCGGACGACGACGTGGTCATCGTGCTCGGCACGACGGACCTGCCCGAAGGCAGCAAGCTCGCGAACCTCTCCACCGAGGAGATCGAGAGCCTGCCGCTGCGCCTGCGCACCACGGTGGAGAGCGCGCACGCCAACGGCGTGAGGCCGCCCGTCGTGCGCCTGGAGCTGCCGCACGGCCTGGCCTACGACGGCACGTTCACCACGAGCGACGCGCAGACGTTCGCGGTCATGCTGCTCGATGCCATCTGCTCCGCGTTCAACCTGTAGCAATCGTCCCAGGAGGGCCACGCCGCGCGGACGCGGCCGCCCATCTGGTACACTTTGTGGGCGCGAGGCTGGCGCACCCGCGGCGACGTGCCGCGACGCCCAACGCAGCGACTGCATTGGGGTATCGTCCAAGGGTTAGGACACGGGTTTTTGGTGCCTGGAATGTGGGTTCGAATCCTACTACCCCAGCCAACGCGACATCGCCGGGGGTCCCGCACGGGGCCTCCGGCTCTTTTTGTGCCGCGGCCGGCCGCCGCGCGCGACCCGAGCCGCTTTCCGCGCCGCATCTTGTGTTTCTCGTCCCCAAACGCCAGCGGCGCCCACGGCCGCGCGGCGCGCGCTATCATGTGAGGGTCGTGTAACAGTCCAGCTAGAGTGCGTGCCGTCGCTGGGTGCCGCCTGCTGGACCCAAACGCTGGAGGCAACACATGCCGGTAACCGCGATCGTCCTCGCCGCCGGCGAGGGAACGCGCATGAAGTCGCACCACCCCAAGGTGATGCACAAGGTGCTAGACAAGCCGCTCGTGTGGTGGGTTGTCAACGCGGCGCGCAAGGCCGAGGTGGAGCGCATCGTCGTCGTGGTGGGAAACGGCTCCGATGAGGTCCGCGCGTACTTTGCGGGCGAGAAGGACGTGGAGTTCGTGGAGCAGCGCGAGCGCCTTGGCACCGGTCACGCCGTGCGCGTGGTTCGCGACGCCCTGGGCGGCTTTGACGGCCCCGTCGTCGTGCTCAACGGCGACCTGCCGCTCGTGCGCCCGGAGACCGTGAGCGCGCTCGTGGCGCGCACGCGCGAGAACCACGACGCCTGCACCGTGCTCACCATGACGCCGCCGGACGCCACGGGCTACGGCCGCGTCCAGATGGACGAGTCGGGCCAAGTCAAGGCCATCATCGAGCACAAGGACTGCACGCCCGAGCAGCGCAAGACGCTGCTGGAGTGCAACGCCGGCGCGTACTGCTTCTGCGGCAAGCGCCTGACGGCGAACATCGACAAGCTCACCAACGACAACGTGCAGGGCGAGTACTACCTCACGGACATGGTGGGCCTCTACGTGGGCATGGGCGAGCCCGTGACGGCCGTCCACTGCGACGACTACCGGGAGCTCCTGGGCGTGAACGACCGCGTCCAGCTGGCACAGGTCACCAAGATCATGCAGCGCCGCATCAACGAGGGGCTCATGCGCTCCGGCGTGTCCATGCTCGACCCGGAGCAGGTGTGGGTCGGGCCGGAGGCCACGATCGGGATGGACACCGTCCTTCTCCCCCAAACCATCGTCTGGGGCACGACCACGGTGGGCGAGGCCTGCACCGTCGGCCCCAACAGCCGCCTGGTCAACGCGACCGTGGGCAATGGCTGCACGGTGGACGAGACCGTGATCGTGGACTCCACCATCGACGACGACGTCAACTGCGGGCCGCGCGCGTACCTGCGCGGCGGCGCGCACTTCCACAAGGGCTCCAAGGCCGGCACGCACGTCGAGATCAAGGGCTCGGAGGTCGGCGAGGGCTCCAAGGTCCCGCACCTGAGCTACATTGGCGACGCGCGCCTGGGCAAGGGCGTCAACATTGGCGGCGGGTCCATCACCTGCAACTACGACGGCAAGCACAAGAGCCACACCGAGATCGGCGACCACGTCTTCGTGGGCTCCGACACCATGATGGTGGCTCCCGTCACCATAGGCGACAACGCGCTCGTGGGCGCGAGCTCGTGCATCACCAAGGACGTTCCCGCGGGTGCCCTCGCGCTGGAGCGTTCCAAGCAGACCGTGATCGAGGGTTGGGCAGACCGGTACTGGGACCGTCTGGAAAGAGAGGACTAGCTCACAATGTACGAGGACCTTAGCAAGCCCCTTAACGTCGAGAAGAACATCCGCCTTTACACGGGCACCGGCAACCCGGCGCTGGCCCAGCGCATCGCGAACGTGCTGCACCTCGAGCTCTCCGGACTCAAGATCACCAAGTTCGCCAACGGCGAGATCTACGCCCGCTTCGAGGAGACCGTGCGCGGCTGCGAGGTGTTCTTCGTGCAGTCCATCGCCGGCCAGAACGTGAACGACCTCCTGATGGAGACCCTGATCGTGGCCGACGCCGCCACGCGCGCCTCCGCGGCGAGCTTCACGGCCGTCATCCCCCACTACGCCTACGCTCGCCAGGACCGCAAGGCCGCCTCGCGCGAGCCGATCACCGCGCGCCTGGTCGCCAACCTGCTCGAGGCCGCCGGCGTCGACCGCGTGATCACGCTCGACCTGCACTCCAACCAGATCCAGGGCTTCTTCGACATCCCGGTCACGCACCTCACCGCGCTGTACCAGTTTGGCGACTACTTCAAGGCCAAGAACTTCGACCTCAACAACACCGTAGTCGTCAGCCCCGACATGGGCCGCGCCAAGGTGGCCAAGAAGCTGTCCGACTACCTGGGCTGCGAGGTCGCCATCGCCCACAAGAGCCGCCCGAAGCACAACGCGGCCGAGGTCATGGGCATCATCGGCAACATCAAGGGCAAGACCTGCATCGTGAACGACGACATGATCGACACGGGCGGCACCCTCGTGGGCTCCATCCGCAAGCTCAAGGAGATGGGCGCGGGCGACATCTACATCAGCGCCACGCACGGCATCTTCAGCAAGCAGGCCATCCAGCTGCTCGAGGACGCGCCGATCGAGGAGTGCGTCGTGACGGACTCCATCCCGTGCGCCATCGCCAACACCGAGGGCTCCAAGATCAAGCAGATCTCCGTGGCCAAGGAGATGGCCGACGCGATCTTCGCGGTGTACGCCAACTACTCCGTGAGCGGCCTCGCGGGCGGCAACTCCGAGATGTAGTCCCACGCCCGCGAAGCCCCGGCGCTCGCGGCGCAACACGCAAGCCCCGTCCACGGGGCGAGAAGAACCCCCGGCCCGCGCGGCAGCCCCCTCGGCTCCGCGCGGGCCTTATGCTAGGAGCGTGCGTCCGTCCACGGGCGCACGGTCTTCTCGCCGAACCACGAAGGGTGGGGTCGCCTTGGCCGGACTCATCGCGCTGTTTTCGCTCTACGCAACCACGATCGCGTTCCTTGGGATCATCGTATGGGCGCTGCTGGTGATTGCGCGGTGGAGGATGTTTCAGAAGGCCGGGGAAGCCGGGTGGAAGTCGATCATCCCCGTGTACTCCACCTACATCTCGTTCAAGATTTGCTGGGGCACGGCGCCGTTCTGGGCGCTCATTGTGATGGCGGCGTTTGCTGGGGCGTTTGCCGGCACCAGCGCCCCGGTCGACTACCCCATGCTCGGCGTGCTGGTGGCGCTCCTGTACTGCGCCATCGCGGTGGTGGGGCTCGTGATGCTGTACAAGACGTCGCTCGCATTTGGGCACGGCATAGGCATGGCGCTCGTGCTGCTGTTCTTTCCCAACGTGGCCACGCTCGTGCTGGGCTTTGGCTCGTCCAGGTACGTGGGGCCGCAGGCGTAGGGGCGGCACCCAAACCCAAATTAGACGGCGGGGGTCATCGAGGCCGCCGGACGCGGGTACGTGCGCTTTGCGGTACCGTATCTGGCTGACCACCTTAGGAAGATCCAAGGCTAGACGGAGGGACCATGGCCCAGCAGGCACGACCAAAGGACGTCCGCATCATCTGCGGGCTGGGAAATCCGGGGGCGGACTACGCCGCCACGCGGCACAACGCGGGCTTCGCCACCGTGGACACGCTCGCGGAGCGCCACGGCGCCCGCTACTGGAAGAGCGAGGCGGGCTGCATGGTTGCCCGCGTGCGGATGCGCGCGCCCGAAGGGACGCGCGAGGTCATCCTGGCCAAACCGCAGGACTTCATGAACACGAGCGGCGGCCCGCTTTCCAAGCTCCTGCGCCAAGAAAAGGCCACGCCGCAGGAGGTGCTCGTCATCCACGACGAGGTGGACCGCCCCGCCGGGGCCGTCGACGTCAAGTTTGGCGGCGGCCTCAACGCGCACAACGGCCTGCGCTCCATCGCCAACAAACTGGGCACGCGTGACTTTGCCCGGCTGCGCTTTGGCATTGGCCGCCCGCCGGGAAAGATGCAGGTGGCCGACTACGTGCTGCGCACGCTCAAGGGCAACTACCTGCAGGAGTTCGAGCTCGAGGCGCAGGATGCGGCATCGCTTGCGGAGCGCGTCGTCGAGCGCGGGGTGCAGGCCGCAGCCAACGGCTAGGGGCCGCACATGGGCGCACACCCAAACTTGGGAACAGCCGGATGGCATTGCCCTTCTCGCCCAATTTCATCGCTGTATACTTTGTTCGTTATGCCGGCGCGTCCGCGTCTGCGGGGCGCGCCCGAGGATGGGGCTTCAGGAGAGGAGTTCGTTAATGTACAAGATCCTCGAAAAGACGCAGTTCTCCGAGAAGGTGTTCGAGTTTCGCGTAGAGGCGCCCGAGATGGCCAAGCATGCGCATGCGGGCCAGTTCCTCATGGTTCGCGCCAACGAGACCGGCGAGCGCGTGCCGTTCACCTTCGCGGACTGGAACGCCGAGGAGGGCTGGGTCGAGTTCATCTTCATGGTGGTCGGCAAGACCACGGAGATGCTCTCTAAGTACGAGGCCGGCGACGAGATCGAGGACCTCACCGGTCCCCTGGGCCAGCCGACGGACATGAGCGGCAAGGGCGCCTGGTGCGTCATCGGCGGCGGCGTGGGCCTCGCCATCGCGTACCCCGTCGCGCGCCAGCTCGTCGCGACCGGCCACGAGGTGCACGCCATCATGGGCGCCCGCACCAAGGACCTGCTGCTGCTCGAGGAGCAGTTCCGCAGCCTGCTGCCGGAGGACCACATCCACATCACCACGGACGACGGCTCCTATGGCGAGAAGGGCGTGGTCACTGCCCCGCTGGAGCGCCTGCTCCAGGCAAAGGCCGTCGACCAGGTCTTCTGCGTCGGCCCCGTGCCGATGATGAAGTTCTCGTCCCTCACGGCCGAGAAGTACGGTACCCCCATCACCGCGTCGCTCAACCCCATCATGGTCGACGGCACGGGCATGTGCGGCTGCTGCCGCGTCGAGGTTGGCGGAGAGACCAAGTTCGCCTGCGTCGACGGCCCGGACTTTGACGCGACCAAGGTCGACTGGAACGACCTTCGCGCACGTCAGGCTGCATACCGTACCGAGGAGGGCCAGGCCCTCAAGGCCTATGAGGAGGCGAACTGCGCATGCCAGAGGTAAACGGTCGCTGGATCGCGGACATGAAGGCTCCGCGCACTCCGGACAACGAGGAGCCCGCCGCCGAGCGCGCCCATGACTTCCGTCCCGTCGACAAGGGCTTCACGGAGGAGATGGCCGTGGCCGAGGCCGCGCGCTGCATGAGGTGCAAGAAGCCGCTGTGCGTGCAGGGCTGCCCCGTCAACATCAACATCCCCGCGTTCATCGAGAAGATCTACGAGCACAAGTTTGGCGAGGGCCTCGACATCATCCACGAGCAGTCCATGCTGCCCGCCATCTGCGGCCGCGTCTGCCCGCAGGAGACCCAGTGCGAGGGCAAGTGCATCCGTGGCGTCAAGAGCCAGCCGGTCGCCATCGGCCAGCTCGAGCGCTTCCTGGGCGACCAGCCCGAGCTCGCGAGCAAGCCCAAGCTCGCCCCCAAGAACGGCAAGAAGGTCGCCGTCATCGGCTCCGGCCCGTCCGGCATCACCTGCGCCGGTGAGCTCGCGCGCAACGGCTTTGACGTCACCGTGTTCGAGGCGTTCTTCACCGGCGGCGGCGTGCTCGTGTACGGCATCCCCGAGTTCCGTCTGCCCAAGACGGTCGTCAAGCGCGAGATCGACGGCCTCAAGGAGCTGGGCGTCAAGTTCCAGTTCAACTCCGTCATGGGCAACCTCGCCAACTCCGAGGAGCTTCTGGGCGAGAAGGGCTTCGACGCCATCTACGTGGCAACTGGCGCCGGCCTCCCCAAGCTGCTCAACATCCCGGGCGAGAACCTCCCCAACGTGTTCTTCGCGAACGAGTACCTCACGCGCGTGAACCTCATGAAGGCCAACAAGTTCCCGCAGTACGACACCCCCACCAAGCACGGAAAGCACGTCGTGGTCTTTGGCGGCGGCAACGTGGCAATGGACTCCGTCCGCACCGCGCTGCGCCTTGGCGCCGACGAGGTCACCCTCTGCTACCGCCGCACCGAGGCCGAGATGCCCGCACGTCGCGCAGAGGTCCTGCACGCCAAGGCAGAGGGCGTCAAGATTCACGAGCTGGTCTCGCCGCTCGAGTTCATCGCGGGCGAGGACGGTGCCGTGTGCGCCGTCAAGGTCCAGGACATGAAGCTCGGCGAGCCGGACGCCTCCGGCCGCCGTCGCCCCGTGCCCATCGAGGGCGCCGTCGAGGAGATCCCCTGCGATGTCGCGATTTCCGCCATCGGCACCAACGCCAACCCCTTCGCCAAAAAGATCGGCGGCATGGAGCTGAACAAGTGGGGCTACATCGTGGCTGACGAGGAGACCGGCCGCACCTCCAACCCCAAGATCTGGGCCGGCGGCGACATCGTGACCGGTGCCGCTACCGTCATCCTGGCCATGGGCGCCGGCAAGAAGGCCGCCGCGGACATGACCAAGGTGCTCCTTGGCAAGGACGAGTAGCAGGCAGCGCTCGCTTCCCCGCCACATCGCATGGCTTGAAGCTGGGTCCCGACCGCACAAGCGGCCGGGACCCTTTTGGTTGGGCCGTTCTTCTCGCCCAAGCGGTCTTATTGGCCGGGCGCCTTTTGGTCGAACCTTGCGCGTGGCTTGGCGTGCCCGCGGGGCCTCGCTGCGCTACCATGGGACGCGACCTGACGACGGAAGGAGGGCCATGGAGGCCTACAAGCAGGAGTTCATCGAGTTCATGGTTCAGAGCGACGTGCTGAAGTTTGGCGACTTCACGCTCAAGAGCGGGCGCAAGTCTCCGTTCTTCATGAACGCGGGCGCGTACGTGACCGGCGAGCAGCTGAGCCGCCTGGGCAAGTTCTACGCGCAGGCCATCCACGATAACTTTGGCGACGACTTTGACATCGTGTTTGGGCCCGCGTACAAGGGCATCCCCCTTTCCGTCGTGACGGCGATTGCCTACCACGAGCTGTACGGCAAGGAGGTCCGCTACTGCAGCGACCGCAAGGAGGTCAAGGACCACGGCGCAGACAAGGGCCAGCTTCTGGGCGCGGACCTTCACGACGGCGACCGCGTGGTGATCGTGGAGGACGTGACCACGTCCGGCAAGTCCATCGACGAGACGTATCCCAAGCTCAAGGCAGCCGCGGACGTGAACGTTGTGGGGCTGATGGTCTCGCTCAACCGCATGGAGGTCGGCAAGGGCGGAAAGGTAACCGCACAGCAGGAGATCCAGGAGAAGTACGGCTTCCCCGTGGCCTCCATCGTGAACATGCGCGAGGTCGTGGACGCGCTGTACGACCACGAGGTCGAGGGTCGCGTGGTGATTGACGACAAGCTCAAGGC
>QOUO01000037.1 GCA_003862195.1 Coriobacteriaceae bacterium | reverse complement strand
CGGCCCTGCTCGGCGTAGCCGCTCTTGCCCACGTAGCGCTCGAGCACGGAGGGCACGGCCTCCTTTACCTGCAGCACCAGCGGGTCGTGCTCGCTTGCGCCCTCGAACACGCAGATCCACGCGCGCAGGCCCACGGAGCCCACGCCCACGACCTTGCGCGCCACGTCGACTCCAGTGTACGCGTCCAGCAGCGCGCGACGGCTGGGCGGGAGCGAGTCACGGTAGCCGCGCAGCACGAGCCGGATGAGCCGCGCCGCCGCGTCCTCCGGCGTGACGCCCGCGTCGTGCGCGAGCCTCTGGCCGATGCGGCTCGCGGCGTCGTCCTGCGCCGTCGCCTTCGCGGCGATGTCCCGCACAGGCACGATGATGGGCGGGTCGCTCACGATGCGGAGCCTTCCGTCTACGACCTCCGTGAACTTCTCGACCGCGCGGGCGTTGTTCTTGCGCTCCGCCTTGCTGATGGTCTTCTTGAACGCCTTGCGGTCGGACTTGCTTCCCACCTGGCTGACCAGCGCCTCGATGTGGCGGGCGTCGGCCTGCGCGTACCAGACCTCCAGGTTTCCCATCTGCGCAAACTGCGCCATTGACTGCCGGTACGTGCCCACACAGGCGCGCACGGCCTTGGTGGCCTTGGAGCCGGAAAGCCCCAGGTCGCGGGCGCAGACCTCCACGGACGCGGCCAGGCGCTTGAGATCCCACTCCCACGGGCCGCGCGTGGTCTCGTCAAAGTCGTTGAGGTCGAACACGAGCTGCCGCTCCGGCGTGGCGAAGATGCCAAAGTTCGCGATGTGCGCGTCGCCGGAGGCCTGCACGCGGATGGGCGTTGTCGGCGTGAGCGAAAGGTCGCTCGCCATGGGCAGCGCGCAGCCGCGGTAGAACGCGAAGGGGCTTGCGGCCATCCGCGCGTAGCGGATGGGGAGAAGTTCGGCCACGCGGCTGGGGGCCTGGCTCTGCAGCAGCTCGAGCGGGTCCGGACGGCTGGCGCCCGCGGGCGGCCAGACGGCCTGGGACTCCGGCGGGAAGTCCGCGCGCAGGCCCTTGCCGTACGCGCGCGACTCGTCCGGCGTCCTGCGCTCGGGCTCCTCGAACGCGGCCTTGACGAGCGATGCCATCCTGCGCGCCGCCGCCCTCTGCAGCACGTCGCCCAAGGTGCCCCTGCCGTCGCCGGCCGCGCTGCCCGCGTCTGCTGCTCCCGCCGCACCTGCTGCGTTCGGATTGCTCGCTTCCGCCATGCTTCCTCCCGGTGCCGCCGTTCTTCTCGTCCGACTGTACTCCCCGTGGCGACGTGGGACAACCTGCCGCGGTGGCAGTGGGGCGGTGGGCGCAGCCGAGCCCGGCAGCCGTGAACTTCGGGGCGTTTTGGTATGGTTAAAATCCTTCTGTGCATTTTGGTATGTTTAGGCCCTCTACGAGGGGGCTTAACCGTACCGAAGTGCCCCGAAGTTTGTTAAATGCACCAAAGTGCCCCGTTCGTGGAGCGAGGGATTTGGCTTTGGGTTTCTGGTGGGGTAGGGCAGGATCGGGCCGCGGGGGTCCGCACCGCCTGCCAGTGCACAAACAAACATGCTCGCAGATGGTAACGTTTAAACTATTTGCTCGCTTGATGTAACGTTTAGGCCCCTTCAACAGGCCTTAAACGTGACATCCTGCGTGCAAGTTTCTAACCATTACATTCTGCGAGCAAATCGTAGGGCGTCGGCAGTAGCCCACCGACCGCCGCCACGCGCCACTCCGCCTTCCCAGCACCTCGCCACCGCCCACTTGCACACGGATTCCTGCACATCCGCCCGCGTTCTTCTCATCTGCGTTACTGACAAGACAGCTGACTTGTCACATGTCTTGTCAGGTGTCATACTGCCGACCCAGTGAGCGCCAGAGGGGCGCATTGTGGGAAGGGATGTTATGGAGGACTACGTCAGGACTCCCGAGGAGGAGGCGAGCCTGCGCGAGGCGACGCGTCGCTTCAGGAGCGGACGGGGCTCGGACCTCTCGCGCGAGGAGCTGGACCGCATCGCTCGGCGGGTGCAGGAGCTAAAGGGCGAGAAGGACGCCGTCGTGCTCGCGCACTACTACGTGCCTGCGGAGACGCAGGAGCTCGCGGATTACGTGGGCGACTCGTTCTACCTCGCGCGGCTTGCGCGCACGCTCGACTGCAAGACGATCGTGCTGGCGGGCGTGTCGTTCATGGCGGAAAGCGTCAAGCTGCTCAACCCCGCGCGCACCGTGCTCAACCCTGAGCCGCGCGCGCACTGCCCCATGGCGTACATGGTGCGCAAGGCCGACGTGGACAAGGTCCGCGCGCAGTATGGCGACGACCTTGCCGTGGCGTGCTACATCAACTCGACCGCGCAGATTAAGACCTGGTCGGACGTGTGCGTGACCTCGTCCAACGCCGTGAAGGTCATATCCGAGCTGCCCCAGCACAACATCCTCTTCATCCCGGACATGAACCTCGGCCGCTACGTGGCCGAGCGGCTGCCGCAGAAGAACGTCATCCTCAACCGCGGCTACTGCCCCACGCACCAGCGCATCATCCCGCAGGAGGTCGAGCGCCTCGAGCTCGAGCACCCCAACGCCGAGGTCTGCGCGCACCCGGAGTGCTCGCAGGAGGTCCTGCGCGAGGCCGACTACATCGGCTCCACCAAGCAGATAATCGAGCACATCGCCGCGTCGAGCGCGCGCGAGTTCATCGTGCTCACGGTGGTGGGCGTGGCCGCACAGATCGCCAAGGTCACGGCCGGCCAGGACAAGCGCATCTACTTCCCGGCGACGCCGCCCATCTGCCCCAACATGGCGATGGTCGGGCCGGAAAAGGTGCTGGCCGCGCTGGAGGGCAACCTCGGCGAGGTCTCGCTTCCCGACGACGCGGAGAGGGCCATGGCCCCGCTCGAGCGCATGCTCGAGCTGGCAGCCCGATGAGCGCGCAGACGGCAGCGGCCCCCACGACGGCCGCCCAGCCCACCGCGGGCGAGAAGAACGCGGCCTCCCGGCAGGCGCAGAGCCTCAACTGCGACGTCGTCATCGTCGGCTGCGGCGTGGCCGGCCTGTACGCGGCGCTCAACCTGCCGCGCCACCTGCGTATCGTCATGCTCTCCAAGGAGGACGTGGCCAGCTGCGACTCCATGCTCGCGCAGGGCGGCATCTGCGTCATGCGCGACCACGACGACTACGACTACTGGTTTGACGACACGATGCGCGCCGGCCACAACGAGTGCCGGCCCCAGAGCGTGGACACCATGATCTGGTCCAGCCGCGAGATCATTAACGACCTCATCCGCCTGGGCGTGGAGTTTGACCGTACGCCCGAGGGCGACCTGGACTACACGCGCGAGGGCGCGCACAGCCGCAACCGCATCGTGCACCACGCGGACGTGACCGGCAAGGAGATCACCACCAAGCTGCTGGCGCGCGTGCGCGAGCTGCGCAACGTGCAGATCCGCGAGTACACCACGATGGACGACCTGCTGGTAGAGGACGGCGCCTGCGTGGGCGTGCACGCGCACGACCGCGACGGCAACCCGATCGAGCTGCGCTCCCGCGACACGGTCCTCGCCACGGGTGGCGTGGGCGGCCTGTACGAACACTCCACCAACTACCCCTGCCTCACGGGCGACGGCTGCCGCGTGTGCGAGGAGCACGGCGTGGCCCTGGAGCACATGGACTACGTGCAGATTCACCCCACGACGCTCTACACCACCAAGCCCGGCCGCTCGTTCCTCATCTCCGAGTCGTGCAGGGGCGAGGGGGCCGTCCTTCTCGACAAGAACGGCAACCGCTTCACGGACGAGCTCCAGCCTCGCGACGTGGTTTCCGCGGCCATCAGGCGCCAGATGGAGAAGGACGGCACCAAGCACGTGTGGTTGTCGTTTGCCAACGTGCCCAACGACGTGTGCACCAACCACTTCAAACATATATATGAGCGCTGCCTCGAGGAGGGCTACGATATCACCCGGGAGCCCATCCCGGTGGTGCCCGCGCAGCACTACCTCATGGGCGGCATCCATGTGGACCAGAACTCCATGACGGGGATGGCGCACCTCTACGCCGCGGGCGAGACTAGCTGCAACGGCGTGCACGGCAGGAACCGACTGGCCAGCAACTCCCTGCTCGAGAGCCTGGTCTTCAGCCGCCTGGCCGCACGCGACATCGTTAGGAGGAGGCACGGATGGACCCAGTCAGCCTAAGGCTCCAGGCGGAGCCGCTCATCCTCATGGCGCTTCGCGAGGACGTCACGAGCGAGGACGTCACCACCGCGTCGGTCATAGGGCCCGAGGCCACGGGCAGCGTGCGCCTGATCGCCAAGCAGGACGGCGTGATCTGCGGGCTCGACGTGTTCGAGCGCACGTTCCAGCTGCTGGACCCCACGGCCAAGGTGGAGCTTACCGTGGCCGAGGGTGACGACGTGGCTGCCGGCCAGGACCTGGGATGCGTGCACGCCCACGTGCGGGCACTGCTTTCGGGCGAGAGGGTCGCGCTCAACTACCTGCAGCGCATGAGCGGCACCGCGACGCTGACCCGGCGGATGGCCGCGCTGTTTGCGGGGACCCGCACAAAGCTCGTGGACACGAGAAAGACCTGCCCCAACATGCGGGTGTTCGAGAAGGAGGCCGTGCGCGTGGGCGGGGGTGGCAACCACCGCTACAACCTTTCCGACGGCGTGCTCCTGAAGGACAACCACATCGATGCGTCCGGCGGCGTGCGCCAGGCCATCGCGGCCGCGCGCGAGCACGCGCCCTTCGTGCGCAAGATCGAGGTCGAGGTCGAGACGCTCGACCAGGTGCGCGAGGCCGTGGACGCGGGTGCGGACATCATCATGCTCGACAACATGGATCACGAGAGCATGCGCCAGGCAATGGGTATCATAGCTGGCAGGGCCGAGGTCGAGGTGTCCGGCAACGTGGACGCCGCCAAGGCCGCGACCCTGGTCGACCTGGGTGTGGACTACGTGAGCTCCGGTGCGCTCACGCACTCGGCGCCGATTCTGGACCTCTCGCTCAAGCACCTCACGGTGGAGGAGGGACGCTAGCATGACGGGCAAGGAGCGCCGTGCGCGCATAGTTGAGCTGCTGGAGGGGGCGCAGGCCCCCGTGTCCGGCACGGCGCTCGCCCGCGAGCTGGGCGTGAGCCGCCAGGTCATCGTGCAGGACGTGGCGCTGCTGCGCGCGGACGGCACGGCCGTGGTCTCCACGAGCCGCGGCTACTCCCTCGCGCGCGACGCCCGGCCCTGCCGCCTGCTCAAGGAGCACCACCGCGACGACGAGGTGGCCGACGAGATGTACCTCATAGTCGACATGGGCGGCACCATCGAGGACACGATGGTCAACCACCGCACGTACGGCCAGATGAGCGCCCACCTGGGCGTGTCGAGCCGCCGCGACGTGGAGCGCTTCCTGGATGACCTGCGGAGCAGCAGGTCCTCGCTCCTGAGCGGCATCACGAGCGGCTACCACTTCCACCACGTGCGCGCCGACAGCGAGGAGACGCTGGACGCTATAGAGCAGGCCCTGCGCGAGCACGGCTGGCTCGTCCCGATGAGCGACTACGAGCGCGAGGCCCTGCGCTAGGCATCAGGCACCGGGCCACGCCCGCATGGGCTCGAGCCCGCGCTGGCCTACAAGCTGCCGTCGCGCAAAATTTACGTACGTATGTTCGAAAAAGTACTTGTCTCCCTCTCGCCCACGCGCTATGCTGTCTACACGTAAACGGCGAGGGGAGGCCCCATGGCAAGCGTGGTCGTTTCCGGCAGGTTGGACGCGGACGTCAAGCGTCGCGCGGACGTGGTCCTTGCGCAGGCGCACGTCCTTCCCGGCGACGTGATTCGCACGGTGTTCCAGAACATTGCGGACACGGGGAAGATTCCCCAGAGGGAGGCCGCGGCGCACGCGCGCCCGAGCCTGGCGGACTTCTTTCGGGACTGCGATGACCTGCCCAAGGCAGAGGGCCTCGACTCCCTCACGCGCGAGGGTGCGCGCGATATAGTGACGAGCCGCTATGAGTGACCTCCTGCTCGACACCAACATCCTGCTCGACGTGCTGGACAGGCGCCGTCCGGAGTCCGTTGAGGCCAGGCGCGTACTCGAGCTCTGCAACGGCGGGGGAGACCGCGGCTTCGCGTGCGCCATGTCGCTCAAGGACGTCTACTACGTGCTTAATCGCTTTCATGGCGAGAAGGACGCGCGGCGCCTGGTGGGGGAGCTCATGGGCTTCGTCATCCTCGCGCCCGTGAGCGCGGAGACCCTGGACGCGGCACTGCGCTCGAACGAGCCCGACTTCGAGGACGGCATCGTGAGGGCGGTGGCGGAAATCGAGGGCATGGACTTCATCCTCACGCGCGACGCCAAGGCGTTTGCGGGCTCCCGGGTGAGGAGCATGACGTGCAGCCAGTACCTGCGAGATGTCCGCGGGGTGTCGTAGCGTGTAATGGTTTGGGTGTGCGATGCGTCTGCCGTCGCACTGTAGCGGGGTGGAGCGCCGGCGTCGGCGTATACTTCATACCCGTCGGCCGTGGAAGGCACCGTGCGCCGCACGGTGTTTGTGGCCACGGCCCTGGTCGCGCTGAAGGCGCGGAAGGAGGCCCACTGTGGCACAGAGGATTCAGGGTACGGAAGACCTGTACGGCGGATATATGCGCGCGTGGCAGCACATGCAGGACGTTGCGCGCGAGCTGTTTGGCGCCTACGGGTTCGACATGATAGAGACGCCCGCGATCGAGCAGGTGGACACCTTCGTCCACGGCATCGGCGAGTCGACGGACGTCGTCCGCAAGGAGATGTTCCGCGTGTTCTCCGGTGCGCTCATGGAGCGCCTGCTGGACGCCGGCACGGAGAGCGGCCTCAAGGCCAAGCAGCGCATGGCCATGCGCCCCGAGGGTACGGCCGGCGTCGTGCGCGCCGCGGTGGAGAACAACTTCGTCCCACAGGGCGGCGCTCCCGTCAAGCTGTGGTACGGCGAGGCCATGTTCCGTGGCGAGCGTCCGCAGAAGGGTCGTCTGAGGCAGTTCCACCAGGTGGGCGTCGAGTGGCTTGGTGCCCCCGACCCCGCGGCGGACGCCGAGTGCATCATCATGCTGATGGAGTTCTACAAGCGCATGGGCTTCGACCCCAAGCAGCTCACCCTGCGCATCAACTCGATGGGTGACGCCGAGTGCCGCCCCGCCTATCGCGAGAAGGTCCGCGACTTCATCCTCGCCCACAAGGACGAGATGTGCGAGGACTGCCTGGAGCGCGCCGAGATCAACCCGCTTCGCAGCTTCGACTGCAAGAACGACCACTGCCGTGAGGTCATGGCGGGGGCGCCCCTTGCCAAGGACAACCTGTGCGACGCCTGCGCCGAGCACTACGCCAAGGTCAAGCAGTACCTGGGCGAGGCGGGCGTGAGCTACGTCGAGGACCCGACGCTGGTCCGCGGCCTCGACTACTACACGCGCACGGTCTTCGAGGTCGAGTGCGAGGGCGCTGGTGTTGGCGCCATCGGCGGTGGCGGCCGCTATGACGGCCTGATGGAGCTCGAGGGCGGCAAGCCCACCCCGGGCATCGGCTTCGCCGTGGGCTTCGAGCGCATGTACCTTGCCCTCAAGTCGCTCGGCGTGAACATGGATGGCGAGGAGCCGGGCTGCGTCTACGTCGCGTGCACCGGTGCCGACGAGCGCGACGCCGCGTTCCGCGCGACGCTTGCCCTCCGTCAGGCGGGCGTGCGCACCGAGGCCGACTACCAGGGTCGCTCGCTCAAGAGCCAGTTCAAGCAGGCCGACAAGCACAACGCGCGCCTGTGCGTGGTGCTCGGCTCCGACGAGGTCGCGGCAGGCGTGGCGACGCTTCGCGACATGGGCACGCACGAGCAGGTGCAGGTGCCGCTCGCGAGCCTTGCCGACGAGGTGAAGGCACGCCTGGCATAGCCCGGCCACTGCTACCAGCGAAGGTCTGAAAGGGGACCCTCATGATGTACGGATACGGATACAACTCCTACGGCAACCCTCTGACTTCTTGGGCGAACTTCGGTGGCGCCCTGGGCGTGCTCATGCTCATCGCGTTCATCGCGGCGATCGTGCTCACCGTCATGGGCTACAAGCGCTACATCTCGGACAAGAGCGACATGCACCTGAGCCTTTCCGACAAGCGTTCGTGGGGCCCGTTCCTGCGCTTTGACGTCCTGCTCATTGACAAGATCCTCAAGGCGCTGTACCTCTTCAACACGCTCATGATCGCGTTCGGCTGCCTGGCCGTGGTGCTGAGCTCCATCAGCTTCGGCGTGGGCGCGTTCCTCGGGACCCTCGTCGTCATGGCGATCGTCTGCATCCTGCTCGAGCTGCTGTGCCGCATCGTGAACGAGTTCTTGATCCTCAACATCGTGATCGCGCGCAACACCTCTGACATCAAGCGAGACCTGCGCGGCCTCAAGGGCGAGAGGGGCGCGGACTTCACCAGCCCGTCCGAGCCTCCCGCTACCCCCGTTCCGCCTGCGGCATCGGTTGCGTCCGACGCATCTGTGGCGCCGACAGTCCTGGTGGAGCCTGCACCCGTGGAGTCCGCTCCAGAGTCGGCACCTGTTGCTCCCTCGCAGCAGGAGGAGCCTGTCGTCGAGTCTGAGTCCGAACCTGAGCCTGAGGTCGACGCGGAAACGGAGCCCGAGCCTGCGGCTTCCGATGAGGCCGATGCCGAGGAGGTCGCTCCCACCACGGTGCTGGAGAGGCCTGCCGAGCCTGAGGTGGAGCCTGCCCCGCAGGAACAGCATGCGAGCTTTTGCCCCAACTGCGGTTCGCCCGTCGGCCCTAACGACAACTTCTGCGGCGAGTGCGGCCAGAGGCTCCAGTAGGAGGGCCGCTCTTCTCGCCCAAGCGCAGGAACATCATCAAGTATCAAACAGCGCGCCCGCGCACGGTTTCCCGTGGCGGGCGCGCTGCCTTAGGAGGAAGCTGTCTGGACCATTGCGATGTGTTCCAGGCAAAGGCGCTGTGTTAGGCGGCAAGTCCGCGGCGCTGGCCATCGCTCGGGAAGCGCCTGACGTCGTCCCTGCGGTCGAGGCCGAGCAGGTGTGCGTAGCCGGTATCCGTGAAGCCCTGATGCGCATGCTGGTACATGGAGATGACCAGCGTCAACAGGGGGATGAGGTAGGTCAGGCAGTTCCAGAGGATGCTCGTCATGGGCATGCCCACGAAGGCGATGATGCCCACGCACGAGGTGGACCAGGGGATGAGCGACGGGATGATGGCGGCGCTGTTCTCGAGGTCGAGGGCGAGCGCGGATCCGTCGTGCTCAGTGTCCTGGCAGAGCTGCGCGGTCAGCATGAGGGCGACGACCTGGTCGCACGCGATGGTGCAGGTGGCGATGCTCGTGAAGAGGACGCTCACGAAGGGTGTGGAGTGGCGTGCCAGCTTGTTGACGTAGTCGCGCAGGCCCAGGAGCAGCCCCGTGCCCTCGAAGATGCCGGAGTACGTGGATGCGGTCGCCACGATGAGGGCGATGTCGAGCATCGACACGATGCCGCCGCCGTTGACCATGCGTGCGATTGCCAGGTTCTTGCAGTGGTAGCCCATTACGAGGATTGCGGGGAGCTCGGCCACGGGCACGTGCTGCACGAAGACGCAGACGAGAAGTGCGGTCACCAGGCTCGCGACCATGGTCTTCTTGACGCTCACCTTGAGGAGCGACAGAACGAGGATCACGACGGTGGGGATTGCCACGACCCAGCTGAGGTCGAACGAGTACGCGAAGGAGCCTGCGAACGAGGGGGCCATGCCGGAGCCGCCCGCGACGCCGCCCGCCAGCAGGTAGGCCAGACAGCATAGCGCAAAGGGCACGGCGCCGGTGCGCACCATGCGGCGCACGTTGTCGAACAGCTGCGTCTTGGTGATGCTCGCCACGAGCGCGGCGGAGGACGAGATGGGGGAGCAGCGGTCTCCCACGAAGGCGCCCGCGAGGATCGCGCCGCCCACCATGGCCGCGTTGGCCCTCATGGCCGTGGCGATGGTCATGCAGATGACGCCCACCGTGGCGGCCGCGGCGTAGGAGCTGCCCACGAGCATGGACATGCCAGCCGTGAGCAGGAAGCTCACGATCACGAGGTTGCGCGGGCTCACCAGGTTGGCGGACCAGCAGGTGATGGCAGGGATGGTGCCGGCTGCGCGCCAGCTTGCCGTGAGCGCGCCGATGAGCACGAACAGCGTGAGGACGGTGCCCACGCTCTTGAGGCCGACGCCGGCCATGCGCGCGACGTCGCGCACGCCAAAGCCGCGCCAGATGCCATAGCCGGCAAACAGCAGCATGCCAAACACCAGAAGCGGCAGCAGCGGCGCGCTCAGGACGATGCCTGCCACCAGCACCGCGGCGAACGTCAGAAGAACCCCGGCCTCGACCATCTTTGCTCCCAGAACCTCGTGCCCGTCCCAAGACAGGCAGACCCTTTCTTTCCAGCTCGATAGGGTAGGTGCTTGGTCATAAGGAGTCCAACTGTTATTATCGGTATCAGACACAAGAAATTTTGGTGATATGGGTCCGTCCCGGGAGGCAGCGCATGAACTTCTCGACCATGGACTACTTCGTGGCGCTGGCGGAGGAGAAGAGCTTCACCAAGGCGGCCGAGCGGCTCTCCGTGACGCAGCAGACGCTGTCCGCGCACATCGCCGGCGTGGAGCGCGAGCTGGGCGTGCGGCTGGTCAACCGCAAGGTGCCGCTCACGCTCACGTACGCGGGCGACGTCTTTTTGGGCTACGCGCGGCGCTTCCAGGCGCTGCGCCGCACGATGGGGCAGGAGTTCCTGGACATCGCCAAGGACGAGCGCGGCCTTTTGGGCGTGGGCATCGCCAGCACGCGCGGGCACATGCTCATGCCCGCAACGCTCGCGCGGTTCCAGCGCGAGCACCCCGGCATTAGCGTGCTGCTGCACGAGTCGGAAAACCAGGAGCTCATCAGCCTCGTTAAGGAGGGGCGGGTCGACCTCGCCGTGGCCACGGTGCCCGACGACGAGCCCGGCCTGGTGGTGCGTCGCCTCTGCCGCGAGAAGATCGTGCTCATCCTGACCGAGGACCTGCTGCGGGAGTCCTGCGACGACGTTGACGAGGCCCGTCGCGAGGCCGCGCGCGGCAACCTGGCGCCGCTCGCGCGCTGCCCGTTCATGATGCTCGGCAAGGCGGACGAGCCGGGCGCCATCGCGCGCCGCATCCTGGAGCGCTCCGGCGTCAAGCCGTGGAACCGGGTCTTCTCCAAGAACTCGGAGACGCTCATGGACCTGGCCGCGCGCGGCGTGGGCGCCTGCTTTGTGCCGCGGGCGCTGGCCTTGGGCGCCATGGGCCGCCACCCCGAGGCGGGCCTCACGGCCGTGGGCCTGGGGGACGACGCCGCGATCACCATATCCGCCGCCTGGCGCGACTCCGACCACGTGTGGAGCGTGATTCTGGCGTTCTACGAGCTGCTGGCGGACGAGCTCGCCCTGGGCGAAAGCGCGATGCTGAGGCTCGACGCGGACAACGTCGCGAGGGGCGTGCGGGCATGAGCGCCGCAGGCAGGGGCCCCGCGTCCGCGGGCGCCGCCGGGGGAGAAGGACGCGCCCCCGTGCGCGTGGCCCGCTACCTGGGCGCGAGCGACGGTTCGGCCGGCGGCCCGCGGGAGCTCCGCCTGGAGGTGGCCGCCCCGTGTGACGCCCAGGGGCTGCTGCGCTCGATGGACTGCTCCAAGCCCGTGCTGGCGCGCGCGTTTGCCGGGCGCGCGCTGCTGCGTGGGGACGAGCCCCTCGCGCGTACGGACGCGTTGGCCACGGGCGACGTGGTGACGCTGCGGCTCGCGCGCGGCGGTGGCGACGCGCCGGCGGCGGCGCACCTGCCGGCAGGCGTGGCGGAGCCGCGCGTGCTCTACCGGGACGCGTTCCTCATGGCGGTGGACAAGCCGGCCGGCATCCTGGTGCACTCGGACGGTGGGGGTGCTGCCACGCTCACGAGCTGGGTCGCGGCCTGGCTCGCGGCCGCGGGGGTGCCGGCCACGCCGCAGGCCGTCCAGCGGCTCGATGTGCAGACCGCGGGCGTCACGCTCTTCTCGCTCGCGACGGAGTTCCAGCCGCAGCTTGACGCCCTGGTCGCGGGCCATGCCATGCACAAGCGCTACCTCGCCGTTGTCGAGGGCGCGCTGCCGCGGGACCTGAGCAGGATCGAGGCGCCCATCGGCCGCGACCGCCACGACGCCCGCCGCATGCGCGTATCCGCGTCTGGCAAGCCGGCGCTTACGATGGTGCGCACGCTGTGCCAGCGCGGCGGCCGCTCGCTCGTGGAGCTGGAGCTGGGCACTGGTCGCCGCCACCAGATCCGCGTTCACCTCGCGCACCTGGGCCACCCCATCGTGGGGGATGCGCTCTATGGGCGTGCGCGGGGCGGGGGCGCCGGTCCTTCTCGCCCGGGGCTCATGCTTCACGCGTACCAGGAGGAGTTCACGCACCCCGTCACGGGGGAGAAGATCAGCATTTGCGCCGGATGGCCGCAGCGCTTTGACGCGTACTTTGGCGAGGAGGACCTTGGCAGCGCGTCGCGAGGCTAAAATGTAGGGGAATGCGTGCGTCGCGCGCCGCGGCTGGGGGGTCGCGCCGCGGGCGCTCACCTGGGTCACCTAGGAGAGGGGTCGACATGGCCGATACCATGCGAGGCGTGTACACCAACCTGACGGACATCAGGCGCAGCGTGTTTCGCGAGGTCGCCAAGATCTGCTACAAGCTCGACGCGGGCGGAGAGACCGCGGAGGAGCTCGACAAGGAGTTTGACGAGCTGCCGTACAAGATTCTCCCGGGCGACGTCGCCACGTACCGCGAGAGCGTCTTCCTGGAGCGCGCGATCATCAGCGAGCGCATCCGCCTGGCCATGGGCCTGCCGCTTTCCAGCATGGACAAGCCGGAGCGCGTGAGCGAGGGGTTCGAGAAGGCCGCCAACAGCGACGAGGTCTACTACCAGCCTCCGCTCATCAACGTGATCAAGTTCGCGTGCAACGCCTGCAAGGACAACGTGTACGAGGTCACCAACACCTGCCAGGGCTGCCTCGCGCACCCCTGCCGCGAGATCTGCCCCAAGAAGGCCATCACCTTCAAGGACAAGAAGGCCTACATCGACCAGGAGAAGTGCATCAAGTGCGGCATGTGCTACAAGACGTGCCCGTACCACGCGATCCACCATCACGTGCGCCCGTGCGCGGACGCCTGCGGCATGAAGGCCATCGGCTCTGACGAGCACGGCCGCGCGGACATCGACTACGACAAGTGCGTGAGCTGCGGCCAGTGCCTCATCAACTGCCCGTTTGGCGCCATCGCGGACAAGAGCCAGATCGCGCAGGTCATCTGGGCCATCGCGCGTGGCGAGGAGGTCATCGCGGCCGTGGCGCCGGCCTTTGTGGGCCAGTTTGGCGGCAAGGGCAACGTGGGCAAGCTGCGCGAGGCCTTCAAGCTGCTGGGCTTCTCCGGCGTGGAGGAGGTCGCGCTGGGCGCCGACCTCTGCACCATCCAGGAGGCGGACGACTTCCTGGAGGAGGTGCCGGACAAGCTGCCGTTCATGGGAACCTCGTGCTGCCCGGCCTGGTCGGTCATGGCAAAGCGCGAGTTCCCGGACCACGCCAACTGCATCAGCATGGCCCTCACGCCCATGACGCTGACGGCGCGCATGATCCGCATGCGTCACCCCAAGGCCAAGATCGTCTTTGTGGGGCCGTGCTCCGCAAAGAAGCTCGAGGCCATGCGCAAGAGCGTCCGCAGCGAGGTCGACTTCGTCCTCACGTTTGAGGAGATGGCCGGCATGATGGACGCCAAGGGCATCGACTACCTGTCGCTCGCGGACGACAACAAGAGCGACTTCGACGTGGCCTCAACCGACGGCCGCAACTTTGCCGTGGCCGGAGGCGTCGCGACCGCCGTCGTGAACGCGATCCACCGCCGCTACCCGGACCGCGAGGTCAACGTGGTCAACGCGGAGGGCCTGGCAGACTGTCGCAAGATGATGAAGGACGCCGTCAAGGGCAAGTACCCCGGCTACCTGATCGAGGGCATGGCCTGCCCGGGCGGCTGCGTGGCCGGCGCGGGCACGCTCGTGGCGATCAACCGCTCCGCCGCCGCGGTCAAGCGCTACGCAAAGCGCTCTCCGCACGTCAACGCGACGGAGAACTCGTACCGCATGCTCGTCCCCGTGCTCGAGAAGGGCTTCACCAAGGAGGACGAGGACAACGAGGTCTCGGAGTCCATGGAGGCCACCAAGGGCACCGCGGCCCCGGCAGCCGATTCGGCCGAGAAGAGCGAGTAGCCAGCGCCGGCGCCCGCGGCCAACGCCAGGCATGCTGCCGGCGGGGCCGCGGGCGTCCGTCGCATGCAGCCAAGGTAAGGAAGGGGGCCGAGAAGAGCGATCTTCTCGGCCCCTGGCTCTTGTATGTGGCGCACGCGTGGCGTGCTGGCAACGCTACGGCTGCTTGACGCCCGGCGTGGAGGCGTAGAACGTTGCGGAGTCGAAGACGTCCTTGATGGTGTGGCCGTTCACGAAGGGAAGTGCCAGGAACTCGTCGAGCGTGTCAACAAGGTCGCTGCAGTCGACAAAGTGGTTCTTGGAGTTGCGGACGCTGGTGTCCTGTGCGCGCCAGGCCTCGTAGTTGACGTCCGTGAGGTAGTAGACGTCGTTGCCGACCTTCATGTAGACGGAATGGTTCTTGTGCAGGTAGTCGGCAAGGTCTTCGTAATTTATGTCGAGTGCCTCAGCTGCTTTCTTTCCCATATCGCATCCTTTCTCGAAGGATCTGACCATCGGATGTGTGCATCTTACCGCAGGGCGCGCGCGGCGAACGCCGGCCGCGGGTTTGGTTAGGTCAGCGTTGCGCTTCCGTACGTGGACGTAAGGGCTTCGCTTTTGGTGAAACTCGGTGCGAAGGTGGGGTATAAGGGCACAAATTGCGGCGCCCTCGGGAATCCCCGGGAGCGCCGCCTTGCTTTTAGTCGTGCTGTCGTGCGGTGGCCGCGCGAGCCGCCCGCCGCCGGTGGTTACTCGCCCAGCAGGACGTCCGCCAGCTGGTCCGCGTCGTCCACGATGACCTTGGCGCCGGCGTCCTTGAGGGCGGCCTTGCCGCGGTAGCCCCACGACACGCAGATGCAGTCCGTCTTGGCGTTGCGCGCGGTGTCCACGTCCACCTCGGAGTCGCCAACGTACACGCACTCGTCCGGAGTGACGCCCAGTGCCTCCATCACGGCGTCGACCGTGTCCGGCGCGGGCTTGCGACGGATGTCCTCGCGCTCGCCGACGACCGCGTTGAAGAGCCCCGGGAAGTAGATCGCGACGAGCTTCTGGACCGCGGCGTCCGGCTTGTTGGACACGACGGCGCGCAGCATGCCCGCGGCGGAGATCGCGTGCAGCATCTCCATCACGCGCGGGTAGGGCACGGTCTTCTCGCAGTAGTTCCTGCCGTAGTGCGCGGAGAAGGTCGAGAAGACCTGCTCCTCCTGGTCGGTGGGGGTGCCCATGGGCAGCGAGCGGTGCACGAGCTGGCGCACGCCGTTGCCCACGTTGGACGTGGTCTGCTCCAGGGTCTGCTCGGGGAAGCCGTTGGTGTGGAGCGCGTAGTTGATCGACGTGTGAAGGTCCTCGATGGTGTTGAGGAGCGTGCCATCCAGGTCGAAGATAGCTGCCTTGTAAGTCATGATTGCCTCTTTCCGAGGGGTCGGATGCCCTCTCCAGCGCTTGCCTCTGCGCGTTTGGGTGCCGGGGTTACTTGAGATTGTCTGCATGGGTTTCCGGCGGTCTCGGAAACGTTACCAGAAAAGTATGTCGAAACTTTGGCATTTGGCCCATACGCCAAAATAAGCATACTTGCAAGAAGGAATCCGCATACGGTTGAAATCTTTTGGAAACAGGTACCTGACCTGCAGCTGACGTGTGGCTGGCACAAGGCTTGCCGCGTCCTTCTCGTCCCGTGTTTATTGGTTATCTGACAACGCGGCGCGTGCGGGGGAGAAGGACGCGGCCCCTCGGTTGGCGCCCCTCCGCGCGTGGAAATGTTTCAAAGCGTGGGAGCTTTTTGCGGCGCGCCGTGGCGGCGGCGCAACGCTGCTAGAATGGGGCACCGCGCACGCCGCCGCCGTCTACGTTGGCGTGCCGTCATCTGCTGGTCCGCCCGTCACGGCACGGGGCGGAGGAGACGAGAGGAACAACATGGCGTTTAGCATGCACACGCACACCTGCGGAGAGCTCCGCGAGGCCAACATCGGCGAGGAGGTCACGCTCACGGGTTGGGTGTGGCACCGTCGCGACCACGGCGGACTCATCTTTGTGGACCTGCGCGACCGCGACGGCGTCACGCAGCTCGAGTTCGACCCCGAGGTGTGCGACGAGGCGACGTTCCACGAGGCCGAGACCATCCGCTCCGAGTGGCCGATCATGGTGAGCGGCACCGTGCGCGAGCGTCCCGAGGGTCAGGACAACGACAAGCTGGCCACGGGCGCCATCGAGGTGTACGTGACCAAGATCGTGGTGCTGAATACCTCAAAGACCCCGCCGTTCCAGATCGAGGACCACGTGGACACCGCGGAGGACGTGCGCCTGCGCTACCGCTACCTCGACCTGCGCCGCCCCAAGATGGCAGCCAACCTCAAGCTGCGCTCCGACTTCACCTTCGCGCTGCGCGAGGCGTTCCACGGCAGCGACTTCATGGAGGTCGAGACCCCGTCGCTCTTCAAGTCCACGCCCGAGGGCGCGCGTGACTTCCTGGTCCCCAGCCGCATGCAGCCGGGCCACTTCTACGCGCTGCCGCAGTCCCCGCAGCTCCTGAAGGAGCTCCTCATGGTGGGCGGCGTCGAGCGCTACTACCAGGTGGCCAAGTGCTTCCGCGACGAGGACCTGCGCAAGGACCGTCAGCCCGAGTTCACCCAGGTCGACGTCGAGATGAGCTTCGTTACCCAGGACGACGTCATGGGCGCGCTCGAGCAGGTGCTCGCCAAGGCCTTTGGCAAGATGGGCGTTGAGCTGCAGCTTCCCCTACGCCGCATCGAGTACTGGGACGCGATGGACACCTACGGAATCGACAAGCCGGACACGCGCTACGGCATGACGCTGCACGACGTGACGCCGATCTTCGCGAACTCCAAGTTCAAGCTCTTCTCGTCCGCCGCGGCGACCGAGGGCCAGTACGTCAAGGCCATCAACGCCAAGGGCGCCGGCAAGTGGCCCCGCGCTCAGATCGACAAGCTGGCCAACGTGGCCGCCGAGTTTGGCGCCAAGGGCCTGGCCTACATCGCCTTCCGCGAGGACGGCAGCGTCACGAGCCCCATCGTCAAGTTCTTCTCGGACGACGAGATGGCGGCCCTGCGTGCCGAGATGGACGTCGAGCCCGGCGACCTCGTGATGTTCGCGGTGGCCGACCGCCTGCACGCGGACGAGATTCTGGGCGGCATGCGCTGCCACATGGCCGATGCGCTCGACGTGCCGCGCGAGGGTCACGACTTCCTGTGGGTCGTCAACTTCCCGCTGTTCCACTGGGACGAGGACCGCAAGTGCCTGGACTCCGAGCACCAGCCCTTCACGCAGCCCAACGAGGACCAGCTCGACCTTCTGGACAGCGACCCGCTGGCCATGGGCTCGCACACGTACGACTTTGTCATGGACGGCTACGAGGCCGGCGGTGGCGGCATGCGTATCCACGACGCCAAGCTGCAGGAGAAGATCCTGGAGAAGCTGGGCTTCACGCCGGAGCGCGCGCAGGCGCAGTTTGGCTTCCTCATGAACGCGCTCGAGTACGGCGCGCCTCCCATGGGCGGCTTCGCGCTCGGCCTCGACCGCGTGTGCATGCTGCTCGCTGGCGCGGACAACATCCGCGAGGTCATGGCGTTCCCCAAGACGGCGAGCGGCTCCGACCTCATGAGCTCCGCGCCGTCCGAGGTCTCGGGCAAGCAGCTCAAGGAGGTCTCGCTCAGGCTCCTGTAACAGCCGGGGGAGAAGAACA
>QOUO01000036.1 GCA_003862195.1 Coriobacteriaceae bacterium | reverse complement strand
CAAAGAGCGCCCGCCGGTGCTGCCAGGCAGCTGCCGACGGGCGCTCGCGCATGCGATGGTGCCCCCAACGAGACTCGAACTCGTGTTACCGCCTTGAAAGGGCGGTGTCCTAGGCCACTAGACGATGGGGACGCGGACTGCAGTATACCAGACGCGCGGGCCTTCCGCCCGCCTGGCGCGCCGCCTACCAGTCAAGTCCCGATTTATCCGCAAACGACTTGGCTGCGGCCAGCATGTCGGGCTGGTTCTGCACCCACGTCACGAGGTCGGGTACGTCCACGATGATGGGGTCGGCCTCGTGCACGGCGAGCGTCGCCTCGTCAAAGCTGTACGGCGCGGCGGTCGGGCGGTCCGGCAGATAGGTGTCGACCATGACCGGGCGGAGAAGTGCGTAGACGCCTCCGTCGCAGAGCGAGTCGAACCCGCGGAGCGCGCGGCGGGCCGCACCCATGCGGCCGAGCTTGTAGAAGAGGATCACGCGGCCGATCTGCACCCAGCTGTCCCCGCGCCGGCCAAAGGCGGCGTCCAGCGCGTCGAAGCCGGGCTCGTCCTCCAGCCGCGCGAGCGCGAGCGCGCAGGTGTGGCGCGCGCCGAGCGCGTCCGAGGGTGCGAGCGCGATGAGCTCCTGGCCGGTCTCGTTCGCCATGCGGTAGCGGGCGGAGTCCAGGCAGGTGCGCGCGATGGCCGCCTTTAGGCGCAGCCGACCGCGCCCGAGCACGTCAAGCCAGGCGTCCGCGGTCTCGCTCGCGCCCGCACCGGCAGCGCCCGTACCAGCAGCGGCCCCGGTCGGCGCGGCGCCGTCCGCGGGCTCGATGTCGCGCTCGATCTGCAGCAGCCGGTCGAGCAGCGGGTCCGGGTCCAGGTCCTCCGCCAGCGCGCGCAGGAGCATGGCGTCCACGCAGTCGGGGTCCAGCGCCAGCGCGCGGTCGCACTCGCGGCGCATGCGGGCCAGGCGCTTCTCGCGCGTCTGGTAGAACTCACCGTCGTCCAGCAGGTCGTCGTCCTCGCGCGCGGTGGAAACCGCGTCCACGGCGTTGGCCACCACGCGGAAGGCGGCGTCAGCGTCGTCCTCCAGGAACTTGTTGGGGTCCTCGCGCACCGCAAGCAGCAGCTCCGCGTAGGCCGCGTCGGAAAGCCCCAGCTTGGCGCGGCGCCGTGCGGCCAGCCTCAGCACCAGCTCCTCGCGACCGTCCATCACGCCTGCCCCCCGTCCGAGCTGCCGGGACGGGCGTGGCCCTGCTTTGCGCCCGCGCCCCTCTCGTACGCGCGGACCATGCGCACGTCGGCGGGGTCGAGTTCCTCTGCCTCGTCCGCGACCCACGATCCCAGCGCCCCGCGGTCGCTGCGGTCGCGACCCTCCTGAAAGAGGACCGTGGCCTCGGACGTCGCCAGGATCAGCTCGTCCTCACTGTAGGGCGGCACGGCCAGGCGGCTAAAGACGCCGTCGGGAAGCTCGTGCTGCAGGCTGAGCGTGGCCGCGGCGTGCGGGTAGGTGTCCAGTATAGTGCGCATCAGGCGCGTGGCCTCGTCTGGCAGATGGCGGCTGTGCGCGATGGAGACGCGCGCGAGCAGCGTCCAGGCGTCGGCGCCCTCGTGGCGGCGCGGCACGCCCAGCGTGGCGGATCGCGCGGCAAGCGCCTCGAGCCCGGCGGCGTCCTCAAGCTTGGCGTAGGCCAGCGCCGCGGTAAAGCGCACGTCGGCCATGTCCTGCGGGTCCACCTCCAGGGCGCGCTCGCAAATGCGCAGGCACTGGCGGTTGCGGCCGCAGATGAGGGCCTTTTCGGCCTCCATGGCCAGCCACCGCAGGTAGGGGCGCATGGCAAGGTTGGCGCCCAGCTCGGCGCGCTCGCCCTCGTCCGTGGCCAGCGCGCGCTTGCGACGCTCCTCGCAGCAGTCGCGCACGTCCTTCTCCACCTCGTGGAGGAAGTCGAAGTACGCGTCAAAGCCCGCGACCTCGGACGCGCGCTTCATGCGCAGGGCGTCGGCGCAGCCGGGGTCAAGGGCCAGGGCCTCGTCCAGCAGGCGATGGCCGCGCTCGATCAGGCGGTTGGCCTGCTCGTCGTCCTCCGTAAAGGGAAGCTGGTAGTCGATGGCCATCGTGGCCTGCGCCACCAGGTGGAAGGCGCGGTCCTCGTCGGTCTGGGGCAGGCTGTCGTGGTCCTGCGCAAAGCGGTGGCCAAAGCTCGCAAACGCGCGCACGACGGAGCCAGCGTCGCCGCCGTCGAGCGAGCGCGCAAACTGCAGGCTGAGCCGCTGGTAGTCCTCGTCGTTTGGGTCAAATGCCACGGGCCGTGCGCTCCCTTCGTGCCGCGTGCGCCGCAAGTCAATCTGACAAAATCCTAGCCGAGTTTGCCGCCCCGCGCGAACCAAATGTGTGCCAATGGTGACGCGCCGCGCCGGCCGTCCGTATACTGGTGACGCACACAATCCGGCTGGCCCGCGACCGCGCGCCGGCGCGGCAGCCAGCCGCAAGAAACCCGCCAACCCAAGGGGTACGCCATGATCTGCACCGTGACACTCAACCCGTCCATCGACTACGTGGTGAGCCTCGACAACCTCGCGCTGGGCGAGGTCAACCGCGTCCGCACGGAGGACATGCTGCCCGGCGGCAAGGGCATCAACGTGTCCGTGGTGCTCAAGAACCTGGGCCAGCCCTCGCGCGCGCTGGGCTTCGTGGCCGGCTTCACGGGCGCGGAGGTCGAGCGCATGCTGGCCGATCGCGGCGTGGACTGCGACTTTGTGCGCCTGGACCGCGGCCGCACCCGCGTCAACGTCAAGGTGCACGCCCGCGAGGAAAGCGAGATAAACGGCATCGGTCCCGCGGTGGGGCAGGATGACCTGTCCGCCTTGCTGCAGCGCCTTGACGGGCTGGGCGAGGGTGACTTCCTCGTGCTGGCGGGCAGCGTCCCCGCGACGGTGCCGCACGACGTGTACCAGCGCATGCTCGCGCGCGTGGCCGGCCGCGGCGTGCGCACGGTGGTGGACGCGGAGCTCGACCTGCTGCTGGACGCCCTGCCGTACGGGCCCTTCCTCATTAAGCCCAACAACCACGAGCTGGGCGCCATCTTTGGCCAGGAGGTCCGCACGCAGGACGAGGCCGTGCCGCTGGCCCGCCGCCTGCAGGAGCGCGGCGCCAGGAACGTGCTCGTCTCCATGGCGGGGGAGGGCGCGGTCCTCGTGAGCGAGAAGGGCGAGGTGCTCCGCTCGGCGGCGCCCCGTGGCAGCGTGGTGAACTCCGTGGGCGCCGGCGACTCCATGGTGGCCGGGTTCCTGTGCGGCTACATCGAGGGCGAGGGCAACCTGGCCCGGGCGCTGCGCATGGGCATCTGCACGGGATCGGCCACGGCGTTCAAGGTGGACCTGGCCACGCGCGCGGAGGCCGAGGCGCTCATGGCGCAGCTGGGCTAGGCGCGCGTGGCGGCGCCCGCGGCGTTGCCGGCGCCGGACCCGGGCGTCGCGGGCATGACGGTGGGCGGCACGCCCGGCGTGTCGTCCTTCTCGCCCGCGCCGCGCCCGTGGCGAAACTCCGTCGGCGTCATGCCAAAGCGCCGGCGGAACCTGCGGTTGAAGTACGAGAAGTTGTCGAACCCGCACGAACGCGCGATGGCGCCCACGGGCTCGTCCGTCATCTCAAGGTGGTAGGCGGCCGCCGTGAGCCGGCACTCCGTCAGGTACTGGCTGAAGGTCTGGCCCATGTCGCGCTTGAACACGCGCATGAAGTGCGCCTTGCTGTAACCTGCCAGCTCCGCGGCGCCCTCCACGCTGAGCGGCTCCGCGTAGTGCTCCTTCACCTCGCGCAGCACGGCGCGCACGCGCTCCGCGGAGGGGTCGGGCGCCTGCGGGGCGTCCTTCTGCCTAAAGGTGTACAGGGCGTCTAGCAGCATAAACAGGCGGCTCTTCACCACCATGGAGTAGCCCGGCGCGCGCACGGCGCAGGCCGCGTCCGCCCCGTCGAGCGCCCAGCGCACGCGCTCGTAGAACTCCGTCCCCTCCGGCACGGGCCGCTCGAACGCGAGCTTGCCCTGGCGCAGCGGCTCTATCACGTGGCTGCGGCACCAGTCGTCTGGCTCCTGGCTGTCCAGGATCCCCAGCGAGAAGATGATGTTCTCGTACTCCATGCGCGACCCCGGGTCGCCCTCGATGGAGTGCATCTCTCCGGGCAGGATCGGCACGATGGAGCCGGCGTGCACGGGCTTGCGCGCAAAGTTAATTGCAACGGTGCCGCTGCCGCGCTTGACGTAGACGATCTCCATCTGGTCGTGCCAGTGGGTGGGCACGTGGTCAAAGTCCTGCGGGATGGTGCAGAGGTACGTGTTGTACGCAAAGCCCGGGACCTCGTGCAGGCCGCGCTCGCGGTAGTGCTCGTAGTCCTCAAAGCGCTCGCTCTTCTCGCCCGCGTCGCGCTCGTCCTTCTCGCCCATGCGGTCCCCTCTTGCACGTGTCTGCCGCCGCCCACGCCCGCGGCCGCGCCGCCACGCCCGGCAATTCCGCCGGCGTAACCGCAACGTCCGCAAACGGTTGCAGGCCACAAACGCGTCAGTCCGTTTGCGTTATGAGGTCATTATAGTGTTAATGGCTGCGCGTATGGTGCTAGATTTGGGCGCTGCGACGCAACTATAGTGCTTGTAACGTCAGACATGACCTGAAGGGACGTTATCATGGCAACCAAGACCGTCGCCTCCTACGCGGGCAAGCCCATTTCCGAGTGCACCGACCTCGAGCTCTTCAACGCGCTGCTGCGCCTCACCGTCGACGCCGCGGCCGAGAAGGGCTACAACCAGGGCAAGAAGCGCCTGTACTACATTTCCGCCGAGTTCCTTATCGGCAAGCTGCTGAGCAACAACCTCATCAACCTCGGCCTGTACGAGCAGGTCCGCGCGGAGCTCGCGGAGTCCGGCCGCGACATCGCGGACATGGAGGAGTTCGAGAACGAGCCCTCCCTGGGCAACGGCGGCCTCGGCCGTCTTGCGGCTTGCTTCCTGGACTCCTGCGCAACGCTGGGCCTGCCCGCCTCCGGCGTGGGCCTTGCGTACCACTGCGGCCTCTTCAAGCAGAGTTTTGACAACAACAAGCAGTACGAGTCGCCGGACTACTGGCTCAGGTGGGGTCAGGAGAGCTGGATGCGCCGCACGCCCAAGCACTACACCGTAAAGTTTGGCGACCTTTCCGTCACCTCGACCATGTACCAGCTCGACGTGACCGGCTACCACAGCAAGTGCGACACGCTCAACCTGTTTGACGTGGACACCGTGGACGAGCGCATCATCAGGAACCGCATCAACTTCGACAAGACGCAGGTCGCCAAGAACCTCACGCTCTTCCTGTACCCGGACGATTCCGACGAGGCCGGCCGCATCCTGCGCGTCTACCAGGAGTACTTCATGGTGAGCAACGCCGCGCAGCTCATGCTGGACGAGTGCGTTGAGCGCGGCAGCAACCTGCACGACCTCGCGGACTACGCCGCCGTGCAGATAAACGACACGCACCCCACGATGGTCATCCCGGAGCTCATCCGCCTGCTGGGCGAGCGCGGCATCGCCTTTGACGAGGCCATCCAGATCGTGCGTGACACCTGCGCCTACACCAACCACACCATCCTGGCCGAGGCGCTGGAGTGCTGGCCGCTCGACTACCTGCAGAAGGTCGTCCCGCAGCTCGTGCCCATCATCAAGCAGCTTGCGGATTACGTGGCCGAGAAGTACGACGAGCCGTTCGTGCAGATCATCGACAAGTGGAACAACGTCCACATGGCCAACATCGACATCCACTTCAGCCACTCCGTCAACGGCGTCGCGGCCCTGCACACCAAGATCCTGGAGGATTCCGAGCTCGCGCCGTTCTACAAGATCTATCCCCAGAAGTTCAACAACAAGACCAACGGCATCACGTTCCGCCGCTGGATGGTCGAGTGCAACCCCGGCCTCAACAAGCTGGTCAGCTCCAAGATCGGCGAGGGCTGGAAGACCAAGGCCGAGGAGCTGGAGGGCCTGCTCCCGCTCAAGGACGACGATGACTTCCTGTCCCAGCTCGTGAGCGTCAAGGCGTCCAACAAGCGCGCCTTTGCCAAGTGGCTGCAGAAGCACCAGGGCGACGCCGTCGACCCCGACTCGATCTTCGACGTGCAGTCCAAGCGCCTGCACGAGTACAAGCGCCAGCAGCTCAACCTGCTCTGGATCATCCGCGAGTACCTGCGTATCAGCCAGCTGGACGATGAGGACGAGCTCCCCAAGCACAAGGTGACCGTCATCTTTGGCGCCAAGGCGGCCCCGGCCTACACCATCGCCAAGGACATCATCCACGCAATCATCTGCCTGAGCAAGGTCATCGCGGCCGACCCCGTTGCCAGCAAGTACCTGCAGGTCGTCATGATCGAGAACTACAACGTGACGGCCGCCGAGCGCCTGATTCCCGCGGCGGACATCTCCGAGCAGATCAGCCTCGCCTCCAAGGAGGCCTCCGGCACGTCCAACATGAAGTTCATGCTCAACGGCGCCGTGACGCTCGGCACCATGGACGGCGCCAACGTCGAGATCGCGGACCTCGTAGGCAAGGGGAACATCTACACCTTTGGCGAGAGCTCGGACGAGGTCATCGCGCGCTACAAGCGCGGCGACTACGACCCCAAGGCCTACTACAAGAAGGACAAGGAGCTCGCCGCGGCCGTCGACTTCCTCACGTCCAAGGAGATGCTCGCGCAGGGCGACGAGGTCAACCTCACGCGCCTGCAGAGCGAGCTCCTCAACAAGGACTGGTTCATGACGTTCCCGGACTTCGAGGACTACTGCAAGACCAAGAAGCAGGTCCTCAAGGACTACGAGGACCGCAAGGCCTGGGCGCGCAAGACCCTGGTGAACATCAGCAAGACCGGGTTCTTCTCGTCCGACCGCACCATCGAGCAGTACGACAAGGAGATCTGGCACCTCAGCTAGGCGCAAGACAGGCACCCCGCCGGCGTCGCCTCCCCCTTTCGGCGGCGCCGGCTCCTCCCATACGTGCAACGCGACGGCCGCATCCACCCGGGTGCGGCCGTCGCGTGTTGCGAGCCTGTCTTGCAGTTGCCTTTACCGGGGGAGAAGAACGCGCGCCCTTGGCCGCAGCGTGCCCCCCCGCGTGCGCCCACCCCTACGACTGGCGCTTGATCGCGAGGATCGTCTGCATGGCGCGGCAGAAGCCGTCCGTCGCGTCCTCCGCGGAGACGAAGGCGTTGCCGCAGTTGGCGAGCTCGGACTGGCTCTTGGGGTTCTCGATCCCGTTGCGCATCAGCAAAAACGTGCCGCAGTGCGGCGCCATCCTGCAATCCGCAGGCGAGTCGCCGCAGCAGATGACCTCGGCCGGGTCCACGCCCAGCAGCTCGATGTAGCGCTTGGTCGCACTTCCCTTGTCCAGCCCGCGCGGCGTGATGTGGTACGTGTGCACGCCCTCGAGCGTCCCGTCCGGGTTGCGCGGCAGGATCGTCTGGCCAGATATGCGCGAGACAAAGCCGTTGTCCGCCAGGTAGAGCGGAAGCCCGCTCTCGTCCAGCATGGCCTGCGCCTCGTCCTCGATCACGGCGCCGCGCAAGGCAACCGTCACCTCGCGGTACTGGTAGCCAATGTTGTTGTCGTTATAGAGCTCCAGGCAGTCGTACCAGCGCTCGAGCATGCGCTGCACGGCGCCCGTCTGCATGATGAGGTCGTGCGGGGTCACGCCGCAGGCGGGGTCGTACGGCATGTCCGCCGTGAAGTAGCGCCAGTCGCTCTCGCGCCCCTCGTGCAGGCACAGGATGCCGCCCATCTCGCCTATCCAGCCAGGCATGCCAAGTATGCGCACGTCCTCGCGGATCATGGCGCGGTTGCGGCCGGTGCACGGGATCACGCTCACGCCAGCGCGGCGCAGGTCAACAAGGGTCTGGGCCAGCTCGATGGAGGGCGTTCCGTCCGTGGAGGCCAGCGCCTGGCCATGGCTCACCATCGTGTTGTCCGTGTCGGTTATGACATATTTGATGCGCGAGAAGCGCGCGGCCATGTCCTCGGGAACAAGGTTTGGGTCCGTGGGGAACGTGGGGAGCGAAAGTCCTGGCATGTGGTGAGCCACCTTCCTGTCTTGCGACTGTCTGCACAAAAAGGCGGCGCCCGACCCTGGGGGGCAAGGCGCCGCTGCGTGATAAAGCTAGTTGCGAGGATGCGCGCCGTGCTTCTCGGCCGCGCGATAGAAGAGCGTGCCGTCCGGCTCGCACGGGACGAACCTGTCGCCCTCGTGCTGGCGGGTCTCGTCACCCTTGGCCAGCAAGCAGACGATGGCCCCCTCCGGGCAGTCAAACGCAAGGTCGACTGCGCGCTCGATGGCGGCGGGCCGGTCCAGGATCACCTCGTGCGGCTGTCCGGCGGGCGTGGCGTCGCTCATCTGCTGGCAGATATCCGCAACAGAATCGTGCGCCGGGTCCTCCTCCGTGTAGATGAGGTAGTCGGCCCACTTGGAGGCCTCCTGCGGCAGCTCCTGGCGGCGCTCGTAGGCCTTGCCGCCGGGCGCGCCAAACACTGCGATCACCTTGCGGCCGGCGAACTCCTTCACGATGGAGCTAAAGAACCGCTGGTAGCTCAGCTTGTTGTGGGCGTAGTCCACAATGGCCGTGACCTTGGGGTCGTCCGTGAGCAGCAGCTCCATGCGGCCGGGCACGCGCACGTGCGCAAGGCCCGCCACGATCTGCTCGCGCGGGACGCCCAGCACCTCGCACATGGCGATGGCGGCGCAGGCGTTGTCCACGTTAAAGAGGCCGGGCATGCTGACGGTGACGTCGCCCTCCCAGCTGGGGGTGTGGCAGCTAAACGTGACCTGGCCCTCGCCGGAGCGCACGTTGGTGGCCCACACGTCCGCGCCCGCCTCGCGCGCGGCGTCCGTGCAGCCAAACGTAAGAAGGCGCTCGCAGCGCTTGGCGTGGTCCAGAATCGTGTCAACCTCGGCAGAGTCCAGGTTCACGACCGCGGTCCGCGCCTGGTCAAAAATCCGGAGCTTGCTCGCAAAGTAATCCTCAAAGTTGGGGTGCTCTGCGGGGCTAATGTGGTCCCGCCCGATGTTGAGGAAGCAGGCCACGTCCAGCCCCAGGTCCACCACGCGGTCGTACTTGAGCGCCTGGCTGGACACCTCCATCACAAGGTAAGGCAGGTGCGAGCTCACGGCGTTGCGCACGTGGCGCCACAGGTCCGGGGCCTCGGGCGTGGTGTTCACGCTCTCGAAGCTCTCGACCCCGTCGTAGGTGTCGATGGAGCCCAGGATCGCGGCGTTGTGGGCGCAATCTTCTCGCCCGGCGTCGCCCGTGGCGCTCTGACCTGCGGCGGAGTCCAGGATCGCGCGTAACATGTAGCTGACGGTCGACTTGCCCTTGGTGCCCGTGATGCCCAGCACCTGGATGTCGCGGTCCGGGTGGCCCCACGCGGCGGCGGAGGCCACGGCCATAGCGCGGCGCAGGTTGCTGGCAACCAGCTGCGGCGTGCCGGGCGCCACGGCCGCGAGCTCGGCGGCGTGGTCCTCGTCGCACAGGTAGGCAACGCAGCCAGCCGCAAGCGCGGACGTGAGGTACGCGGGCTTGAAGGCCGCGCCCTTGCAGATGAACAGGTGGTTGGGTGCTGCGAAGCGCGAGTCGCAGTCTGCGCCGGTGACGCAGGTATCGGCAACCTTCCCGTCGAGGCCGCTCGTGCGGGAAAGAAGCCCGTTGGTGCCCAGAAGCTGGGCTATGTGCGCAAGAGTAATGGTATCCATGTGGGAAAGTATACGGCCAAACGCAGGCCTTTAGCGCCGGGCGGGTTGGTGTGATAAACTCACCACGCATGACACGGACGGTTGGCGCAGCGGCTAGCGCAGGTGCCTTACAAGCACAAGATCGGGGGTTCGAATCCCTCACCGTCCACCAGAGAGCATCCGGCCCCGTATCCGCAGTCCGCGGTGCGGGGCCTTGTGGTAACGGCAGACAAGTGCAAGCCGGCAGACAACGGCAGACAAAGCAAAGGTAGGGGAGAAGAACATGGCCCAGCAGCAGGAAGGCGCCCTCGAGCGCAGCTATGGCAGGGCGGCGGACGAGATGCGCCCCGTCAAGCTCACGCGCGACGTGATGATGAACGCGGACGGATCGTGCCTGGCGGAGTTTGGCAACACGCGCGTGATGTGCACCGCCACCATAGAGGAGGGCGTGCCGGGCTGGCGCAAGGGCGCCCGCGCGGGCTGGGTCACGGCGGAGTACGCCATGCTGCCCGCCTCCACCAACACGCGCTCGCGCCGCGAGTACAAGGGCCGCAAGGGTCGCTCGATGGAGATCGAGCGCCTGGTTGGCAGAAGCCTGCGTGCGGTGTGCGACATGCACAAGCTGGGCGAGTACACCGTGACCTGCGACTGCGACGTGATCCAGGCCGACGGCGGCACGCGCACCGCCTCCATCACGGGCGCGTGGGTGGCGCTGCACGACGCGCTGCAGGCGGCCGTGGAGGCAGGCAAGCTAAAGCACATGCCGCTCACGGGCCAGGTCGCGGCCATCAGCATGGGCAAGGTGGACGGCCGGCTGCTGCTGGACCTTGACTACCCGGAGGACAGCCACGCGGAGGTCGACCTCAACCTGGTGTGCACGGGCGAGGGCGGCATCGTGGAGGTGCAGGGCACGGGCGAGCGCTCGACCATCAACCGCGACGAGCTCAACGCGCTGCTCGACATGGGCCAGGCAGGTATTGCAAAGCTCATACAGCTGCAAGACAAGGTGACGGGCTTCCAGGAGTAGGCCGCGGCAAGGGCCGCCGTCCTTCTCGCCCGGCGCATCGTGTTAAGTCCAATTAACATATTGTGTTAAACGCAATTAACCTAATGTGTTAAATGAGAAAACCGCCAGGCCATCTAGCAGGGCATTTGGAGGAGAAGAACATGGCAATCGACATCAGCGCGCTCGACCCCGCGAAGACCGTCGTGGTCGCGACGGGCAACCCCCACAAGGTGACGGAGATCGAGGCGATCCTGAGCAAGAGCCTGCCCGGCGTGCGCTTTGTGGCGCTGGGCGAGCTGGGCAACTACCCGGACCCGGTGGAGGATGGTAAGACGTTTTATGACAACGCCTACATCAAGGCCGCGGCCGCGCTGGACGAGACGGGCCTCGCCATGGCGGTCGCGGATGACTCCGGTCTCTGCGTGGACGCCCTCGACGGCGCGCCGGGGATCTTCTCGGCCCGCTGGGCGGGGGAGCACGGCAACGACGCCGCAAACAACCAGAAGCTCATGCGCCTGATGGCGGACGTGCCGCAGGAGAAGCGCACCGCGCGCTTCCACTCCAGCGTGGTGATGGTGGAGCGCGACGAGGACGGCGAGGGCGTCTATCGCGGCGACGGCGACTGCGAGGGCTACGTGGGCTTTGAGCCGCGCGGCGACGGCGGCTTTGGCTACGACCCGCTCTTCCTTCCCAACGACACGCCGGGCAAGACCATGGCGGAGCTCACGCCAGGGGAGAAGAACGCGATCAGCCATCGCTTTCACGCCCTGCAGGACCTCGCGCTCAAGCTCTAGACCTCCAGCACCGTGGCCTCGTGGCTGTAGTGGTTGAGCACCTCGCAGCCGTCCTCGGTCACGATGACCAGGTCCTCGATCCTCACGCCAATGTCGCCGGGGATGTAGATGCCGGGCTCGATGCTAAAGCACTGGCCGGCCTGCACGGGCTCGTCGTGCGTGGCGGATACGTCGCCCGGCTCGTGGTCCTCCAGGCCGATCTGGTGGCCCAGGCGGTGCGTGAAGTACTCGCCGTAGCCCGCGTCCTCGATGATGTGGCGCGCCGTCAGGTCGATTTCCGCAAACGTGACGCCCGGGCGCACGATGGCCTCTGCGGCCTCGTTGGCGCGGCGGACCGTCTCGTACACCTCGAGCTGGTGCGCCGTGGGCTCGGCCGTAAAGAACGTGCGCGTCATGTCGGAGCAGTAGGAGTCCTGCTTGCAGCCCACGTCAAACAGGACCATGTCGCCCTTGTGGAACACGGTGCCGTCCGGCTCGTGGTGCGGGTCGGCCGCGTTGGCGCCAAAGCTCACTATGGGCGCAAAGCTGTGGCCCTGCGCGCCCAGGCGGCGGTACTCGCCCAGCAGGCCCGCCGCGATCTCGTGCTCCGTCACGCCCTCGCGCACCTGGGCCGCAAGCCAGTTCATGGCCTCGTCGTTGGTGTGGCTGGCCTGGCGCATTAGGCGCTGCTCCTCGGCATCCTTGATGGAGCGCGCGCCGTCCACGGCGGCGGAGGCAAGCTCGAAGCCGGCGGCCGCGTGCGCGTCCATCAGCGGGAACAGCCAGTTTGCCACGAGCTTCTTGTCCACGCCCAGGCGCTTGGAGGGGTCGAGCTCGGCCGCCACCAGGGGCACGGGGTCCTGCGTGTCGTCAAACGTCACGAGCTTCTGCGCGGCGCCCGTGGCGTCCGGGAACAGCCTGTTGCAGAACATCACGGTGCGGGCGCCGTCGCCCTCGCGCGCAATCAGCAGCGCCAGAAAGCGCTCGTACGGCTCCGTGTAGTAGCCCGTCAGGTACCAGATGGACATGGGGTCGCACACCAGCATCTGGTCGAGCCCCTGCCTTTGGAGGTTGTCCAGCACCCTTTCGATCCTGTTTGTGCTCATTTGCGCTCCTAAATACCGTGTTTTACGTGGACGTTCCCTTTATGCCATATACTGGAACATTGCATTGCACAAGGCAGCGCGGCAGTCAACAGCCAAATGCCAGACGCTGCGTTTGGAGGTACAGATGGAAGTTGAGGTTCCGCCCGCCAATAGGGTAGACCAAATCCGGGATGAACTCACGGCTCTTAAGGGAAAGCGCCTTCGCGTTCGCGCCAACATGGGCCGCTCGCGCGTGGTCGAGCGCACGGGCACCCTCGTGGGCGTCTATCCCACGCTGTTCGTGGTCGAGGTGGAGGAGCGCCGCGGCCGCAAGGCCCGCCAGTCCTACCAGTACGTGGACGTGCTCACCTCCGCGGTCGAGATTTACGATCCCGACACGGGCGAGCGCATTCTGGACTTTGGCTTTGAGGACCAGCAGCGGCTCTAGCGCGGAGGTCACGCTTGACGCCCCCGTCAAGGTGAACCTCCACCTGGGCATCCACCCCGGCCGCGACGAGCGCGGCTACCACCGGGCGGATTCCGTCATGATCGCCCTCGCGGTGGGCGACCGCGTGCGCGTGGCGCTGCCCGCGCCGGACGCTCCCGAGGCCGCAGAGGCCGCGCAGGCGCCGGGCGGCGTGCTGCTGCGCATGAGCGAGGACGTGGGCGTGGACCCCACGCACAACACGGCGTGGCAGGCGGCGGCCCGGTTCCGCGAGGCCTTCCACGTGGCTGCGCCGGTCCTCGTGGAGGTGACCAAGCGCGTCCCGCCGCAGAGCGGCCTGGGAGGCTCCTCCAGCGACGCCGCGTCCGTCCTTCTCGCCCTTGCACAACTCTGCGGCGTGCCCGCAGATGAGCCCGGGGGAGAAGAGCGCCTTGCCGCGATCGCGCGCTCCATCGGGGCGGACGTCCCGTTATTCCTCGAACCGCGACCCACGTACCTGGTGGGTGCCGGCGACGTGGTGAAGGAGTCGTTCCCGGAGCTGCCGGGCCTGCCCGTGGTGCTGGTGCGGCCGCGCGACGGCGTATCCACCGCGGCGGCGTACCGCGCGTTTGACGCCAGGCCCAGCCTGCCAGCCTCGCCCGAGCCCATGCTTGCGGCCCTGCGTGACGGCGACGCCATGGCCGTGGCGGCCGCACTCCACAACAACCTGCAAGCCGCGGCCATGCGGATCGTGCCGGAGGATTCGGACGTGCTCGCGTGGCTCGAACGCCAGCCCGGCGTGCTTGCGGCGCAGGTCACGGGCTCGGGCAGCTGCGTGTTTGGCATCTGCGAGACGCGGCGCGCGGCGCGGCGCGTGGCCGCCGCGGCGCAAGATGCGAAGGATTGGTGGTCTTGCGCAACAATTACGGTTGGAAAAGGTGCGCAGTTCTGCTAGAGTATTTTCGCTAACGGGTTGTGGCTCAGCTTGGTAGAGCGCTCGGTTCGGGACCGAGAGGTCGCTGGTTCAAATCCAGTCAACCCGACCACGAACTTCAAACGGCCAGAGGCTTCGGTCTCTGGCCGTTTTTCCGTTTTGCTCGCCCCCACGACCGCCATCAAGCAATTGGGGGAGAAGAACAAAAATCGTGTACTCGGGATACACGAAATTTTGCGAAATCGTGTACTTGGAGTACACGAAATTTGCCGCGGCAGGTGACGCCGCGGCAAGACATGTGCAAGCTGGTAGTTGAGGCGCCTTGGTCGCGCTAGTTGCCGCTACAGTCGCAGCCGCACGAGCCATCGTGCCCGCACGCATCGCCGCACGCGCTGGCAGCGGCATCCGCAAGCAGGCCAAAGGCCGCGGACACCTCGCGGGCGACCGCGGCATCCACGGAGTAGTGGCACCAGCGGCTGTCCTTGCGGCACCGCACGAGGCCGCTGTCGCACAGGACCTTCATGTGGTGCGACAGCGTGGGCTGGCTGATGCCCAGGCCATCCAGCAGGTTGCAGGCGCACACCTCTCCGTCGCGCTGGAGCGTGCGCACGATCGAGAGACGCCGCGCATCCGCGAGCGCCTTGAAGACCGTCCTCAGCTGGTCGTCTGTCATGTGGCTTCCCATCCATACCTCCGTTGTGCCCCCGCGGGGCGTTGCGCCCAAGCCCGGCGTCGCGCCCAAGCGGTGTTGCATCCCGCGCGGCGGCGCAACCTAGGCGCGTGCGATCTTCTCGCCCAGCTCGCGCAGGTGCCAGACGATGGCGTCCGCGCAGTCCTGGTAGGCGCGGGGCGAGCCGCCCATGGGGTCCTGCAGGCCCCAGTCCTCGCGGTGCGCGCACGGCAGGCTGGGGCAAGACACGCCACAGCCCATGGTAACAAGCCAGTCCACGCGCGGCAGCTGGGAAAGCGGCTTGGGGTGCAGGCCTCTCGTGCCGACGCCGCGGCGCGCGAGCTCCGCGAGGGCGCCCTCGTCCACGTGGCTGGCGGGCTTTGTTCCCGCGGAGAAGATCTTTGTGCCGCGGGGCAGCAGCTGCCTCGCGAGCGCCTCTGCCATCTGGCTGCGGCAGGCGTTGTGCGTGCACACGAAGGCGACGGTGGGGCCATCCGGCGCGGGGCCGTCGGGGGACCCGTCCGTGGGGCCGTCCGCCGCGGGCGCGACACCCGGCGCCTGCCACGCGATGGCGGCCACCTTGCGGGCGGAGGCCTTGCGCACGCGGTCCATCCAGCGCGCCTCGGCCTGCGCGCGGGCGGAAAGCGTGGGGTCCGTGGTGCCGGACATGGAAAGACAGCGGTTCACGACCCACCAGCCATGCGGGATGCGCGCGCGGTCGAGGTCGGCGGAGAGGCGCTCCGCCTCGCGCACGGGCGTGTTCTCGGGCAGGGTCACGATCACTACCTCGGTCTGGCGCGGGTCGCGCAGGCGCGGCAGGAGGTCGCGCACGCTTTGGGGCACGTCGCCGCCGGTGTGCTCTATCTGGCGGCCGTAGCTCTGGGCGCTGTCCAGAAGCAGCAGCGTGTGGCCGGTGGGGGCGGTGTCGATCACCACGACCTCGTCCTGCGCGCGCGACACGATGTTCGCAAACGCGCGAAAGGTTGCGATTTCCTGCGTGCAGGGGGAGCGGAGGTCCTCCTGCACGTAGCGCACGTCCACCTCGCTCATGGTGCCGCGGGCCTTTTGCAGCACCTCGTCCTGGTAGGCGGCAAGCTCCGCGGCCTGGTCTATGTGCGACACGGCCAGGCCCGCAAGGTCAAACTGGTCCAGGTGGTCCGCCGGATCCGTTGTGGTGAGGCGCACGCGGCGCCCGCGCGCGCTCAGCGCCTGGGCAACGCGGACGGCCACGGTGGTCTTGCCCACGCCGCCCTTGCCCATGGTCATGACCACGCGCACGTCACGGCGGAACAGGTCGTTCACCAGCGCGTCAAGGCCCGGCAGGTCGGGAGCGTGGTTCTTCTCGCCCGCGGTTGTCGAACCCGCGGCCGTTGAGCCCGCGCCCGCCGCGTCCATGGGCGCCGCCTGCGCGCTGTCGGGTGCGCCCAGCAGCGCGCGCAGGCGCTCCACGCCCGTCACGTCGCTCGCGCGAAGCGGCACGGTGTGGCGCGGCACGTTGGCAAGCCCGCCTGGCATGGCGGCGAGCGCCTCGGCCTGCGCGCGGAAGATCTGGCGCGCAACACCGTCGCCGGGCTGGGCCAGCACGCCGTTTACCACCAGCATCCGGGGCCGGATGCCCACGCCATAAAGCTCCGCGGCAGCGCGTGCGGCCTCGCCCAGCGCAAGCGTCTGCGGGCGCGATACCAGCACGAGCGCGGTGGAATTGGCGTCGCGCAGCACCTCCATCGCGCGCCGATACGCGTCGCGCCGCTGGCCCAGGCCCGCAAGCTGGCCCAGGCAGGAGGTCCCGGTCGTGTTCTGGTTGAGGTACGACGTCCACGCGCTGGGCAGCTCCAGCATCCTGAGCGTGTGGCCCGTGGGCGCCGTGTCAAAGATCACGTTGTCGTACGTTTGGGCTATCTTTGCGGACGAGAGGAGCGAGGCAAACCGGTCGAACGCGGCGATCTCGACGGTGCACGAGCCGCTGAGCTGCTCCTCTATGTTGGCGATGGCGTCATCTGGCAGCACGCCGCGGTACGGCGCGACCACACCATCGCGGTAGCGGGCCGCCAGCCGCACGGGGTCCACCTCCTCCGCCTCGAGTCCCGGGCACGCGGGGATGGGCGTGGGCTCCATGCCGATTGGCTGTCCAAACACGTCGCCCAGGTTCGACGCCGGGTCCGTCGTAACAAGCAGCACGCGCCGGCCCGCGTCCGCAAGGGCGCACGCCACCGCGCACGACACGCTGGTCTTGCCCACGCCGCCCTTTCCCGTGAGGAAGAGGTACTGGTACGGCGCGAGCTCGCCTGCGCTCAGTGGCGCGTCGGCGGTTGCGCCGGAACCGCCGGCCGCGCCGGAGCCGCTGACGGTGGCCGCAAACGTCGCGTTTGAGTTGGCCATGGTGGACACGCCCCCTTCCTAGCAGCAGCCGGAGCCGCAGCAGCATCCGCCGTCTGCCGGGGCGTCCGCCGCGTCGCCGTCAGAGCCGCAGCAGCATCCGCTTGTGGCTGGCTGCTCCACAAACGTCACCCCCAGCGCGTCGCCCAGTTCATCGTTGGAGGGGTAGGCGCCCGAGCTCAGCAGATTGCCGTCCACGTACGTGATGGGGAGCGCGCCGACGCCCTTCTCCTTTAGGATGGCTGCGACCTCGGCGTTCTGCACAAACGCCTGCGGCTCGGACGAGAGGCTGTGTCGCGTGACGCCAAACCCCGCGCCCGCCAGCGCCTCAAGCAGGCCGGCGATCCTCAGGACCTCGGGGTCGACGCTGGGGCCGCAGACGCCGGTGGGGCAGCACATGGCGGGATCGAACACTTCGACAGAGTGCATGGTTCTTCTCCTTAAACATAGACGATAATCGATGCGTCCATTCTAGCAACGTATTGACAATAATCAATATACGCAGGCGAGAAGAGCGTGCCGTCCTTCTTGCAACGGTACCTCTTGCGGTGAGTGAGTCGCGCCCGACGCCGCCAGGCGGGGCGCGACGAACGGGATGCGTTCGCGACGAACGGGATGCGTTCGCGACGAACGGGATGCGTTCGCGACGAACGGCGGTGCATAGCCTGCCAACGTTAACGGATGCGCACGCTTCGCGTGCGGAGCGGCGCGTCAACTAAGATGGTGCCACGTGCCGCGGGGCAGACCGCGGCGTCAGGCTCGCGCCCTGCGCCTGCGTCCCGCCAGCGGTGGCGTGCGCGGCTGCGGGTGCCACGGCGGGCCGTCAACCACCCGGGGAGGATCTTCTTATGAGGCTGTTTGCCTATGCACTGCGCGAGTACGACGAGCTTGGCTACATGAAGGAAGCCGCAAGCCAGCTTGGCTTCGAGTTCGATTGGACGAGCGAGTATCCCACGCTGGACAACGCCAGCCTCGCCGCCGGGCACGACGCGCTCTGCATCATCACCAACCCCATGCCCGCCGACCTTCTGGATGCCTTCCACGCGGTTGGCGTCAAGAACCTGGCAACGCGCACCATAGGCTACGAGCACATCGACGTCGCCCACGCGCGCGAGCTGGGCATGCGCGTGGCAAACGCGCCCTATCCTCCCGAGGGCGTGGCCAACTACGCCATCATGCTGCTGCTCATGGCGCAGCGCAAGGTCAAGCTGCTGGCGCGCCACTCGCTCGCGCAGGACTTTGGCCTGCACGGTAAGCTGGGCAAGGACATCAGCACCTCCACGGTGGGCGTCATCGGCACGGGCCGCATCGGAGCGACCGTGGTGCGCCACCTTTCCGGCTTTGGTTGCAAGAT
>QOUO01000035.1 GCA_003862195.1 Coriobacteriaceae bacterium | reverse complement strand
AAAAACTTTTGGAGGGCAAGAAGATCATGAAGCTCCTCATCGCATCCGACATCCACGGCGCGGCCTCCTGGTGCTCGCGCCTCATGGACGCCATCGACGCCGAGCAGCCGGACCGCGTCGTGCTGCTGGGCGACCTTCTGTACCATGGCCCCCGCAACGACCTTCCGGAGGACTACGCCCCCAAGGAGGTCATCGCGATGCTCAACGGCATCGCGGACCGTGTGATCGCCGTGCGCGGCAACTGCGAGGCCGAGGTCGACCAGATGGTCCTCAACTTCCCCTGCATGGCCGATTACGACGCGCTCTGGGACCCGACGGCCCCCAACCCGCAGGCCGCCGGCACCGGCCGCGAGCTCTTCCTCACGCACGGTCACGTCTGGGGACCCGGCATCCACAACTCCGTCGACCACATGCCGACGCTGCCCGCGGGCGCCGCTATCGTCTATGGCCACACTCATAAGAAGGTGAACCTCCCCAGCGAGGCCAACCCCGGCATCTGGTGCTTCAACCCCGGCAGCGTGGGCATCCCCAAGGATGGCTCGCACAGCTACGGCATCTACCTGGACGGCACCTTCGAGCACCGCATCCTCGGGTAGCTCGGGTAGCCCCAGCGCCACCGCACACTCCGCATACGCAAACGGGCGAGAAGGACCAGCGGCCATGGCCGTCAGTTCTTCTCGCCCGCATTTGTCTTTGGCGCCGTGGCGCCTGGTGCCTTTCGGATTCGCTAGGCCTCCTTGGGCTTGGGCATCTTTGCGTACGCCACGAAGCAGAGGATCATCTGGATCAGCAGGAAGAGCGCGTACGCGATGAAGAGCGCCATCGCCACCGCATACAGGATGCCTGCGACCAGCGCAAACGCGCGCTTGCTCATGAAGAACGCCAACGCGTTGAAGATGACAGCCACCACCGTGAGCAGGAGGTGCGGCATCACGAGCATCGCGGCGATGCCCGCGCCGGCCTGCGAGGCGCTGTCGGAGCCCACGGCGCCCGCCGCGCCTCCGCCGAACCAGTACCAGAGGCTGTAGACCAGATAGGCCGCGCCCAGGATCAGTGCGACCAGAAGGAGCTTGTTGCGTTTCATGTTGGAGCCTGCCTTTCGTTTGTCTTGCTATCCACACGTCGGGCGCGAGTGCCTGAGCACCCACGCCCGACGACCGTGCATGAGCCTTGCGCTCGTATCTTGCGGTTAGCTGTCGAGGCCGTACTGCGCCTTGGACTCGACCGCGCCATCCATGAACGTGATGGTCGCGTTGGCGCCGACGGACTTGCCCGACCACATATATATCTGCGAGGTGTGGTCCGCGATCTTGGTGTCGCTCGTGAGCTCGCCGTCGCCACCCATGACCTGCTTGACCTGGTCGTACGTCATGCCGGTCTGGACCTGGTTGTACTGGTCCATCGTGATCTGGACGGACGAGCTGCCGCTCACGCCGGCCTGGGCCTTGTTGACGACCTTGTCGTTCTCGAACGTGACGGTCGCGACGCCAAAGCCGTCGGACTCCCACTCATATATCTTGGTGGTGATGCCGCTTACCTCGCTGGTGGACTCCTCCGTGCCATCGGACCCGATGATCTGCTTGACCTGGTCGTACGTCATGCCGTTCTGGATCTGCTTGAACTTGTCCGCGTCGATCTTGGTGCTGTCCGTCGAGCTGGACGACGTCTTGCTGTCAGATGACTTGGAGCTGGAGCTGCTCGACGTGGTCGACTCGCTCTTGCTGCCCGAGTCGCTCGAGCCGCCGCATGCGGCGAGGCCGCCGCACGCGATGACCGCGGCGGCAAACGCCACGACCAGGAGCCTGCGCCCCTTACGCCTGGAAACGCCATCCGGACTGCTCTGCTTGGACATATCTGCTCCGATCATCCGTGGAACCGACAGGGATGCATGCCCGCGAGCCGGGCCGAGGCCAGGTCCGCACGACGCGACACCGCGTCTGGGCGCACGAACGATGTTAGGTTTCAGGATTCGATAAGTCCTCTGCTGGCAGCAGAGTCGGGCAAATTGACTGGGGGGCGGGAGGTTGGCGCGCACGGTGGACATGCCGGACGGGCGTCACGGGATCAGCGGCCCCCGTCTCCCGCGACCGTTGGCCGTGCGTCAGCAGTTTGGCAGCACGAACGCCACCGCGAGGACGATGATCGCGAACGCCGCGAACAGCCACAGCAGAAGCACGCCCTCGCGGCGCAGCAGGGTGCGCAGGCGCCCGGTCCGCACGCCGTAGCGGCCGGCCGAAAGCACGCAGCAGACGGGCTCCCATCCAAAGGCAAGCGCAAACCACGCCCCCACGGCCACGCACAGGACAGCCGTGAACGTGTCGACCAGAGACTTTGCAACGACGAAGCTCGCGGAGTACAGCATCATCAACGCACCGAGCACGCCAAACAGGGCGAGAAGGACACATCCCGCCTTGGCACCCGCATCGGCGGAGCGGAAGGCATCCCAAAGGTCCGCAGGGCTCGCGGCGGGCGCGGTCGCCCTGCGGAGCCAGGCCCGCGCGCCATAGCTCGACTGCGCCGGCTCCGGCGCCGCAGGTCGTGCCGCAACGGGCTCCGGCGGGCATGCCGCCTCGAGCGCGGACGCGAGCTCGCCCACGCTCTGGTAGCGCGACGACGGCTCGAAGGCGGTTGCCTTCTTGATCACGGCGCGCACGGACGCCGGCACGCACGGCGAGTCCGCGGCGGACTCGAACGACTCCTCGGACGGGTCCTGCGCCGTGAGCGCGTACGCAAGCAGCCGCCCGAGCGAGAACACGTCGGACCGCGCGTCCGTCTGGGCAAAGCCGTACTGCTCTGGCGCGGCAAAGCCCCAGGTACCAAGGCGAGTCGTGTCGTGCGTGGCGCCCTCCACGCGCACGCGCGCGATGCCCAGGTCTATGAGGTGCGCCCCGTCCGCGGCCACGACCACGTTGCCGGGCGCCACGTCGCGGTGCACCACGCCCGCGGCGTGAAGCGGCGCCAGCGCCTGGCAGAGCTGCCGCACCAGCAGCACCGCGCGCGGCACCTCGAGCGGGCCACCGTCGCGCACAAGGTCCGCGAGCGTCGGGCCGTCCACAAAGTCGTACACGACCACGAGCTCGTCAGGCAAACGGTAGATTTCGCGCACGCGCGGCAGGCGAGAAGAGCCCTCCGCCCCGCTCGCGGCAACGTCCCTGAGCGCACGCCACGCCTGCTCGTTGGCGAGCTGCGCCGGCATGCGCTTGCGCACGAGAAGCGTGGGCTCGCCGGCACGGGGGTCGCTGCGGACCACGAGCTCCGTCGTGCCCGCCTTGCCCTCCGCAAGCGTGCGCACCGGCGAGAACGAGTCGTCCAGGTCGAGCGCCTCGAGCAGCGCCTCGCCCGTAGGGTCGGCACCTGACATCACTCGGCGGCCCCCGCGGAGCCGGAGCCGGTGGTCTTCTCCCCCAAGCGGAAGAGCTCGTCGTCGCACTCGAAGCGCGTGTAGCCGTGCTCCAGGCAGAAGATGATCACGGCGTCGCGGCGCACCTTGCAGTACAGCTCTGAGTGGCCGGCGCGGCGCAGCAGGCGCTGGGTCTCGCGCAGGTCGCAACCAAAGCCAAGCGCAAGGGCGATGGCCGTGTCGCGGCTGGGGCCGCGCACGCCCTGGAACACCTGGTAGCCAAACGACGGGTTGACGCCGCTGGCGCGCAGGACGTCCGCACGCGTGAGGCCCTTCTGACCCAGCAGGGTGCGCAGGTAGGCGGCAAGGTCGCGCTCGCCCACCTGCGTCTGTTCAAGGTACTCCTGCGGCGTGGCGCTCGCGAGCAGGCGGGCCAGCAGCTCCTCCGTGAGGGGCTCGCGGTCGGCCGAGCCCAACGTCGCGCCCGAGCCCACGCCCGCGCCTGACGCCGCACCCGCGCTCATGCTAGGCAAGCGCGGCCTCGCGGCCGAGCGCGAACGCCTTGAGGTTTGCGTCCACGGTCTTGGGCGGGACGCGGCGCCTGATGGCGTCCTCCCATTCGTCCACCGCAAACGGCAGCGCCGTGGAGAGCGCGCCCACCAGCACCACGTTGGTGGAGCGGGGGCTGCCGGCCTCGCGCGCGATGGCGCCCGCGTTCATGCGGACGGCCCCCAGCGCGTCTAGGCGCCCGTCCACGCCTTCGGGCATGGTTGCGTTTCCTATGTTGACGGGCACGGGGGTCACGACCTCGTCGTTAACGAAGAGGCGCCCGCCCTCGCGCAGGAACTGCTGGTTGCGCAGGGCCTCTATCGCCTCGAAGGCCACCAGCACGTCGGCCGTGCCGGGATCGCAGATCATGCTGTCCACGTGCTGGCCCATGCGGATGATGGTGCTGACGGAGCCACCGCGCTGGCTCATGCCGTGGATCTCGGACACCTTCACGTCCAGGCCGGCTTCGCTCGCGCACATGGCCAGGATGTTGCCGGCAAGAATCGTGCCCTGCCCGCCCACGCCCACGAGCAGGACGGTCATGGTCTTCTCGAGCGTCACGCGCTCCCCGAGCTCGATGGTCGAGGCCTCTGCGGATGCGGTTGCGTGTGGCATTGCTACTCCTCCTCGAACGCGATGCAGCCAAACGGGCAGCTCTGCACGCACTGGTTGCAGCCGATGCACTGCGTGGGGTCTATCTGGGCGGTGCCGTCCTCGGCCTTGCCCAGGGCCGGGCAGCCAATCTGGATGCACGAGCCGCACTTGCGGCAGTCCGTGATCTTGGGCGCCGGGCGCGTGGAGCGGTCGACCAGGCGGCACGGGCTCTTGAAGATGATGACGCTCAGCATGTCCGTGTGCGACGTGGCCGCCTTGAGCGCGCGGCGGATCGCCTTGAGGTCCTGCGCGTCCACGACCTCGACCTCGTCCACGCCGATGGCCTTGCACAGCGCCACCAGGTCGAGTGGCTTTCCCGCCGGCCGGTCGAGCATGCTGGGCTTCTCCGCCGCGTCGATCAGGGGAGAAACCCGTGCCGCCTGCTCCGTGAGCGTCAGCCCGTTGACGGGGTTGCCCTGGGTGCCGGTCATGGCCGTGGTGCGGTTGTCGAGTATGCAGAGCGTGCCCTTGCCGCCGTTGTAGACGGTGCCGAGCAGGCTCGTGATGCCGGAGTGCGCAAAGGTGGAGTCGCCGATCACGCCCACGACCGGCCTGCCCGTGCGCTCGGGCGCGCCCGCGAGCTCCATGCCGTGCGCCATGGAGAGCGAGGCGCCCATGTCGATCACGGAGTCGACGGACTTGTACGGCGCGACGGCGCCGAGCGTGTAGCAGCCGATGTCGCCGGTCACGATGGCGTGGATGCGTCGCAGCTCGCAGTAGACCAGGCGGTGCGGGCACCCGGCGCAGAACGCGGGCGGACGCGGCGGCAGGTCTTTCGCCGGTGCGGCGTGGCCGGGCAGCGCCTCGCCAAAGCTCGCCTGGATGTCGGAGGGGAAGATCTCGCCGGAGCGCGGCAGCGGCTTGGCGGGCGGCTCGGAAAGCTCCACGCCCATGGCCGCGATGGCGGTGCGGAAGTAGCGGCAGGTCTCCTCCACCACGTACACGCGCTCGACGGACGCCGCGAAGTCGCGGATCAGCTTGGGCGGCAGCGGCCAGGTGAGGCCGAGCTTGAGCGTGGACGCGTTGGGCAGCGCCTCGCGCACGTGGTTGTACAGCGCGCCGGCCACGATGACGCCCACCTTGGGGTCGCGCATCTCGACGCGGTTGAGCTCGCTCTTCTCCGCGTAGTCGAGCAGCGCGTCCTCGCGCGCGTTCGTGGAGCGGATGCGTCCCACGGCAAACGCCGGCATCATCACGTACTTCTGCGGCTGGGAGGCGTAGTCGCGCAGCGGCGCGTCCTCGCGCGTGCCCGCCGGCTCCACCATGGTGCGCGTGTGCGCGATGCGCATGGTCTCGTGCAGCATGACGGGCGTGTCAAAACGCTCGGACAGCGCAAACGCCTGGCGAGCGAACTCGTAGGCCTCCTGGGAGTCCGAGGGGTCCAGGCACGGGATCCGCGCAAAGGCCGCGTACGTGCGGGAGTCCTGCTCGTTCTGCGAGCTGTAGCACGAGGGGTCGTCCGCCGCCAGCAGCACCAGGCCCGCGTTGACGCCCGTGTTCGCCACGGACATGAAGGGGTCGGCCGCGACGTTCACGCCCACGTGCTTCATGGTCACGAGCGTGCGCGCCCCGCCCATGGCGGAGCCGATGCCCACCTCTAGCGCCACCTTCTCGTTGGGCGACCACTCGCAGTAGACGTCCTTGTGCCTGACCAGGTTCTCGAGCGTCTCGGTCGAGGGCGTGCCGGGGTACCCCGTGCCGACCCTCACGCCCGCCTCCCAAGCGCCCTGCGCTATGGCCTCGTTGCCCGAAAGCAGCTGCCTTGCCATTGGTTCTCCTCTCGCCCACGCGGCGGCCGGGCCCCTAGCCCGCACGCCGCGGTGCCGCACGCACACTAGCACGCATCATTTTCAAGCATACTTGTTTCTGTTTTGAAAATGGGCGGCACCCCGCTGGCAAGCGGCCGCATACCGCGGGCGAGAAGAACGGGGCGGAGCGGCTCGCAGCCGCCCCGCCCCTGGGGTCACGCTCTGTGGTGCGCCTCGCGGCGCGCGGACGCGCGCAGGCGTCCGGAGTGCGGACTACTCGTAGTCGCCGACGGAGATCCAGCTCAGGAGGAAGTCCTTCTCGACCACGCGACCGCGCGCGAGCTCGGCCGCCGCGACGATCGGGAACCACTGGCTCACGTACTCGACCGTGGTGCCCTGCAGCTCGCAGTAGGTGTTGAGGTAGGACTTGGCGAAGTCGTCCTGGCCGTTGAGCTTGAAGTGCAGGTAGGACACCGCGCAGTCCGCGGAGCCGTCGCCCTGGCTGGCGTGCGCCCAGTCGCAGACGCAGTAGGTGCCATCCGGGCGGACGATCACGTTGGAGGGAACGAAGTCGCCGTGGCAGATCTTCTGGTGGTTGGGCATGCCGTCCAGGCGCATCAGCAGGTCGTAGCGGGTGGACTCGTCCAGGACCTCGCTCACGGAGTTGATCATGCGGGTGTACTTGTCCTTCTGGCGGTTCAGAAGGTCGTTGCGGTGCTTGTGGATGTCAAGCTGCAGGTTGACGAAGTCCTTCATGACGTCGTCGAGCTTGGAGGGGTCCTCGTCCACGAGCTCGCGCATGGTCTTGCCCTCGACCTTCTTGGTCGAGAGGGCCCAGGAGCCGTCGACCTTGCTGACCTCGACGAGCTGGGGCACGTCGATGCCGGCCTGGTCCGCGCGGGCGAGGTTGAGCGCCTCGTTGAAGACGTCCGCGTGCGGCTTGGTGGCATTGAAGACCTTTACGACCGTGTCGCCGCAGTCATAGACGACCTTGTTGTGACGGGTCTTGATGACCTTCTTGTCCTTGGGTAGTTCCATGGTGCAGTCATCTCCTCATCTTGGTTCGCTAAGCGACCTCTAGGCTACTCGGAGTCGCGGATCGTGAGGCCCTTGTCCTCGTAGGAGGTTGCGGGGCGTCCGTAGTAGGCGTCCAGGTAGAGCTGCTTGATCTCGGCAATGAGCGGGTAGCGGGGGTTCGCGCCGGTGCACTGGTCGTTGAAGGCGTTCTCGGACATCTCGTCGAGCGTGTCGAGGAAGTACTTCTCGTCCACGCCGTAGTCGGCGATGGTCTTCTTGACGCCGATGAAGTCCTTGAGGTCCTCGATGCCCTTCATGAAGTTCTCGAACACCTCGTCGTCATCCTTGCCGGTGAAGCCGCAGTAACGGCCCATCTCGGCGTAGCGCGCCTTGGCGTGCGGGTACTGGTACTGCGAGAACGTGCCCATGCGGGTCGGACGCTCGGCCGCGTTGTAGCGGGCGACGCGGGTGAGGATGACCGCGTTGGCCCAGCCGTGCGGGATGTGGTGGTAGGCGCCGAGCTTGTGGGCCATGGAGTGGTTGAGGCCGAGGAAGGCGTTGGCGAATGCCATGCCGGCGAGGCAGGAGGCGTTGGCCATGTGGTCGCGGGCCTCGACGTTCGTGGGCTCTGCGTAGGCCTTGGGCAGCCAGTCGAACACGAGCTTGGCGGCCTTGAGCGCGATGGCGTCGGTGTAGTCGGACGCCATGATGGAGACGAAGGCCTCCATGGCGTGCGTGAGGACGTCGATGCCGGACGCGGAGGTCAGGCCCTTGGGCTGCGTCATCATGTTGTCGGTGTCGACGATGGACATGGTCGGCATGAGCTCGTAGTCCGTGATGGGCCACTTGATGCCGGTCTCGGCGTCCGTGATGATGGCGAACGGCGTGACCTCGGAGCCGGTGCCCGAGGAGGTCGGGATCGCGACGAACTTGGCCTTCTCGCCCATCTTCTTGAAGCGGTAGACGCGCTTGCGGATGTCCATGAAGTCGACGGCCATGTCGTCGAATTTCTCCTCCGGGTGCTCGTACATGGTCCACATGATCTTGCCGGCGTCCATTGCGGAGCCGCCGCCGATGGCGATGATCACGTCAGGCTCGAAGGCGCGGAGCAGCTCCTCGCCCTTCTGGGCGTCCTGGAGCTTGGGGTCGGGCGAGATGCTCCAGAAGCTGGAGTGCACGATGCCCATCTTGTCGAGCGGCTCCTCGATCTTCTTGGTGAAGCCGGACTTGTACAGGAAGGAGTCCGTGACGATGAAGGCGCGCTTGCAGCCGTAGACCTCCTTGAGCTCGCGGAGGGCGACGGGCATGCAGCCCTTCTTGAAGTAGACCTTCTCGGGGGTACGGAACCAGAGCATGTTCTCACGCCTCTCTGCGACCGACTTGATGTTGAGCAGCTGGTGAACCTCGACGTTGCCGGAGAAGGAGTTGCCGCCCCAGGAACCGCAGCCCAGCGTGAGGGAGGGCGTGAGCTGGAAGTTGTAGATGTCGCCGATGCCGCCCTGCGCAGCCGGGGTGTTGATGAGGATGCGGCAGGTCTTCATGGCGTTCGCGTGCTTCTGCAGCTTCTCGGTCTCGCGCGTGTCGATGAAGAGCGAGGACGTGTGGCCGTAGCCGCCGTCCGCGATGAGGCGGGACGCCTTGGCGATCGCGTCGTCGAAGTCCTTGGCGCGATACATGCCGAGGATGGTCGTGAGCTTCTCGTGCGCCCAGGGGTTGGAGGGGTCGACGGACTCGGTCTCGCCGATGAGGACCTTGGTCCAGGCAGGGACCTCGACGCCGGCGGCAGCGGCGATCTTGGTGGCGGGCTGGCCGACCATCTTGGCGTTCACGGCGCCGTTGACGATGACGGTATTGCCGACCTTGTCGATGTCCTCGCCCTGGAGGAAGTAGGCGCCACGCTTCTGGAACTCGGCCTTGACCGCGTCGTAGACGCCGTCGAGGACGATCACGTTCTGCTCGGTCGCGCAGATCATGCCGTTGTCGAACGTCTTGGAGTGCATGATCGAGTTGACGGAGTTCACGACGTCAGCGGAGTCGTCGATAATCGCGGGGTTGTTGCCCGGGCCGACGCCGAGCGCCGGGGTGCCGGAGCTGTACGCGGCGTTGACCATTCCCGGGCCGCCGGTCGCGAGGATGATGTCGGCGTCGGACATCAGCGTGTTGGTGGCGACCAGGGACGGGTTCTCGATCCAGCCGATGATGCCCTCGGGTGCGCCTGCCTCGACGGCAGCCTCGAGCACGACGCGCGCGGCCTCGGTGGTGCACTTCTTGGCGCGGGGGTGCGGGCTGATCATGATGGCGTTGCGCGTCTTGAGGCAGAGCAGCGACTTGAAGATCGCGGTGGACGTCGGGTTGGTGGTGGGGATGACCGCGGCCACGACGCCGAGGGGCTCGGCGATCTTGGTCATGCCGTAGGCCTTGTCCTCCTCGATCACGCCGCAGGTCTTGGTGTCACGGTACTTGTTGTAGACGAACTCGGCCGCAAAGTGGTTCTTGATGACCTTGTCCTCGACGACGCCGTAGCCGGTCTCGTCGTAGGCAAGCTGCGCCAGGGGGATACGGGCCTTGTTCGCGGCAAGGGCAGCGGCCTTGAAGATCTTGTCGACCTGCTCCTGGGTGTAGGTCGCGTACTTCTTCTGGGCCTCGCGCATCTGTGCGAGCTTCGCGTCGATCTCGTCGTCGCTGTGAACGACGATTGCGGGTCCGTCATCGTACACGGGCGCGTCGACCTGTGGAGCTTTTGTCTCGGGGGCTTCGGACATGTTCTCTCCTTCGTCTTGTCTGGCCGGGGGCGCAACGGCCCCGGGCCTACGTCGCATTACGACTGTGCTCATTTTATAGAATGCGGCGATATTTTGTGTGAACGTCCTGGAAACGTTTTCGGAACACACGATTCGGACCATGTTGGCCAGCAAACGCTAATCATTCCGCCAAGTTGGAGCAGCCCCGCGGCCCGTTACGCCTGGTTCTCCCTCGCGACGAGCTCCGTTGCCCCGTAGCGCTTGCGCAGCAGCGGCTTCTCGATCTTGCCCGTGGGGTTGCGCGGGACGTCCGCAAAGATGATGCGGCGCGGGCGCTTGTAGCGCGGCAGGCCCAGGCAGAACTCGTCTATGTCGGATTCCTGCACCTTGCCCACGTACTCGGGCTTGAGCTGCACCACGGCCGCCGCGATCTCGCCCAGGCGCTCGTCGGGCAGGCCGATCACGGCCACGTCCTGGATGGCCTCGCAGCCGCTCATGAAGTCCTCTATCTGCACGGGGTACAGGTTCTCGCCGCCGGTGATGATGACGTCCTTCTTGCGGTCGACCAGCCAGTAGAAGCCGTCCTCGTCCTGGCGCGCCATGTCGCCGGTGTGCAGCCAGCCGCCCTGCAGCGCCTCCGCCGTGGCGGCGGGGTCCTTGTAGTAGCACTCCATCAGGCCCGGGCCCTTGACGCACAGCTCGCCCACGGCCCCCTGCTCCACGGGCTCGTTCTTCTCGTCCACGATCTTGCACTGCCAGCGGTAGCCGGGCACGCCGATGGCGCCCACGTGGTCGATGTTGTCCAGCCCCAGGTGCACGCAGCCGGGCCCCGTGGATTCCGAAAGCCCGTAGTTGGTGTCGTACTGGTGGTTGGGGAAGACCTGCTTCCAGCGGCGGATGAGGCTCTTGGGCACGGGCTGCGCGCCAATGTGCATGAGCCGCCACTGGTCGAGGTGGTAGTCGCTCAGGGTGACGGTGCCCTCCTCGATGGCGAGCAGGATGTCCTGCGCCCAGGGAACGAGCAGCCAGACGATGGTGCAGCGCTCCTTGGAGACGGTGCCCAGGATGGTCTTGGGGCTCACGCCGCGCAGCAGCACGCCGCGCCCGCCCACGCTGAGCGAGCCCAGCCAGTGCATCATGGCGCCGGTGTGATACAGCGGCGGGATGCAGAGGAACGCGTCGTCGTGCGTGGTCTTGTGGTGCACGGCCTCCATCTCCGCTGCCTGCGTGAGGCTGCGGTGGTGATGCAGGATCGCCTTGGGGAAGCCCGTGGTGCCGGAGCTGTAGTAGATGGCCGCGTCCTCGTCCTCGGAAAGCGGGATCATCGGGTCCGCGCTGGAGCAGAGCTGCGCCAGCTCGCGGTAGCTCTCCGCCCAGGTGGGGCAGTCGTCGCCCACGTAGAACAGCAGGCGCCCGCGCTGGATCCTGGGCGCGATCTGCTCCACGCGGCCGATGAACTCCGGGCCGAAGACCAGGATGTCGGCGTCGGCCTTCTTTATGCAGTACTCGATCTCGTCCGGCGCGTAGCGGAAGTTGAGGGGCACCACGGTGGCGCCGCTCTTGAGGATGCCAAAGTAGAGCGGCAGCCACTCGATGCAGTTGTAGAGCAGGAGCGCGACCTTGTCGCCCTTGTGCACCCCGCGCGAGAGCAGCAGGTTGGCGAAGCGGTTGGCCTGCTCGTCAAACACCTGCCAGGTCATCTCGCGGCGGAACGGCTCGTCCTCCGTGTTCTCCACCAGCTCGTACTCGCGCCACGTCACGTGGCGGTTCTCGCGAACCTCGGGGTTGACCTCGACGAGCGCCGTCTCGGTCGGGTACGTGGCCGCGTTGTTGCGCAGCATGTCGACGATGGTCACGCTGTCCTCCTTGCGGACGAGAAGTGCTATGGGCGAGAAGTGCTATGCCTCGAACTTGTCCACCATGCCGTCGTTGGAGGCCTTGAGGCTCGCGATCGTCTGGGGGATCTTCTCCAGCTCGTACGGCGTCATCTGGTACACCCAGTTGAGCCAGTTGCGGTACAGCAGGTTGGCGTGGGCGCGCCAGGTAAAGAGCGGCTGCTGCTCGGGGTCGTCGTGCGGGAAGTAGTTCTCGGGCACGTTGATGGGCAGGCCCTTCTTGAAGTCGCGCCAGAACTCGTTTGCCAGCGTGTCGCGGCCGTACTCAAAGTGTCCGGTCACATAGATCTCGTGGAAGTCGCGCGTGGCCAGAAGCGCCGGGCCCGTCTTGAAGCTTTCCGAAAGCACGTGCAGCTCCGGGTGCTTGGCGAGCTCGTTCGTGTCGATCGCGGCGTGGCGCGAGTGCGGCATGTTGTGGACCTCGTCAAACCCGTTGGTGAGGAAGCTGTACTCGTCGCACAGGCGCTGCTGGAAGACGCCAAACAGCTTACTGCCCAGCTGGCGCTTGGGGATGCCGTACAGGTGCCACAGCCCCGCGAGCGCGCCCCAGCACAGGTACATGGTAGAAAGCACGTGCTCCTGGCTCCAGTCGATGATGCGGCAGAGCTCGTCCCAGTAGTCGACCTCCTCAAACGGCATCTGCTCCACGGGCGCGCCGGTGATGATGAGGCCGTCGTAGTTGTTGCCCTTGAGCTCGTCAAACGTCTGGTAGAACTTGACCAGGTGGTCCTCAGGCGTGTTCTTGGACTCGTGGCTCGAGACCCTCATGAAGTCGCAGTTGACCTGCAGCGGGGACTTGGAGATGAGCCTCAGTATCTGGGTCTCGGTCTCGATCTTGGTGGGCATGAGGTTCAGGATCGCAACCTCGAGCGGGCGGATCTGCTGCTCGGTCGCGGCTTCCTCCTCGAGCGCGAAGATGCGCTCCTGGTGCAGGATCTTCTTGGCGGGAAGCCCGTCCGGAATGTTGATTGGCATGCTCTTCTCCCTAGCGTTGGCGTCGCGTCTCTGCGGTCTGGGTGCGGCGCGCCTTGCGCCTGCCTGCACCCGTCCCGATGGCCCTCGCATAGACCGTCACGCAACGGGCCTACCTTGCGTGACGCTAGCGCATTCGAAGCACCATGCCGCTCTTCATCCAGATTGCTCTAGCGCTCATGTGGGACGCTGCCTTCCGCCTGCCTGCCGCCCCGCGCCAGCGCGCGGGCGGCGGCATCAAACTCGCTTTCAACCTCTCTACCTTACCAACTTTACCCAACCACGGGAGCGTGATTCGCGGAGCAAACCCGCGCTTGGTTCCCGCCTCGCCGCCATGGCCGCTCTACCTGCGCATATTGTGTGCGGCAGGCCGCATCGCCGCAGTTGGCGTGCACGAGCGCCGCAGATGGTGGATACTGGGAGGCATGAACAAGACATTTGCCGAGCTCGGGCTAGACGAGCACATCCTCCAGGGCGTCGAGGCCCTGGGCTTCACCACACCAACCCCCGTCCAGGAGCAGGCCATCCCGCTGGTGCTCGCCGGGCGCGACGTCATCGCGTCCGCGCAGACGGGCACGGGCAAGACGGCTGCCTTCGCGCTGCCGATCCTGCAGCTCATCGAGCCGTACTCCCGTGCGGCGCGGGAGGAGCAGGCACGCCTTGCCGCCCAGGACAAGTCCGCGGGCGAGAAGGACGAGCCCTCGTCCCCCGCGCAGTCGGCTGGCCCAAACTCCCCCGCGCCTGATGGCCCGCAGACCGACGGCCCAGACGTCCTCGCGGATGCCGCCGACGACGGCAGCGCGTCCACCTCTGCCGGGGTCGACGCCCAGGGCAACATCCAGGGGCTCCACCGCACGAGGCGCCGCCACCACAAGAAGGCCGCCTCGGGCACGGGAACGGCAAAGGCAGGCGCAAGGTCCGCCGACGCCGAGGGCCAGCGCGCATCCAAGCCAAAGGCAGGCGCCAAGCCCGCGACGGGAGCCAAGTCCGAGCGCGGCGCAGCCGCAGACAGCCCCAAGGCCGGCACCAAGCCCGCCTCCAAGCGCCGCCGTTCCCGCAGGCGCGGCCGCAAGAGCGACGTGGACCTCGCGCCCAACCCCAACGCGCATCCCTTTGGGCCGTTCGCGCTCGTCGTGACCCCCACCCGCGAGCTCGCGCAGCAGATCGAGGACGTCGTCTCCGTCGTGTGCCAGAAGACGGGCCAGACGGCCGTCGTCGTGATGGGCGGCACCAAGCTCGACCGCCAGATCCGTAGGCTTGAGGATGGCTGCGACCTGCTCGTGGCAACGCCGGGCCGCCTGCTCGACCTCATGGAGCACGGCCACCTGAGCCTCAAGGACGTCAAGGTCTTCGTGCTCGACGAGGCCGACCGCATGCTCGACATGGGCTTCTGGCCCAGCGTGCGCCGCATCGTCGCGGCACTGCCCCGCGAGCGCCAGACCCTGCTCTTCTCGGCCACCATCCCGCCCTCCATCAAGGGCACGGTGGACGCCATGCTCAAGGACCCCGCCACGGTCGAGATCGCGCGCGTGGGCCAGACGGCGGACACGGTGGAGGAGCACCTCTGTCCCGTCACGCAGGGCCAGAAGCTGCAGCTGCTCGAGGCGCTGCTGCGCCGCTACGACCCGGAGCGCGTGCTCGTGTTCTGCCGCACCAAGACCCGCGTGGACGAGGTCGCGCAGATGCTCAGGCGCGCCGGCTTCAAGTCGGACTTCATGCACTCCGGCCGCAACCAGCGCGAGCGCGACCGGGCGCTCGAGCGCTTCCGCGCGGCGGAGGTGCAGGTCCTCGTCGCGACCGACGTCATGAGCCGCGGGATCGACGTATCCGGCATCGACGCCGTCGTCAACTTCGACGTCCCCATGGACCCGGAGGACTACGTGCACCGCATCGGCCGCACGGGACGCGCGGGCCACAGCGGCCTTGCGTTTACCTTTGTTGCACCGGACGAGATCAGCCCCCTGCGCGAGATCGAGTACTTCACGCACAAGCTCGTGCCCACGTGGGACCTCGACGGCTTCGACTACGATTCCACGCGCATCATCCCCAACCCCGGGCGCAGCACCACCAAGCCCACGCGCAGCCTGTTCAACGGCTCGCGCGCACGAGGCCGCGGCATCTCCGGCGGGCGCTACGGTCGCCACTACTAGGCAGCATCCCAGGCGCGGCGCCCGAGGCGGACGCCGCGTCCTTCTCGCCCGCACATGCGCGCCGGCCGCGCAACGCGCGCGCCACATCATCAAACATCACACCGTCACAGGAGCATCGCATGAGGCAGCTTCGCCCGTTTCCGCAGGTCATCGTCACCAAGAAGGCGGCACGTTCCCTCAGTGGCGGCCACCCGTGGGTGTTCGAGGGCGAGGTGCTGCGCGTGGAGCCCGCCCCCGCGGACGGACGCGAGGTCGCAAACGGCGACGTGGTGGACGTGAAGGACGAGAAGGGCACCTACCACGGCACGGGGCTCATCTCGCTCAGGAGCAAGATCCGCGTGCGCGTGGTGAGCAAGAATGCGAACGACCGCTTTGACGCCGCCTTCTGGCAGCGCAAGGTGCAGTGGGCGTGGGAGCACCGCAAGGTCACCATGGGCTCGCTCGCGCTGCCGGGGTGCGAGCCCGACACCAACTGCTGCCGCGTAATCTTTAGCGAGGCTGACGGCTTCCCGGGCCTTGTGGTGGACCGCTACGAGGACGTCTTGGTGGCGCAGGTGGGCACCGTGGGCATGCAGCGCCTGCGGCCCGTGATCTTCCCGCTGCTGGTGGACGCGCTCGCCGCGGACGGCCAGTCCATCCGCGGCATCTACCAGCGAAACGACTCCCCCGCCCGCGCCAAGGAGGGCCTCCCGCTGCAGAAGGGCTACTACGACTTTGCCGCGCCCGGCGCCGTGGCACCCGAGGTCAGGCCGCTCGTGAGCCCGGCCATCTGCAGCCTGGCCACGCCTGACAGCGCGCGCGTGCTCGCGCACGAGAACGGCATCGCCTTTGACCTCGACCTGGAAAACAGCCAGAAGACCGGCTTCTTTTTGGATCAGAAGTACAACCGTCGCGCCGTGCAGCACATCGCACGCGGCCGCCGCGTGCTCGACTGCTTCTGCCACGTGGGGCCGTTTGGCCTGGGCGCCGCACGCGCCGGGGCGCAGTTTGTGCGCTGCGTGGACGTGAGCCAGACGGCGATTGACCTCGCGCGGGAAAACGCGCGCCTCAACGGGCTCGACGTGGCGCCAGACGGCACGCAGCGCATGGACTTTACCTGCGCAAACGTGCTCGAGTACCTGCCACGCCTGCGCGAGGACCGCCAGCTCATGCAGAGCGAGGGCGGCCCGTTTGACCTCATCGTGCTCGACCCGCCGGCCTTCACCAAGAGCCGCGGCACCGTGCGCAACGCCGCCCACGGCTACCGCGAGATCAACTACGAGGCCATGCGCCTGCTGCCCCGCGGCGGCTACCTGGCCACGTGCAGCTGCAGCCACTTCATGACGCGGGACCTTTTGGCCAAGGCCATCGCGGAGGCCGCGCACAAGGCAAACGTGCAGCTCATGCAGGTCGAGGAGCGCCAGCAGGCGCCGGACCACCCCATCCTGTGGGGCGTGCCGGAGACCCACTACCTCGACTTCTTCATCTTCCGCGTGGTGTAGCCGACCGGCGGCTAGTCGTCAAAGTCCTCCTGCAGCACGGACGTCAGGATGTTGATGTCCAGGTTGCCGCCGCTGATGACCAGGGCCACGTTCTTGCCGCCCACGCGCTCCGGGAACTCGCGCACGGCCGCCACGACCATGGCGCTGCCCGCCTCGACGGAAAGCTGCTCGCGCTCGATCATGAACTTGAACGCGGAGCGGATGCTCTTCTCGCTCACCACCACGATGTCGTCAATCAGGTTGGGCAGCATCTCGAAGGCGATCTCGCCCACGCCACCCACGATGGCCTCGCACACCGTATCGCCCTCCGTGGGGAAGCGGTTGTAGCAGGTGCCGTCCTCGATCGAGGCGACCATCGCGGGGCACGCGGCCGTCTGCACGCCGATGATGCGCACGTCGGGCTTGATGGACTTGGCCGCCACGGCGATGCCCGTGCACAGCCCGCCGCCGCCGATGGGCACCACGATGGTGTCCACGTCGGGGTTCTGCTCCATGATCTCGAGCCCGATGGTACCCTGGCCCGCATAGATGCGCGGGTCGTGCTCGTAGGGGTCAACGTAGAACATCTCGGAGCGGTCGATGTAGTTGAGGCCCAGCGTGAGGGCCTCGTCGTAGTCAGAGCCCAGCATCATGGAGCGGGCGCCGTAGAAGCGGATGCGGTCGGTCTTGGCGTGCGGCGTGCCCAGCGGCACCACCACGGAGCAGTCCCGGATGCCCAGCAGCTGCGCCGCGATGGCCACGGCCACGCCGTGGTTTCCGGTCGACACGGTGCCAACGCCACGGCGGCGCTCGTACTCAGACAGCTGCGAGATGGTGTTGAGCGCGCCGCGGAACTTGAAGCTCTTGCCCACCTGCTGGCTCTCGAGCTTGAACTGGTAGTTGCGGTCCGCGTAGTCAAGGTAAATCGACTGCTCGAGCGGCGTCTCGCGCGCCCACGGCCTGATTCTCTCGCGCGCCTCGCGAACGTCGTCCGCGTCAAACCACTCTCTCATACGTGCTCCCCCGCCGCCGTGCCGCCGGGCCAGCCCCAAGACGGCGCGCCTTCCAGACTATGCAAATGTAAGCCATATGAAAGATAACCGACTGGGGAGAAAAACGAAACCTCCCATGCCGTAAAAAGGCCTCATCGTTCGGCCTTTGACGTGCTGGCAGCCCCAGGGCGCTTCCTTGCGGCACGCTTTGCCCGGAAGAACGACCGCAGCACGGCCGCGCACTCGTCCTGCAGCACGCCGGAGGTCACCTCGAACTCGTGGTTGAGCCTGGGGTCGTGGCTCACGTCGTACAGCGTGCCCAGCGCGCCGCCCTTGGGGTCCGGAGCGCCGTAGACGCAGCGGTCCACACGCGCGTTCACCATGAGCCCCGCGCACATGAGGCAGGGCTCCAGCGTCACGTACACGGTGCAGCCCGTCAGGCGCCAGCGGCCAAGCCGGCGCGACGCGTCCACCATGGCCTTGAACTCCGCATGCGCGGAGGGATCCTCGTCCAGCTCGCGGCGGTTGTGCGCGCGGGCCACCACCTCGCCGTCGCACACGACCACGGCGCCTATGGGAACCTCGTCCTCCGCCGCGGCCAGCGACGCCTCCTCGAGCGCGATGGCCATGTACTTCTCGTCCAGCATTGCGTCCCGCGCCTGCGCGATCGGATTTGCCTGGCCTGCCTGCTCCGCCAAATGCCGCCTCCCCTGCCGGTCCCCGCTACCGTTTTCAACCCTTATGCGCTAGGATATATCCACTTGACCACGGAGGGATGGCAGAGTGGTTGAATGCAGCGGTCTTGAAAACCGCCGTGCGGGTTCCCGTACCGAGGGTTCGAATCCCTCTCCCTCCGCCATTGCGCATGCGCCCGGCAGCCCCGCTGTCGGGCTTTCTTGTACG
>QOUO01000034.1 GCA_003862195.1 Coriobacteriaceae bacterium | reverse complement strand
TGCTTCTCGGCCAGCTTGACGATGTCCTTCCAGCGCACCATGGGCTCGCCGCCGGTCATGAAGAACCAGTGGCAGCCGAGGTCGTTGGCCTGCTGCACGAGGGAGTCCATCTCGTCGAACGTGAGGTTGAGCGACTTGGAGTAGTCGGCCGCCCAGCAGCCCACGCAGTGCATGTTGCAGGCGCTCGTGGGGTCGAAGATGATGATCCAGGGCACGTTGCACTGGTTCTTCTCGGCAGAGATCGTGGTCTCGCGCAGGCCGCGGAAGGCAGCCTCGTAGGCGCCGTCGAGAAGGGCGGTCTTCAGGATGTGCGGATCGATGCGGCGGGCCATGTCGATGACCATGTTCTCCCACTTGGAGCCAGGGTAGAACGCGGCGCGCAGCATCGCGGCCATATCGGGCGCGGTGCCGGAGAGCATCTTCTGGCCCATGTCGAGGAACTTCTCGATAGCCTCCTCGGGATGGTCGCCGCGCACGGCGTCGATTCCCTTGTCGAGGACGACGGAGAATGCCTTGCGCTCCGCCGCGTGTGCCAACTTGTTCTGCATGCGATTACACCAACCTCTCGAATCCGCGGCCTCGCATGCCTGTTGCCAGGCGGGCCAGGTCGCGCGTTCATCTGAGCGAGACGTACAGATGCGCCCCTCCCTGCATCACGTCTGAAGAATTTTAACCTTATGGCGTGGTGGGGGACACCTTGTTTTTGAAACCGATTCAAATTGAAACCTACGGGCGCCGTTTTGTCCAAAAACATACAAATGTATACGGAACTGTGCTAAAACCGCTACATGGAACTGACATTCCGGGAATGGCAGATGGGCTGCCGTCGCCCGTGCCGCCCACGGAGCCGCCCGTACCGGCCGAGGCCTGCTAGAGCAGCTGGTCGAGCGTCTGGCCATAGGGCGGGAGGAACTCCTCCACAAAGTCCCGCACCTCCGGGTACTCCTCGGCCATGGCGTCGATTCGCTGCTGCGTGGCGTCGCGGGCGCGCGTGAACTCCGCGTTGCCGGCGTGCGCCTCGTCCACGCACTTGATGAGCGCGGAGATCTTGTCAGCGGCCTTCACGAGCGCGCGCAGGTACGCCTCGTCCTCGCTCACGGCGCCGTGCTCGTCCTGTGGGAAGAAGATGCGCCGGTAGGTGGGGGCGAGGTCCGCAGGCAGCTCGCTCAGGAGCGTGCGCTCCGCGTGGGCCTCCACGTTCTTGTACGCGCCCAGGATCTGGCCGTTGGCGTACTTGACGGGTGTGGGCATGTCGCCGGTGATGATCTCCGACGTGTCGTGGAAGAGCCCCACGAGCGCGGCCTTGCCCGCGTCGAGCGAGCGCCCGTAGCGCACGTTGGCGATGGTCGCGAGCGCGTGCGCGATCACGGCGACCTCGAGCGAGTGCTCCGAGAGGTTCTCCGGGTGGGTGCTGCGCATGAGCGCCCAGCGCTCGATGTACTTCATGCGCGATATGAGCGCGAAGAAGCTCGACTGCCCGCGCGGCGGCTGCGCTGCCGCCGATGCCTCCTGCTGGCTTGCGTTCTCGCAATCGCTCTGCTCTGCCATGGGACCTCCTTGTGCGTTGCCTTGCACAAGTCTATCGCGCGGGGCGGACACGAATGCCGCGGCGCCGGGCGGCTGGAGGCGGGCGCCCGCAACGCCGGACGCCGCGCACGCAAAAGGCCGGTCGGTCACGCGGACCGGCCGGCCTGATGGTGCTGATGAGAAGGTCGTTCTTCTCGCCCTGAAGCGTCGCCGTGGGGCGGACGCGGCTGCTAGCTGCTACTCCTCGTCCTCGTCCATGTCCTGGAGCGTGGTCATGAGGGGCGGGATGACCTGCTTCTTGCGGCTGACGACGCCCGGCAGCGTGGCGATGCCGTCGACCGGCGTCACGTCAAACGTGCGCGACACGATCTGGTCGGTGTTGGCGCCCCAGTACAGCAGCTCGGTGGTCTGGGACTTCACGTCCGTGAACATGTAGAAGACCATCGGGATGTCGTTGGCGGCGGCGCCCTCCTTGAGGTACGGGCCCACCAGCGCCTCGGCGGCCTTGCGGCTGGCCTCGGTCATGAAGCTGCCCTGGCCCACGCCAAAGCGTGCGTGCCCGCGCGAGAAGACCTTGAAGTCGGAGTTGAAGACCTCCTCGGCGGTGCGGCCCGTGAGGTCGGCGCCGGCGTCGAACATGGCGTCGGCGTACGTGTCGATGTCCACGCCCGCGATCTGCGCCAGCTGCTGGCCGGCAAACTTGTCGCGCTCCGTGCAGGTGGGGGAGCGGAACGCCAGCGTGTCGGACAGGATGGCGGAAAGCATGATGCCCGCGATGTTCTTGGGGATCTCGACGCCCTTCTCCTGGAACATGCTGAAGAGGATCGTGTTGGTGCAGCCCACGGGCTCGTTGCGGAAGTACGCGGGGGAGCTCGTCTCGATCGTGCCGATGCGGTGGTGGTCGATGATCTCCATGATCTCGGCGCGCTCGAGGCCGCTCACGGCCTGGCTGCGCTCGTTGTGGTCAACCAGGATGACGTGCTTCTTGTTGACGTTGATCATGTTGGGCGAGCTCACGACGCCAATGTAGTGGCCGTCCTCGTCCATCACGGGGAAGAAGCGGTGCTGCGAGTTGGCCATCACCTTGAGGGCGTCGTCCACGGCGGTGTTGACGGAGAAGCGCAGGACCTTCTCCTCCGGGAGCATCTCGGCGGAGACCGGCGTGGCCATGGGGATGAGGCGTGCGGCGGAGTACGTGTCGTACGGGGTGGTGAGGACGGTGCAGCCGTTGGCCTTGGCCGCGCCCAGCACGACCTCGCTCACGCCGGCGCCGTTGCAGACCACCAGGCAGCTCGCACCCGCCTCCACGGCGTAGCGCTGCGTCTCGTAGCGGTTGGTCACCAGGACGATGTCGCCCTTCTCGATGTTGCCCTCCATCATCTCGGGCGTGGTGCCGATGCGGATGTTGCCCTGCGTGATGCGGTCCGCGGGGTCGCCCAGCACCATGGTGCCCTTGAGCGTGTCGAGCACGTTTGAGTACAGCGTCTTGGCGTTGGAGAGCATCGCGGTGTCGAAGATGTCCATGTTGGCGCTCGCGACGTCCTTGACGGCGATCAGGCCCAGGAGGTCGTCCTTCTCGTCCGTGACGCACAGCGTGCTGGTCTTGAGGTCGCGCATGAGGTTCCATGCGGAGAAGAGCGAGGTGTCCGCGTCGATGCTCTTCTGGCGCGAGATCTGCGTGTCCTTGATCTGCGGGGCGACGCTCGTGATGAGCTCGGGCTCCTCGAAGCCAAACGACTTGAGCGCGAAGGCCGTCTCGCGGTTGATGGCGCCGGCGCGGCGGGGCTCGTACTCGATGTCGCTTATCTGGTTCTTGAGGTACGCATACGCGATGGCAGAGCAGATGCTGTCTGTGTCGGGATGCAGGTGGCCGATGATGTTGACCTTGCGGATGGCATCGGGCATGTTCAGCTCCTTCGGGTTAAATGAGCACGGATTGCTGCTCATTTGTGTGTTGCGTTCTCACATGATGTCACAAATTCCCAGCGTGGAAGCACGAATCGGCGGCTGGTCATGAACTATATACATGCGGGGGCGGTGCCGGCCGCGGTGGCTACTGCGGCGTGCGGTCCATGTTGACGGGCCGGTAGAACAGGTGCCTGACCTCGGGGGCGTCGCGCGTCTGGCCCAGCACCCACATGGTCTTGGCCACCAGGGCCTCCGTCGACATGTCGTCACCCTTCAGGATGCCGGGGTGCTCGGAGTACGCGCGCCCCACCTCGTACACGCCCAGGTCAAGCCCCTCCTCGGGCACCTGCGTGGTCAGCACCAGCGTGCGCCCGGAGTCAACCCAGCCAAAAATCGCGCGCTGGAACGCGCCGCCATCGTAGTCCGGGATGCCGCCGATGCCAAACGTCTCCAGGATGACGGCGTCGTACTCGTCCTTTATGAGCGAGAAGATCGACGGCCTCAGCTCGGGGGTCAGCCTCAGCACGATGACGCGGTCGTCCAGGGCGGTGTAGCGGCGCAGGGGCTCGTCCTTCTCGCCCGCGGAGGCGTCCGGAGCGGGACCGCGGCCGCCGCTCCACAGCACGCGGCCGCCGCGGATGTAGGCGAGCGTGGGAAAGTTCATGCTCACGAAGGCGTTGAAGCTCAGCGTGCGCTGCTTGTGGGCGCGCGTGCCGGCGATCGCCTTGCCGTTGAACACCACGCTCACGCCGCGGGCGGAGTCGTCCGTCGCAAAGAGCAGGCTCTGGTACAGGTTGAGCTTGGCGTCCGTGAACGGCGCCGCCATGGGCTGCTGCGAGCCCGTGAGCACGATGGGCTTGCTGCCGCCCTGCAGCAGGTAGCTGAGGGCCGCGGCCGTGTACGCCATCGTGTCCGTCCCGTGCAGCACCACGAAGCCGTCGTAGTCGTCGTAGCGGCTGGCGATGCCGTCCGCGATGCGCAGCCAGTCGCGCGGGCGCATGTTGGTGCTGTCGATGTTCATGGGCTGCACCACGTCGATGTGGCACAGCTGGTCGATGAGCGGCACGCGCGCCACGAGCTCCTCGCCCGTGAGCGCCGGCGCGAGCCCGTCCGCCTGGGGGAGAGACGCGATCGTCCCGCCCGTCGCCATTACCAGGATGCTCTTCATGCCGGCCCCACCTTTCGCTTTCGTTTGTGCACCACACGATGGTACACGCCCGCGCGCACGGGTGTCCGCCCGGCCGCGTCCCGCGCGCGGAGGCGGGCGATTGCTGCTAGCATTCCCATGAAACGAGCAACGAGCAAGGGCGCGAGGGCGACGCGGCGTGCGTCGCCGCGGGCGTACACGGGAAAGGCGGCTGGCATGCCTGGTGGCAGGAGCTTTGTGTGGCAGGGGAAGCGTCTGATGGGCGAGGTCACCCGGCAGGACGACGACGGCACGGAGTACGTGGTCACGGCCGGCGGTCGCATCTTCACGGGCAACCCGCGCGAGGGCTACGCGCCCATGGTGGACGACGAGGAGCCGGAGTCCGTGGCCGAGGGCCTTGGCAAGGTGGCTAACAACATGGCCAACACCAACGGCGTGGAGGACAACATGCGCCGCTACGGCACCAAGGGCTACCTCATGCGCGTGGCTGTGGTGCTGATCGTGGTGCTTGTTGTGATTGCGGTGCTGTACGCGATCGTCTCCGCGATGTAGTGGGAGCAGCGCCCCGGCGTCTGGATGCGAGGAAACCGTCGCTTTGGTAAGCGAGGAAACCGTTATCCTCGCTTAATGGTTTGACGATTGTTGGCGATGCTGGCGGTATCCTCGCGTGGCGCGAGGATACCGCGGGACATCTGGGGCCGGATCGTCCCGTTGGGCCGCCCGGCCGGGCGGGCGACGCGAGGATAACGGAATCCTCGCTTGTCTGTTTGACGGTTTCCTCGCAAACCGCGGTGCGCGGGCCTGCGTCAAATGCGGGAACCGTCTGACGCCAGGGTCCCGACCGGCAGGCGACGCACGGGAACAGGTTTGTGTGTTTGACCGTCTGTCGGTTCCCATGCGCCACGCATGGGAACCGACATTTTGGCATGCAAGGATTCCGTTAGCCATGCGTTTGCAAGGGCGGAATCCTTGCGTTCGGGCCGAAAAGGGCTGGTCTGGGGCCGGTTGCCATGCGCCACGCAAGGGAACCGTCGGCCCGAACGCATGGGAAACGGAATCCTTGCGTCGTGTTTTCACGGTATCCACGCGTCACGCATGGGAACCGTGCCGTGACGCGCGCCCCGTCTGGCCCGGCGCCCCGACCCTCGTCACGACCCGCCCCCGCGCGCCGCACCGCGCCCAAACCCGGGAGAATCAATGGTCGCTGGGCGTGTTCGCGCTGCGGCGGCTGGTCTTGCGCGCGCCGTATGGGATACTGTCCGGCAGGCAACAACCCAACAGGCAGCCAACAGGCAGACAACCTAAAGGTCCGTGGCGGCCGTGGCACCCGCACCCCGTCCGCCCGAGCAAAGGAGCAAGACAGATGGCAGAGTTCATCTACCAGATGGAGAAGGTCCGCAAGGCGTACGACGGCAAGGTCATCCTGGACGACGTGACCATGGGCTTCTTCCCCGGCGCCAAGATCGGCGTCGTGGGCCCCAACGGCATGGGCAAGTCGACCCTGCTCAAGATCATGGCCGGGATCGAGGACATCAGCAACGGCGAGGCGCGCCTCTCGCCCGGCTACTCCGTGGGGATCCTCCTGCAGGAGCCGCCGCTGGACGAGACCAAGACCGTCAAGCAGAACATCGAGATGGCGTTTGGCGACATCATCGCCAAGGTCAACCGCTTCAACCAGATCGGCGAGGAGATGGGCGACCCCAACGCGGACTTCGACGCGCTGATGGCCGAGATGGGCGAGCTCCAGAACGAGATCGACGCCGCCAACGGCTGGGACATCGACAGCCAGCTCTCGCAGGCGATGGACGCGCTGCAGTGCCCCGATGGCGACGAGCCCGTCACGCACCTCTCCGGGGGAGAAAGGCGTCGCGTCGCGCTGTGCAAGCTCCTGCTTGAGGCGCCCGACCTCCTGCTCCTGGACGAGCCCACCAACCACCTGGACGCGGAGTCCGTGCTGTGGCTGGAGCAGTTCCTCAAGAACTATCAGGGTGCGGTGCTCGCCGTCACGCACGACCGCTACTTCCTGGACAACGTGGCCGAGTGGATCTGCGAGGTCGACCGCGGCACGCTCTACCCCTACAAGGGCAACTATTCCACCTATCTGGAGACCAAGTCCGCGCGCATGGAGATGGAGTCCAAGCAGAACGCCAAGCGCGCCCGCAAGATGCGCGACGAGCTGGCGTGGGTCCGCAGCTCGCAGAAGGCCCGCCAGGCCAAGAGCAAGGCCCGCCTCGCGGCGTACGAGGAGATGGAGGCTGCGGCGGCACGGGCCGAGAAGGTCGACTACACCGACATCCACCTTCCCGTGGGCCCGCGCCTGGGCAACAAGGTGCTCGAGGCGAACCACCTGCACAAGGCGTTTGGCGACCGCGTGCTGATGGACGACCTGAGCTTCAGCCTGCCGCGCAACGGCATCGTGGGCGTCATCGGCCCGAACGGCGTGGGCAAGTCGACCCTGTTCAAGATGATCGTGGGACAGGAGCCCGTCACCTCCGGTACGCTCGAGCTGGGCGAGACGGTGAAGCTTTCCTACGTGGACCAGAACCGCGAGGGACTCGACCCACAGAAGACGGTGTGGGAGGTCGTGAGCGGCGGCAACGACTACATCACCGTCGGCAAGCAGGAGATCCCGAGCCGCGCGTACGTGAGCGCGTTTGGCTTCAAGGGCACCGACCAGCAGAAGCGCGCCGGCGTGCTCTCTGGCGGCGAGAGGAACAGGCTGAACCTGGCCCTGACCCTGCGCCAGGGCGGGAACCTGGTGCTTCTGGACGAGCCGACGAACGACCTGGACACCGAGACCCTGGAGAGCCTGGAGGAGGCGCTTCTGGAGTTTCCGGGCTGCTGCGTGATCACGAGCCACGACCGCTGGTTCATGGACCGCATCTGCACGCACATCCTCGCGTGGGAGGGCACGGACGACGACCCCGGCGCGTGGCACTGGTTCGAGGGCAACTTCGAGGACTACCAGAAGGACCGCGTCAAGCGCCTCGGCCCTGACCTCTCCAAGCCGCACCGCCTGCACCGCAAGCTCACGCGCGACTAGCGGCGACGCCGCACTTCTCGTCCTCCGCGCCGTTTGCACCATCCGCCGGCTCCGTCAACGTGGGGTCGACCGTCCCCAGTAAGACGCGGACGAGAAGAACACCTGCATACAGGCACCTGAAAGGACCCGTCGCAGCTCGTGCGGCGGGTCCTTCTCTCATGCCTGCCATTACAACTTTTCATGTTACGGTTTACGTTTCCGTTTGCCGTCAGAATCTTTTCGGCCAACGTTAGGCACCTTTACAAATTCTGCACTTCCATGTGATGATGCGTGCAGACATGTGGTTTGGTGCCAGGTTTCTGTCTACTGGCGCCACAGGACAAGGGGGGCATATGAGAAGGACCCAAACCAGGGGTGCGCTCGGCCGCTTCAAGCGCTTCGGCCAGGCGCTCACCGTGACCGCCGCCATCGTGATGGCGCTGCCGACGGGCGCGCTCGCGTGCACGCAGATCTACATGGGCAAGGGCGTGACCGACACGGGCGACACCTACGTCGGACGTTCCGAGGACTACGCCAGTCGCCATCCCAAGGCGTTCGGCATCCAGGAGCCGCAGACCAATCCCACGTTCCATTCGGACGAGTCCAACTTTACGTGGACGTACAACGGCACGACGCTCCGTCACACCTATGTGCGCGACCTTCCCTCCGGCTGGGACGGCTACACTGATGCGTACTCCGAGGCGGGCACAAACTCCGCGGGCGTGAGCGTCTCCGCCACCCTGACCACCAACTACAACGACAAGATCGCCGCCGTCGACCCCGCCGGCAGCGAGGATCAGGACAACCCCTCCGGCCTCGGCGAGTACACCATCCCCGACATCGTGCTGGGCTGCGCCACCACCGCCCGTGACGGCGTCAAGCTTCTCGGTCAGATAGTTGACGAGAAGGGCAACTACGACATGAACCAGATCATCATCGCGGACTCCGCGGAGACCTGGGTCTTCATGCAACTGTCCGGTCACCAGTGGTGCGCAGTCAACCTGAGCGCCGCCAAGATCGGCGACGTCTACACGACCGACATGGTCTCCGTCAACCCCAACATGAGCAGCCTGAAGTTCGACGTGAACCTCGAAGATCCTCTCGTGTGCCTGCACTCCGAAAAGATGGTGGACGTCGCTAAGGAGGCTGGCACCGACAAGTACTTCGACGATGGCAACTTCGACGTCGCATCCTCCTATGGCGCCGATGACGGCATCGCACAGATGACCCGTTACGCGCAAGGTCACGCCTACTTCGGCAGCCCGCTCGCGGACGGCACATACACCACGGACTTCACCGCCGCCAAGGGATGGCAGGGCGTGACCTCCCTCACCGACCCCGAGCTCCTCTTCCAGCCTGCCGGCAAGGTGAGCCTCTTCCAGGCGCTTCGTTCCTACGCGGCGCGTGGCGAGCAGACGAGCAGCCTCAACGCAAATACGAACTCCCAGCTGTACGCCATCGGCAACAACCGCACTGTCGAGACGCACATGTTCCAGATCAGGAACGCAATGACCTCCGACATCGCGACCATCCAGTGGGAGGCGCTCTCCCGTGACGAGTTCAGCGTCGCCGTCCCGAGCTACTCCGCGCTGCTGACCAAGGTCGACACCACCATCTACCCCGAGATCGACAAGTGGGACGAGACCCACACCGGTGCGTCTGAGTCCAAGGACTCCGTTGACGCTGCTATGGATTCCTCCACGGACAACGGCTCGCTCGACTACGTGCTGATGGACATCAACACCCTCGCCTACAACAACCGCGCCAAGCTCGCCAAGAACACCCGTGCCTACCTGGACGCCCTGCAGAAGCAGCTCATCGCCCAGCAGACCACCGTCGACTCCGTCATGCAGAAGACGGCTGTCGGCCAGGCCCGCACCGACCTCGCGAACACGCTCTTCGAGCAGGCAAGCAAGGAGACCTACAACAAGTGCAAGGCCCTCCTCGACGAGATGCGCGCCTACCTCAAGGGCGACCAGTCCGGCGAGTTCGTCCCGAGCGACTACGACGCCACGACCGGCGACCTCAAGACCCCGGTTGCTTATGCCACTCTGCTTTTCAAGCCAGAAATTACCGGCCAGCCCCAGAGTGCCACGTACACGCAGGGTGACAAGGCCGCTGACCTCCAGGTGACCGCCTCCATCCCCGACCAGGTCAAGGGTTCCGACTCCAAGCTCTCCTACAAGTGGGACGTCAAGTTCACCGGCGACACCTCCAACAAGGCCGTTGCCACCGCCGGCGCGACCCTCAAGGCCGCACGTGCCACCACTGACACCAATGAGGGCTCGACCCACTCCGTCGACACCTCCAAGGTCGGCACCTACACCTACACCTGCACCGTGACCAACACCGTCAACGGCCAGAGCGTCACCTCCGACCCTGCGACCATCACCGTGAAGGCTGCGGCCGCCAAGCCCACCACGACCACCAACGCCCCGACCAAGAAGTCCGCGCCTGCCACCACCACCGGCAAGCCCGGCAAGGTCGTCTCCACGGGCGACACCAACAACATGATGGTGCCCATCGCCATCGCCGTCGCGGGCGTCGCCATCGTCGTGATCGCCGTCGCGATGCGCAAGCGCAACCGCGAGTAGGGGAGAAGTACGTGACTTCCTAGCTTGAGTCCCCTGCCAAGCGAACGAACGACCCCGGAACCTCACGAGAGGCTTCGGGGTCGTTTCCTATCGCTCTTCTCGCCCGCATGATTTGGGCGATGTATTGCATGGTGCGGCGTCGCATCGCGTTGCGGCGGCGCGTCCGTCGGCGGCAGACAAGTGCAAGGTTGCGCTAGTCCAGCGCGTCCAGGCAGGTCTCGATGGGGATGCCGCGCGACTTGTCGTCCTGGTACTGGTTGCGCACGATCAGCTTGCGCACGGCCTCCATGGCGCGCGACGTGGCCTCGTCCAACGGCATGTCGCGCATCACGTGGCCGATCAGCACGGACGAGAATATGTCGCCCGTGCCCGGGAAGTACACCGGCACCATCTTGATGGGGAGCGAGAAGTACTTCTTGTTGCGGTGGTCGTAGCCAATCACCATGGGGCGGCCCTCCACGAGCGCGCTCGTGATCACCACGGACTTGGCGCCCAGGTCGCGTACGCCGTCGACCAGCCCCACGGCGTCGCTCTGCGACATGCCGCGCTCGAGGTCGATGGGCGTGTCCGTGAGCAGGCAGGCCTCCGTGTAGTTGGGCACGGTGCAGTCCGCGAGCGAGACGAGCCTCCTCATGAGCTTGACCGTGGTCTGCGGGATGCCCGCGTACAGGCGGCCGTGGTCGGCCATGATGGGGTCCACGAAGATGCGCGTGCCCTTGGCGGCGTGGCGCTCGCAGAAGTCCGCGATGATGCGCGACTCCTCCTCGCTCTGGATGAAGCCGGTCGATATCGCGTCAAAGCTAAAGCCAAGCTCGTCCCAGATCGGGAGCGTGTTGCGCACGTACTCTGTGCAGTCGTGGATGTAGAACTTTGGATAGTTGAGCGTGTCCGATACAAGCGCGGTCGGCAGGTTGTGGATGCGGTACCCCATGTGGGTGAGCACGGGCAGCATGGCGGCGAGCGCCACCTTGCCGTAGCCGCACATGTCGTTGATGAGCAGTATCTGATCTTCCAACGTGTCCCTCCTTAGGTCTTTGGTACAGGATAGGGCAAGATTGCTCGCCGCGCCGCGCCCGCACGGCACGTCCCCATCCCGTGTGCATACAATAAACGTCGAGAAAAGCGAGCGCGGCCCGCCGGGGCCGCGGATGGGAGTCGCATGAGCAACACCGAGCAGCAGGGCGCGTCCGGCGTCCCCGTGACCGAGGGCTACATGCCCTTTGGCGAGTATTGCACGTACTACCGCATAGCCGGCAACATACAGAAGGGCCTGGCCAACGGCAAGGCGCCGCTCCTCTGCCTGCACGGCGGCCCCGGCTCCACGCACAACTACATGGAGCTTCTTGACCCGCTGACGACCGACGGCCGCGCCGTGATCAGCTACGACCAGCTGGGCTGTGGCAACTCCTACGTGGAGGGGCATCCGGAGCTCTGGCGCGCGGACACGTGGGTGAGGGAGCTTGCGGCGCTGGTGGACTACCTGGGACTTTCGCGCTACCATCTGCTGGGCCAGTCGTGGGGCGGCATGCTCGAGATCACCTACCTGGTGGACCGCCAGCCCAAGGGCGTGCTTTCCGCTACGCTCAGTAGCACGCTGCCGTCCTCACAGCTTTGGGGCCGGGAGCAGCACCGTATGGCGCGCATGCTTCCCGAGGACGAGTACCTGGCCCTTATGGACGCGGAGGCCTCGGGCGACTTCACGGGCGAGGCGTACCAGCACGCCATCGACCACTACATGGAGTTGCATTGCGCGGACCTGCACTACGGACCGGACGCACCCGAGTGCCTGCGCCGGCCCAAGCGTTCCGGCACGGAGTCCTACCTCGTGGCGTGGGGCCCCAACGAGCTCATGCCGCAAGGCACGCTAAAGGATTGGGACTACACCGACCGCCTGGACCAGATTCACGTGCCCACGCTCGTGGTGGACGGCACGGACGACCTCTGCACGCCGCTGATTGCGAAGACTATGTACGACGGCATCCCCGGCGCGCGCTGGGAGCTGTTCGAGGGCTGCCGCCACATGTGCTACGCGGACGACACCCCTCGCTACCTGCGCATGATGCGCGACTGGCTGGCAAAAAACGACTAGCGTCGGGTGCGCCATCCCCCAAACCAAAAGGTCCCGGACCAGTTCGCCTGGTTCGGGACCCTCGTCATCTCGCACTGCGATGCGCCCGCGCGCCGGCGGCGCTACTCCACCCGCAGCAGCACGCTCGCGAACGGCGGAAGCGTGCAGGTGAGGACGTGCGTCGCGGGGTCGAGCTCGATCTTCTCGTCCCCCTTGGGCGTCGTGCCGGAGTACTCTTCCCAGTCACTGTCGAGAAGGACCTCCGCCTTGGTCGCGGCGGGCACCGTGACCTCGTAGTCCTCCTGCGTGGCACCGGAAAGGTTCAGCACGCAGACGATGCGCTCGCCCGCGGCGGTGTCACCAGAACCCGCGCCACTGCCGGCCGCCGCACCAGAACCCGTGCCGTCCGCCGCGGACCTGCGCTCTATCGCGTAGCTGCAGCGCTCCGTGGAGGCAACGTCCAGCCACTCAAAGCCGTGCTCCTCGTAGTCCTCCTGCCACAGGGCGGGGTGCTCAAGGTACAGGTGGTTCAGGTCGCGGCAGTAGTGGTAGAACGCGTCGTGCTGCGGGAACTTGCGCATGAACCAGTCCTGCTCGCGTTTCTCGTCCCACTCGCGGAGCTGCGCCACCTCGCTGCCCATGAAGTTCAGCTTCTTGCCGGGGTGGACCATCATGTACATATAGAGCGAGCGCGCCTGGGGGAACTTCTTGTCGTGGTCGCCCCACATCTTCTGGGCAATGGTCGCCTTGCCGTGGACCACCTCGTCGTGGCTCAGCGGCAGCAGGTAGCGCTCGTTGTGGAAGTACATCATGCTAAAGCTGAGCTTGTGGTAGTTGCCGCTGCGGAAGTACGGGTCGGTCTGGAAGTACGAGAGCGTGTCGTGCATCCAGCCCATGTCCCACTTGTAGTCAAAGCCCAGGCCGCCCTGCTCCACGGCGCGCGTGGTGCCGTCAAAGTCCGTGGAGTCCTCCGCCACCGTGAAGGTGCCGGGGTTGAGCGACTTGACGCCGAAGTTGAGGCGGCGTATGAACTGCACGTTCTCGTTGTTGATGCCGCGCGACTCGTCGCCCTGCCAGTAGATGATGCGGCTGATGGCGTCCATGCGCACGGCGTCAAAGTGGTAGCAGCCCAGCCAGAAGTTGACGGAACTTTGCATGAAGCTGCAGGACTCGCCGCGGCTGTACATGAAGTTGTGGCTGCCCCACTCGCTCACGCCCACGGCCTCGTTGGGGTACTCAAAGAGCGGCGTGCCGTCGTAGTTGGCAAGGCCCCACGGGTCCGTGGCAAAGTGCACGGGCACCACGTCCAGTATCACGCCGATGCCGGCCTGGTGCAGCGTGTCAACCAGGTGCATGAGCTGCTGCGGCGTGCCGTAGCGGCTGGTGGGACTGAAGAACCCCGTGGGCTGGTAGCCCCATGACCCGTCAAACGGGTACTCGCACAGGGGCATGAACTCCACGTAGTTGTAGCCCGTCTCCTTTAGGTACTCTGCCAGCGGCTGGGCCAGCTCCTCGTAGCTGTACCAGTCCGACGGGTCGTCCGTCTGCGCCTCGCCGGCGCGGTTGCGCCAGGATCCCAGGTGCATCTCGTAGATGTTCATCGGGCGGTCCGCCTGGTTGGCGTCTGCCTTGCGCGCGCCCATCCACGCGGCGTCGCCCCACTGGTACGTGAGGTCGCACACGATGGAACGGTGGTTGGGCCGCAGCTCCGATGCAAACGCGTACGGGTCCGCGTGGTCCACGTAGCTCCCCGCGTGCCAGATGCGGTACTCGTAGTGGTCGCCCACCTGGGCGTCTGGCACCTGGGCCTCCCAGAAGTTGCCGTCCTGCACGCGCTGCATCGGCACCTCGCGCCCGTCGAGCAGCAGGGTGATGCCGTCAGCCGCGGGGGCAAACGTGCGGAAGACCACGCCCTTCTCCGCTGGGCGCGCCCCCAGGTAGTCCTGTGCATAGAACTCGGTGCCGCGATAGAAGTTCTGGATGTCCATGCTGCTTCCTTTGCTCGGTCTGCCTGGGATTATGCCGTCGCGCCGCGTGGCGCGTCCGTTTTTACGAGAAGAGCGTGTCGCCGGGGTCGCGAACGCTCACGGGGATGGTGGGCACGCGCGTGGCCGGCTTGGTGTTGCCCGCCGCGTTGACGAAGGAGGACTCGTCCGCCGCCAGAAGGTCCACGCCGGGGTCGGGCGCGTCGTCCACGTCTTCCGGGTCCAGGGCCTCCAGCATCCACACGTCGTCCACGCGGCCCAGGGCCTCCGCGTCCAGGCTCACCCAGCTCTGCACGCGGTCGATCACGCCGCTGTCGTTGGTGGCCACAAACTCGCGGCCCGCCAGCTCCGCGTCCACGTTGTCCACCAGGGCCGTCTGGATCTTGGGCATGCCCGGCTGGATGGAGCTCAGCGCGCGCACGTAGTCGCTTATGGTCTTGGCAAGGCGGCCGGAGTTGCGCACCGGGCGGTCAAAAAAGAACGTGGCCGAGCGCGCGCCCGCGTCTGAAAGCACGTCCAGTACCAGGTCGATGGCCTGCATGGTCTGGTGCACGGCGCGGTACGTGCCGGATATTCCCGCCAGGTCGCGGATGGCGCCGTCCTGCGCGTGGATGAGCGGCCCGTGCACCAGCGCCACCTCAAGCGGCACGATCACGTTGAAGCCGTCGATGCACACCTCGCGCCCGCGCAGCTCGGAGGCCTGCAGGTGCGTGTTGGCGCGCGTGGTGCGGCGGCGGTTGCCGCAGATGCCGCGGCTCAAGAACATGCGCTGCCTGGACGTGAACTGGTAGCGGTTGCCCACAAACTCCACCGCGGTCTCGCGCGGGTAGTCGTGGTCAAGCAGGTAGGAAAGCTCGCTTCCCGCGCGATGCAGGACGTGCATCGCCTCCGGACCAAAGTCCTTCTCGTCCGTGGGCTGATAGCCCCGCCTTGCCTGGGGCGCGGCACCCGAGGCGTCCGCCCCCGCGCCCATCGCGTTGGTATCATCAAAATCGTTAATGTCGTATGACATGAGGTTCTCCTAGTCTCCGGCGCTTCGCACGGACACCACTAGTCTACCCATCACGCGCGCCCGCGACCGCCCGCGTCCGCTCCCATTCCGCAAAAGCCCGTCTGACGCAGCGCCTCGTACAGCACGATGGCCACGGAGTTTGAAAGGTTGAGTGCGCTGATGCGCCAGCCGTCCGGGTCCACAAAGTTCCCGCAGATGTCTTGCGCCGCCAGCGGTGACGCGGCGCCTTCCGGCGCGCTCGCCGGGGGAGAAGTGCGTGCCCCCTCGCCCGCGGCGTCGGCCTTGGTCCCGGCCCCGTTGTGGCCCCGGCCCGCGGAGCTTGCGGCCGCGTCGCCCAACGCACGCTCGTGCGCTGCCCAGGCGTCCCGGTTCCTGAGCGAGGCCGCGTCCGGCAGCATGGGGATGCGCTCGCAGCGCGCGGGGAGGCTCGCCAGCAGAGCCTCCGGTATGCCCGTGCTCTCGCTCCCAAACACCAGGTAGTCGCCGTCGCGGTACGTGGCCTCCACGTAGGTGCGGCGCGCCTTCTTGGTCAGCAGGTGCAGCCGGTCCGCGTTTGCGGGGAGGGCGAGGCCGTTGCGCGCCAGGAAGTCCTCCCAGCTTGCGTATGTCTGCACGTCCAGGTTGGGCCAGTAGCCCAGCCCCGCGCGCAGCAGCATGCGGCTGTCCAGGCTGAAGCCGATGGGTTCCACCAGGTGCAGGCGCGAACCCGTGAGCACGCACGTGCGGCCGATGTTGCCGGTGTTTGCCGGGATCTCCGGCGCGTAGAGCACGATGTTGAACATGGGCCTCCAAACTTGCGCGTGGCTTTCGACCGGCGCGCCGCTGCCGCCGCTCCGCCGCCCGCTCCCGCGAATCTTGCGTGTGGCTTTACCTCGGGCTTGCACAAGCCTGCCCGCTACCTGCGCCGCAGGTGGTACACTGCCGCCCGTCAAACATGATAGTCGCACGCGTCCACGGTCGTACGTGCCCGACCGTGCCCACGCCATCCCGGGGAGGGAGCCTCAGCCACATGATCAAGCTCTTTGCCGCAGACCTCGACGGAACCCTGCTCAACGGGTTGCACCTCACGGACCGCACCATCCTGCGCTCCATAGCCCGCGTGCGCAAGGCGGGCATGCACTTCTCGCTCGCCACGGGACGCACCGTGCGCGACCCCCGTCAGCTGGGGTTCCAAAAAAACGTGTGCGTGGTCTGCGGCAACGGCTCCATGGTCCTGGGGGAGGACGGAACGCTGCTCCGCAGCCACCCGCTTGACCAGGCGTTTGTTGAGGAGCTGGTCACCAGGTTCTCCACGGAGCCGCTCGAGTTCATCACCACGGAGCACACGTACCACCTGCAGAGCGAGGAGGCGCACCGCGCCGCATACTCGCACATGGCGCTGTGGCGGCGTGTGGTCACGCGCGGCATGAGCATGACCGGCGGGCCGGAGCACGTGTACAACTGCACGCCCGCCCAGATCGCGGCGCTGCGCGTGGTAAAGATAAACGCGCACATAGCCGGCATGGGACGCGCGGACCAGATCCACGACTTCCTGAACGCCCACACGGACGTGGCGACCAACGCGCCGTTTGACCCCTGCATGTTCGAGATTACGGCCGCGGGCGTGGACAAGGGCGAGGCGGTGTCCTGGCTGGCCAACCACCTGGGCATTCGTGACGACGAGGTGGCCGTCTACGGTGACGGCGGAAACGACATCGCGATGCTCAGGCGCTTCTCGCACGCGTATGCCACGCACGGCGCCTCGGACGACGCCAAGCGCGCCGCGGGCAACGTCATAGGCAGCTGCATAACGCACGCGGTGCCGCACCACGTGGTGCGCACGCTCCGCACGCAGGGCTCTTTGGCCTAGCTGCCGGCAGCGGCCCCCGCGCGACGGCCCACGCGTCGGCCCCGCACCGCGCGACCTTCTCCAACATATATACTGACGTGGACGTACACGGCGCCTTGCGCCACCGGCTCCGGGAGGGAACCAACATGATCAAGGAACTCTGCAAGGACGAGGCAGTCCTTTCCACCAAGTGCCAGCGCGCGACCGCGGAGGACGCGCCCATCGCCCAGGACCTCGTGGACACCATGAAGTCGCTCGAGGATTGCGGCTGCCTTGCGGCCAACCAGATCGGCGTGACCAAGGCCGTCATCGCGTACCAGGACGACGACGGCACCCCCCACGTCATGTACAACCCCCGCATCATGATGGGCCTGCGCGCCGGCAAGACGGTCGAGGCCTGCCTCACGCGCGACGAGCCCTCCAAGGTCACGCGCTACCAGAAGGTAAAGGTCAGCTACGACGAGCTGGTCGATGGCGAGCTCAAGACCCGCCGCCGCGACTTCACGGGCTTCGAGGCCCAGATGATCCAGCACATGTGCGACCACTGCCAGGGCAAGCTGGTCTAGCAGGCCATAGGGCGGGGAGAAGAACGTGCCATCCTCAGCCGCGGACGCCAACGAGCGTGCGATCTATTCGCTCATCTGCAGCGCGGACGGCGTGAAGGCCCGCGACATCGCGCGGCAGACGGGGATCGACCACACCACGGTCAACCGCTACCTGTACGCGTCACCCTTCGTGCGGGACCTCTGCTACCGCGACGATGCCTACCTCTGGTACGGCCTCATCCAGCAGACGGTCCCGCACCATGGGCTTGGGGACTTCTGTGGCTGGTACGGCACGGTGGGTGAGTTCCTGGCCCAGGACCGCGACGCCTGGCTGGCGCAGCTCAAGCGCGGCTGTACGCGCATCGGCCGCAACCTCAACAACGCACGCGGACTCTTCCACTCGTTTCTGGACACGCACGACACCATGGCCGCGCTGTTTGCGGACCTGCGGCAGCTGGGCTGCCCCGCGCCGGACAACTGGGAGCTCTGCTTTGAGCTGCGCATCCGCCGCGCCCGCTACGTGCGCATATACGCGGACGTCCTGCTGCTGGTGCCGCCCGAGCCCGCGGCGGGCCAGCCGGGTACGCCGGGCCAGCCCGCACCCGCGCGCCCCGGCTACGCGTTCAGCCTGGAGTTCAAGATGAAGGACGCGATCGAGCAGTCCGAGGTGGACCAGGCCGCCAAGTACGTGCCCTACCTGGAGGTCGTGCTGGGGCCAACGTTCAACGTGGTGGGTGCGCTCGTGCTCACCTCCGCCCGCGACCTCTACACGCACGCGCGCATCTCCCGCAGCACGGCGGAGGTGCCCGTGGCCTCGGGTGATATGCTGTTCAACGTGCTCGACGAGTACCTGGGCTTCCTGTCCTAGCGCGGGTACCAGTGCAAGTGCAACCGCCACCATCGGCCACGCGGCCGCAAGACATCCGGGAGCCAGCTATGGATTTGCCAACAGGTTAGCCAGGCCAACTTCGGCCTTTCCAGCACCTTGACAACCGGATATGGAACGTTGTTTTCCGGCACGAGGGGCCAGGCGGCCGGCGGCCGCCCGTGACGGGGGTATGTCGCCGGGGCCT
>QOUO01000033.1 GCA_003862195.1 Coriobacteriaceae bacterium | reverse complement strand
GCTGTTGGACTTCTGACAGACGCCGCGGCAACAGGGCAACATGGCCCTGGTTTTCCCGTAACAGACTTTCGAGTAACTTACTCCAAAGTCTGTTAGCTAGTATCATACGTGTCAGTCGAGCATTGGAGCGGCCTATGATGCGGTTTGTGGGAAGGACCAGGGAGCTTTCTGCCCTTGCGCAGCACTATGACACCGGCAGGTTCGAGATGGTTGTCGTCTATGGCAGACGCCGACTGGGGAAGACCATGCTGCTCGCTGAGTTTGCCAAGGATAAGAGATGCCTCTTCTTCACCGCGCAGGAGAAGTCGGACGCGATAAACCTGCGGGAGTTCTCCGATGCCGTGGCCGAGTTCTTCAATGCGCCGGAGGTGCGCTTCTCGACGTGGGATGACGCGATGGCCTTCGTGGCAAGACGCGCTGCCGAGACAGCCGAGCCGCTCTTGCTCGTGTTCGACGAGTTTCCCTACGCCGCAAAGGCAAACCCCGCCCTCCCATCAATATTGCAGACGGCTATCGATCACCAGATGCTTGGCACGAACATGACGCTCGTACTCTGCGGATCTAACCAGGGCTTCATGGAAAGCGAGGTCTTGGGCCACAGGAGCCCGCTTTATGGACGACGCACGGCTCAGATTGAGCTGAAGCCATTTGACTGCTTCGACGCGCGTCTGATGCTTCCATGGACGACGCCGGAAGAGATGGTGGAATACTACGCGACGTTCGGCGGCACGCCATACTATCTCTCTCAGATTCGTTCTGACCAGAGCTACGAGCAGAACGTCATACGGCTGTTCTTCGACCCCTACGGACTCCTCTATGGCGAGCCGCAGATGCTGCTCAGGCAGGAGCTAAACGACCTGGCGCTCTACACCTCCGTCTTGGATGCGATAGCCACTGGCGCAACGCGCCCGCAGGCCATAGCGGACAAGGCTGGAATCGCCTCGGCGTCCGTGGGCAAGTACCTCAAGACTCTCGAGGGGCTGGGGATTGTCGAGAGGCGCCTGCCCTTTGGCGAGAACCCCGTCCGCTCGAGAAAGGGAATCTACCGGCTGCATGATCCGTTCTATTCGTTCTGGTATCGCTTTGTCAGCCCCAATACGGCCGCTATCGAAATGGGTGCAGGTGAGACGGTGGCCAGGCAGTCTGTCTTTGACTCGGCGCTCGATACGTATGTCGGAGATCGCTTCGAGGACGTGTGCCTGCAGTGGGTGGAGCGCCTCAACGCTCAAGGCAAGCTCGGCTTTATCGCTACGAAGTTTGGAAAGTGGTGGGGGACCGATCCAATAGCCCGGGAAAGAGCCGACGTGGACGTGGTTGTCTCGGATTCTGCCGAGAAAAACATGCTACTGGGAGAATGCAAGTGGCGCAACCAATTCGACCAGACCGAGGCCATTCGCCTGCTAGAGCAAAGGGGCAACGCCTTCGCACGGGGTGCTCGCAAGGACTACGTCCTCTTTTCGAAGCGTCGGGCCAGCGAGTCGACCATCAAGAAGGCGCAAGAGCGTAACGACCTCAGACTCGTTGACGCGGAGCGCATGTTCCAGTCGTAGCAAGCGTGCGCGGTTGGGCAAATTGGCGACAGAGCCAATGACGGACCAGTAAGAGAAGCCTGCAATAGACTAGGTCGAAGTTTTGACCTAGTCTATTGCAGGGGAATCAGAGCTATCTACACACTTCGTCCCTGCGAATGATTTGTTGCGCTATGCGGCGCTGTCGAACTGGCTGTTGTACAGCTTGGCGTACCTGCCATTCTGTGCCAGGAGCTCCTCGTGCGTGCCCTTCTCCTTCACGTTGCCGTCATCCATGTAGAGGATGAGGTCGGCGTTGCGGATGGTCGACAGGCGGTGCGCGATGACGAAGCTGGTGCGGCCGTGCATGAGCGTGTCCATGGCCTTCTGCACCTTGAGCTCGGTGCGGGTGTCCACGCTGGAGGTCGCCTCGTCCAGGATCAGCAGCGGCGCGTCGGCCATGCTGCGGCTCTGAATCTGGCCCATGGCGCGCGTCACGCGTGCGGCGGGGGAGAAGCTCGATCCTCCACGGCTTGCGCATGTGACGGGGCTGCCGAGGGAGCCTAGCTTGCGGCGAGCAGGCGCACGTCCTTCTCCACGTCCGCCAGGGTGGTGCGTGCCAGCTGGTCCTCCAGCGCCTGCTGGGCGGCCTTCAGGCGATTGTCCAGCGCCGCATGGATGTTGCCGCCTACGGGGCACTGTGGGCAGGGGTTCTCGTGGAAGTGGAAGAGCGAGTCCGCGTCGCTCTGGTCCACGGCGCGCCACAGGTCCAGGAGGGTGATCTGCTCCAGCGGGCGGGCCAGCGTGATGCCCGACTTGCCCCTGCTGGAGCTGATGATGCCCGCCTGCTTGAGCATGCCCATGATCGTGCGCACCATGACGGGGCTCGTGCCGATGCTGCCCGCCAGGAAGGTGCTGGTCACGGGCCTCGTGTCGCCAAAGTAGTCTATCGCGCACACCATGTGTGCCGCCATCGTGAGCCTGCTGGTTATCTGCATTCGTTCACCTATTCCGTCACTACGACCTTGCCATAGCCCTTCGAGCTCCCCAGGAGGCGATGGGCGTCCGCCATGCGCTCCAACGGGAAGACGGCCGTGGGACGCACGTCCACGCCCATCTCCTCCACGTACCCGATAAGCCCCGCAAGGCGCCCCTCGTCCACGTTTCCGGAGTAGAAGCTCGTGAGGAAGCCGTTTGCCGGCAGGTCGACGATGGGGTCGAAGTCCTCCATGTACCATACGCCGCCGAGCTGGCCCGTGCTGCAGACGATGCCGCCCTCCGCCACATGCCTGCACGTGTCCTTAAGGGTCGCGGGCCCCACGAGCTCGAACGCGCGCTGGTAGGGACGGCCCTCAACCTGCAGGGCGCCGTCCACGTCGAGAACCGTGTCGTCGTAGCCGGCGTCCAGGAGCAGCCCCGCGCGCGACGCGCTGCGCGTGGTTCCCACAAGGCGCAGGCCGGGCGCCATGGAGCGCGCCAGCCTCGCGAACGCCATGCCCACGCCGCTGGTGGCCCCGCGCACGAGCACCGTCTGCCCGGCCTCGAGCCGCAGGTTGAGCAGCGAGCCGTAGGCGGTGTAGCAGGTCTCGGGCACGGCCGCAAGCACCTCACAGGGAAGGCTCGACTCCACGGGATGGATCTGCGCGTTGGGGAGAAGGACGTAGTCGGCGTAGCTGCCGTCGAAGGCCCGGCCCATCTCGCCCATGATGGAGACCACCCTCTGCCCAACGGGCAGGCGCGACGGGTCGGTCGTGGCCGCGACCTCGCCCACGCACTCGATTCCCAGGATGCGCGGGAACGCGACCGAGGGCGAGAGGCCCTGCCGCGTGAACACCTCGGAGTGGTTGAGCCCGCGGGCGCGCACGCGCACGAGCGACCAGCCCGGGCGCGTTGCGGGGACGGGGCGCTCCTCCAGGCGCAGCACCTCGGGCTCTCCGGCCTCGTGCACCACTATGGCCCGCATCGTCTTGGGAATCGCGTCGTCCATGTCCTTCTCCTTTTACCGCTTGCGTCTCTTGTGCCTGGTGTCGCGCGCGTTGCCGCTACCGTGCGTCGAGTGCCGCCCTGGCGCGCGCCGCGCCGCTGTGCTCGCAGGCGCACAGCTGGTCCTCCGGCAGGTCGCAGGTGTGGCGCTGGCGCGAGACCAGCTGGCTCACGAACTCCGTCGCGGGGTCGGCCAGGATCTCCTCTGGGGTACCGTACTGCTGGACCGTGCCGCCGTCGAGCACGAGCACGCGGGTGCCCAGGCGCAGCGCCTCGCCAATGTCGTGCGTCACGAACATGACGGTGATGCCCGTCTCGCGGTGGATGCGCGAGATCTCCGCCTGGAGCTGGCCGCGGGTGATCTCGTCCACGGCGCCAAAGGGCTCGTCCATCAGCAGGATGTCCGGCGACGCCGCGAGGGCGCGCGCGATGCCCACGCGCTGCTGCTGGCCTCCGGAGAGCTCGGACGGGTAGCGGTCGAGAAGGTCGTCGGGCAGCCCCACGATGCCCATCCACTTGTGCACGGCCTTGCGCGTGCGATCGTGGTCGCGCTTGTTGAGCAGGTTTGGCACGTAGGAGATGTTGTCCTCCACCGTCATGTGGGGGAAGAGGACGCTGCCCTGGATGGCGTAGCCGATGTTGCGGCGCAGCTGGATGGGGTCCGTCTCGCGCACGTCGCGCCCGTCGACCAGCACGGTGCCGGACGTGGGCTCGAGCAGGCGGTTCACCATCTTGAGCGCCGTGGTCTTGCCGCTGCCCGAGGAGCCGATCATCGTCACGAACTCGCCCCTCTTGACCTTGAGACTCAGGTGGCTGAGCACGCTCTTCTCGCCATAGGACTTGCAGACGTCGCGGTACTCGATTGCGGTGTCGGTGGTGGTCGTTCCCATTAGATCAGCCCCTTCGACTTCAGGAACTCCCTGGCCACTGCCTTGGGGTCCTTGCCCTTCTCTTCCACCTCGTAGTTCATGCGGGCCATGTCCCTCTGTGAGATGGTGCCCTGGAGCTTCTTGAGCTCGGTTCGCAGCTCGGGGTGCTCCCTGAGCGTCTGGTTGCGCACCACGTTTCCGCACTGGTAGGAGGGGAAGAAGCCCTTGTCGTCCTCGAGCACCTTGGCGTCGGCGGTGCTGAGCTTGCCGTCCGTGGTGTAGACGATGATCGCGTCCACGCTGCCCTGGTCCAGGGCGTCGTACTTGAGGCCCGCATCCATCTCCGTCGTCTTGCCAAAGCTCATGCCGTATGCCTTGCAGAGCGCGTCGTATCCGTCCTCTCGCTCGAAGAAGTCCGGTTCGGCTCCCAGGTTGAGCTGGCTGGCGACCTTGGCGAGGTCGGAGTACGTCTTGAGGTTGTACTTCTGCGCAACGTCGCTGCGCACGGCGATGCCGAACGTGTTGCCAAAGCCGTACATGCCGACCCAGCTCATGTCGAGCCTCTTCTTGTAGTCTGCCTGCAGCGTGTCGAACTGGTCCTCGGAGTAGGTCCCCTTGTTCTTGAGGACCGCGGCCCAACCGGTTCCCGTGTACTCCGGGTACAGGTCAAACTGCCCGGACTCCATGCCGGCCTCGATGTTGGAGGTGCCGCCGGCCACGCCCTCGGTCAGCTTTACCTTGAGGTTGGTGTCGTGCTCGATCAGCGTCTTGAGCGCCTCGCCCATCACGTACTGCTCCGTCATGGGCTTGGTGGCGACGTGGATGGTGTCACTGGGACTGGCGAGCATGCCTGGGACCGTGGCGCCCAGGGCGGCGGCCACGCAGACCACGGCCGCGCCAATGGCCAGCCTGCGGTTGGTGCGCCTGGCCCTCTGGCCGCGCATCTGCATGCGCCTCTCCACAAAGCCCAGGATGGCGTCGACCACAAGGGCGAGAAGTGCGATGAGGAGGCTGCCCACGATGGTCATGGCGGTGTTGTTGGTGGTGATGCCGCGGTAGATGGCCACGCCCAGGCCGCCCGGGCCGATGTAGGAGGCGATGCCGCCGAGCGCGATGGTCATGGTGACCATGTTGCGGATGCCGCTCATGATGACGGGCATGGCCAGCGGCAGCTGCACGCGCACGAGCGTCTGCATGCGGGTGCCGCCCATGCCCTTGGCGGCCTCCATGATGGCGGGGTCCACGTTGGTCATGCCCGTGTACGTGGCGCGCACCATGGGCAGGAGGGCGTATATCGTGAGCGCGATGACGGCCGTCGCGTCGCCGATGCCGCTGAAGGGGATGAGGAATCCCAGCATGCTGATGGACGGGATGGTGTACAGGAAGTTGACCACGCCCAGCGTGGGCCTGGCCGCCTTCCGGTACTCGCTTATGAGGATGCCGGCGACGCCGCCGAACACGATTGCGATGAGTATGGCGACCAGGCAGATCTCCACGTGCTCCACGAGCAGCCCCTGGAAGAAGTCCCAGCGCTGGGTGAGAAGATCGATAATTTGCGACGGCACCGCTACCTCCTCACGATGGCCTGGACCGGGCAGTTCTCAAAGCACAGGCCGCAGTGCAGGCAGTGCTCCTGGTTGATGCGGAAGAGCTTGCCCGGCGTGATGCACTGCTGCGGGCAGTTGCGGGCGCACTTGCCACAGCCGATGCAGGCGTCCGTGATCTGGAAGCCCTGCACGTGCGTGGGCGCGCCACCGAGCGAGAACGTCTGCCGGAAGATGGGCGAGACCCCAAGGTCGAAGAGCTCCACGCAGCCGTTGTCGACCACGAAGGGGTCGAGCACGTAGCGGGAGTCACCGGGGTACACGTCGTTCATGGAGGGGTTCTGCTCGAAGATCCGGTCGATCCAGGCATGCGGGCCGTCCGTGACGAAGCGTGCCTCGCCGGACAGGCGCACCATCTTGTAGTCGCGCGTCATGCCCACTATGGCGACGTGCGGGTCGCGAAGCAGCTGGGCGTGGAAGTCCTTCCCGCGCGAGGTGCAGAAGTAGAGCGCGCCCTTCTCTGCCAGCATCACGTCGATGATGCGAATCTGGGGGTGGCCCTTCCCGTCCACCGTCGCGAACGACACGTCCTTTATCTCGCGAAGCATCTGCAGGCAGTCCTGCACGTCCATCGTGGTCTCCTCTCCGTTGGCTTACGTGTAATATATGTTGTGACACGTAACATGTCAATAAGAAGTTGACAAGTTTGCTAGTCTTGTGTCGACAGGCGAGGGCGCGGGATGCCGCGCGGATTGGAGGCAGACCCATGCAAGAGAGGGACATGACGCAGGACGAGCGGCGCCTCTGGCTCATACGTGCGCTCGAGGACGAGCGCCGTGCCTGGGGCGGCGACACCCCGGAGCCGCCCGCGGACGCGGAGGGGCAGCGCCTGCTGCTCCGGGCGCTGGTGAACGTGCGCCCGCCGGAGCCGGCGAGTGCGGAGCTGCTCCGCGTGCAGGACGCGTACCTGCGAGGACGCCTTGCCGAGCGCGGAGGCGCCGTGGGGGAGAAGGACGTGTCCTTCTCGTCCGAGGGCATTGCCGTGTGGCGCGGCGACATCACGCGACTGGCCGCGGACGCCATCGTGAACGCGGCCAACAGCCAGATGCTGGGCTGCTTTGTGCCCAACCACCGCTGCATCGACAACGCCATCCACACGTACGCGGGCATCCAGCTGCGGCTGGAGTGCGCGCGGCAGATGGCGGCGCGGGGGCACGAGGAGCCCACGGGCCGTGCGCGCATCACGCCGGGCTACAACCTGCCGGCCGCGCACGTGCTGCACACGGTGGGTCCCATCGTGGGCGGCGCGCGCCCGTCGTGGCGGGACCGCGAGCTTCTGGCCGGCTGCTACACGTCGTGCCTGGAGCTGGCGCACGAGCGGGGACTTGCCAGCGTGGCGTTCTGCTGCATATCGACGGGGGAGTTTGGCTACCCCAACCGAGATGCCGCGCAGACGGCCGTGGCCGCGGTGCGCGACTGGAAGAGACGGACCAACAGCCAGATGAGGGTGATATTCGATGTATTCAAGCCAGTGGATCACGACATCTACCGGGAGCTTCTTGGAGTGCGTGGATAGGATTGCAGACGCGATCCGCGAGGCGGACGCCGTGCTTGTTGGTGCGGGCGCGGGACTTTCGACCGCGGCGGGCTTTGCGTACGCAGGGCCGCGCTTTGACAAGAACTTTGCGGACTTCCGCGACGCCTACGGCATAACGGACATGTATTCCGGCGGCTTCTACCCCTTTCCGGACCAGGAGACCTACTGGGCCTGGTGGAGCCGCATGATCTGGCTCAACCGCTACGACTGCCCGGTGGGCCAGCCGTACCTGGACCTGGTGGCCATGCTGCGCGGCCGCGACCACTTTGTGCTGACCACGAACGTTGACCACCAGTTCCAGCGCGCCGGGATCGAGCGCGACCGCCTGTTCTACACGCAGGGCGACTACGGCCTGCTGCAGTGCTCCAAGCCCTGCCACCAGGCTACGTACGACAACGAGGACCTGGTACGCCGGATGGTGGCCGAGCAGCGCGACCTGCGCGTGCCCACGGAGCTGGTGCCGCGCTGCTCGCGCTGCGGCGAGCCCATGGTGCCCAACCTGCGCTGCGACGACACCTTTGTGGAGGACGAGGGCTGGCACGCGGCCGCCCGCCGCTACGACAAGTTCCTGCGCGCGCACCGTCACGACCGCGTGGTCTACCTGGAGGTGGGCGTGGGCGGCAACACGCCGGTCATCGTCAAGTACCCGTTCTGGCGGTTCACGGCCCAGAGTCGCCATGCCACGTACGTGCAGCTCAACAAGGGCGAGGTGCTCGCTCCCGCCGACCTGGGCGAGAGGAGCATCATCCTCGACTGCGACGCGGCCGATGCGCTGTCCGCCGTGCGCGAGCGGCTGGCGTAGGCCTGCGCGGCCACAATTGACCTGTGCCTAAGGACGCGGCTCCCGCCAAGGGGGTCGCGTCCTTCTCGCCCGTTTCTACAGCCTCTATTTTTTCTACGCCGCAGGTAGATGGGGTTGCGCATGTCGCGCGAGGAGCGACGCCTACTGCTCCAACGTAGCCCGTAGCTGTTCCAAGAACGCCTCGCACGCGGGCGAGAAGATCCTGTGCCGCTTCCACGCGACCACGGACCCAGTTGTGAGCTCTGGTTCCAGCGGCAGGAAGCGCAGGGCGCTGGTCTGCAGCTCCAGCAGGTGGTCGATACCCAGCGCGCACACGCCGCCGGCTTCGACCAGGAGCGCCGCGTTGCCGATGAGGTCGAAGGTACCCACCACGTTCAGGCGTCCGGGCGTCACGAGGCCGCCCGACCACGCCGCGAGGTCGAAGGACCGGTGCGTGGTGCGCGAGCTCACGAGCAGCGGCATCTGGACCAGGGTCTGCGGCGTCACGGCGTCCAGCCTTGCCCAGGGGCTGCGCGTTCCCACGACGACGCCCACGGTGTCCCGCACGGGCAGCTCGAGGTGATCGTACTTCTCCACGTTCACGGGCTCGATCATCAGCGCAAAGTCAACGAGGCCGCGCTCCAGGCGCTCCTCGACGGCGTCGGCGTTGCCGGTGTAGAGCTGGCAGGTCACGCGGGGGTGGTTGCGGTGCAGTTCGGCAAAGGCGTCGGTCAGCACGCGCATGGCCTGGGTCTGGCCCGCGCCGATGCGCACGACGCCCGCGACCTCGCGCCTGGTGCCCATCTCGTCCTCGGTCTGCTCGACGAGCTGCAGGATCTCCTCCGCGCGCTGGCGCAGGCGCATGCCGTCCGAGGTCAGCGTGGTCGCGCGGTTGGTGCGCACGAAGAGCGTGCATCCCAGCTCGCGCTCGAGGTCTGCCATCTGGCGCGACAGCGTGGGCTGCGTCACGTGCAGGACGTTGGCGGCCTCGGTCATGTTCTGCTCGCGCGCGACGGCGAGGAAGTACCTCAGGGTTCGTAGCTCCATGGTGGTGTCTTTCAACGATTGACGACTGACGAGACGGTTATGCCGGAAACAGTTGAAATGGCTAATGGCCTTTGCGGGCACTGTGATAACGACGGTCCCTTGTTGAGCCGGTTGCCTCGAGCAAACCCTCGTTGGCGAGTGCATTCAGATGTGAGCTGGCCGTTCTTGGTGTGACGCTCGCCCTCTCTGCCACGTCGCGTACAGTAGTCTCGGCGCCATTCGCGACAAGCTCCATGATGACGTCGTCCACGCCAATCTTCGCGTTGGTCTCCATTTCGGCTCGATTGCGCGGATCTCCAGGTATCCAGGCGCGAAATATGTCGCCGTCTTCAAGGATGGGATCTCTGCCAAGGAATGGCCTTGAGTATTTGTATAGGTTTCTCGTCCCGCTGCCAAGTTCCTCGGCAAGGCCGACCTGTGTGAAGACGGATGCTATGAGTGGGTTCTTGGAGACGGGGCTAAAGTCGTCCAGTCGTATCCGACCTTGAAAGAAGGTCCGGCTTGCGTTGCGAGTTCTTATGCCGTCTCGGCTGATCTCAAGCTGGGCGGCAGTTGGGCTGGAGTACTCACGGTGGATGAGCATATTCGAGACTAGCTCTCGACAGACTACGCTCCGAAGGCTTACTCGAATGTCTCCTTCCAGATGGAATGGGTCGGGAAGATATTGTTCGCAAAAGGTCATGAGTTGCCTGTACGCGTCGATCAGATTGGTGGAGGTTGACAGTCGGTCGTCATAGCGATTGGTGTTATCTAGGCGAAGCAGCGCATCAGTTCTGTAGGAGGGCGCAATGGAGCGAATCACGTCATCGGTGCCAAAGAGGAGACCCGCGGCTAACGTGAGTCCCTCCTCGCCGGTTGCGTAGTTGCGTTGCCAGAGTCCGGCACTCCTTAGGAGCTCGGAATCCGAAAGTTCTCCCCATGGGTGCCCCGGCCGACGCCGGGTTGCCATATTGCGGGCCTGGGCGATGAGGACGGGGTCCAAGTCTTCTACAGCAAGGTAGGGATACACTCGGCGTTCGGAACTCACTCCGCTTTTCCGCAGGTAAAGCTGGGAGAGCTGACCTCCTCCGCGTATTGTGACGTCGGTATCGGCCACCCGGTCGTAGACCGTTCCCTTATAGCTGTGGACGTCGGGGCTCATGGGAACCCACACGCGGATGACAATCTTTCCTCGGCACCTTACGGCTTCGGTCTCGACCGTTACGACGGGTGAGAAGAGCTTTGGATTGCGTGCGACATTGGCGATGTTTCGTTGAACGGAAAGGGTGCCGGCCTCAGGAATCCCGAGTACCTCTCCGTCGTCGGCAACGTCCAGGTAGATGTTGCCTCCCATGTGATTCGCGAAAGAGCAGACTGTCTCGAACGTGTCGTTCTCCGGTCTCCCCCTGCAACGTTTGAATTCGCAAGTCGCCGATTCGCCAGAGCTGATTTTCTCGATTAGGGCTTTCTCATCCATCAGGTCCCCTTTCGCGAAACAATTTAGGAAACTATACCATCATTTTCCTGAATTGCTTCTCGAAACAATATGATGAATCGTGAATATCGCTACAATTCGAGCTATTTTCCTGCGTGCCAACCATGATGTCCTGTACTTGATATATGCAGCATACATACCAAAGTCATCAACATAGGCATTTCACATTGCAGGGCATGGCCACTAACGTTGTGAATGACGAGAAGGGCCACGTGCCCGACGACGCAACCACGACGGAGGTGCCCATGGGACGGGCTCTGGTCCTGTACTACAGTTGGTCGAACGGCAACACGGAGCGCGTGGCGCGGGAGCTTGCGGATGCCTGCGATGCCGACCTTGAGCGCATCGAGACCGCCGTGCCGTATTCCGAGGACTACGACCGGACCGTCGACCAGGGCAAGCGCGAGGTCGAGGCGGGCTTCGAGCCCGAGCTGCAGCCGCTGGGGCATGACCCGGCGGACTACGACGTGATCGCGGTGGGCACGCCCACGTGGTGGTACACCATGGCGCCCGCCGTCCGCACGCTGCTGCGCTCGCGGGAGTGGAACGGCAAGGTCGTCGTGCCCTTTTCGACCTGCGCCGGCTGGGAGGGCACCGCGCTGGACGACATGGCGGGGCTCGCGGAGGGCGCGCGGGTTGCCGAGCCGCTCACGGTGACGTTTGGGTCCGACGGCGGAGATAGCATGGTGACGGACCCTCGCAAGGTTGCGGATTGGGCCGGCCGCGTGGCCGACCTGGTATAGGGAGGAACAGACATGAAGCAGACGGCAGGCAGGGACGCTCTGGGCGAGTTCGCCCCCATGTTCGCACACCTCAACGATGACGTGCTCTTTGGCGAGGTGTGGGACCAGGAGGCCATCTCCACCAAGACCAAGTGCATCGTCACCATCGTGGCGCTGATAAGCCAGGGCATCACGGACAGCTCGCTGCGCTACCACCTCCAGAACGCGCGCAACCACGGCGTCACGCGCGCCGAGGCGGCCGCAATCATCACTCATGCAACCATGTACAGCGGCTGGCCCAAGGGCTGGGCGGCCTTCAATCTGGCCAAGGAGGTCTGGGCGGACGAGGACGAGCCCGCGGGCGAGAAGGACGTGCGCATTGCCGACCCGTCGGGCCTCTCCAAGGAGTTCCCCAAGGGCGTGCCTAACGACGCCTACGCCCAGTACTTCGTGGGCAACAGCTGGGTGGCCCCGCTGGGCGACCCGCAGCTGGGTGCCACCAACGTCACCTTCGAGCCGGGCTGCCGCAACAACTGGCACATCCACCACAAGGGCGGCCAGGTGCTCATCTGCATTGCCGGCCGTGGCTGGTACCAGGAGTGGGGCAAGCCTGCGCAGGAGCTCAGGCCCGGCGACGTGGTGAGCATCCAGCCCGAGGTCAAGCACTGGCACGGCGCCGCGGCCGACTCCTGGTTCCAGCACATCGCGCTGGCCGTGCCCGCCAAGGGCGCGAGCGCGGAGTGGCTGGAGCCCGTTGACGCCCAGGCGTACGAGCAGCTTGACTAGCGACGCGCATACCCGCCCAATATCGTGCACACGTTCCTGGAGATGTGCGATGGTCGAGAGGTGTGCGGTACTCAATAGGGCGTCGGATGGAGAGCTCGAAAAGTTTGTTGCCCAGCGTCGCTAATCTCATACAGTCATAACGGACTCACTCGCCCGTCGGTCTTCCGGCGGGCTCGTTTTTGGAGATGGTAGTGACTTGGCAACGCGGCACCGCGAGATAAGCTTCCTCGATGGCAGCCTCTGGACAAACATCCTGCGCTTCGCCATCCCGGTGGCGCTCACGAGCATCCTCGAGCAGCTCAGCAGCCTGATTGACACCGTGATGATCGGCCGCCTGATGGGGCCGGAGGGCACGGTTGGCATGGCCGCCGTGGGCGCGAACACGCAGATAACCAGCCTGATCATCGTACTGTTTGTGGGGGTGTCGCTCGGCACCAACGTCGCGGTGGCAAGTGCGCTCGGCGCGGGCGACCGCGACGCCGCGTCCAAGGCGGCGCACACCTCGGTCCTGATGGCACTGGCGGGCCTCGCGGTCATCGTGGTGGGCGAGCTGCTGGCCCGGCCGGTGCTGGTGCTCTTGCAGGTCCCTGCGGAGACGCTGCCCGACGCTGTCCTCTTCCTGCGGGTGTTCCTGCTGGGCATGCCGTCCATCCTGCTCTACAACTTCGAGGCGGCCATCCTTCGCGCGGACGGCGACGCCCAGCTCCCCATGCAGGCGTTGTGCCTCTCGGCCGTGATGAACGTCCTTCTCGATCTCCTCTTTATTGGCGTGTTTGGCTGGGGCGTGGTGGGGTCGGCCATCGCGACGGACCTGTGCTACACCACCATCGCGGTGCTGCTCTTTGTGAGGCTCACGCATCTGGACTCGCCGGTGCGCATCGACGTGCATCGGCTTCGCGTGGACGAGAGGAGCCTCCGCCGCATCGTGCGCATCGGCCTGCCGGCGGGCGTGCAGGGCGCCGTGTTCTCCATCGCCAACCTCGTGATCCAGGGGGCCATCAACAGCCTGGGGACCGAGGTCATGGCCGCGTCGAGCGCGGGCATGAACATCGAGTTCGTGTGCTACAGCCTGCTCAACTCGTTCAGCCAGGCGTGCACCACGTTCGTGGGCCAGAACCGTGGCGCTCGCAACCTCGACCGCTGCAAGCGCGCGCTTGCCGTGTGCGCGGCGGAGGGGGCCGTGGCGGCCGTCCTTCTCAACTTGTTTGCCGTGTTCCTGGGGCGCCAGGTGCTGGCGCTCATCAACCCGGACCCCGCCGTGGTCAAGTATGGCTACATGCGCCTGTGCACGATCTTCCCGGCGTACGCGTTCAGCATGTTCTACGAGGCGATCAGCGGCTACCTGCGCGGCTTTGGCATGTCCACGCCGCCGGCCGTCACGACCACGGTCGTGATCTGCGGGATCAGGCTCTTCTGGATCGCGGTGGTGTTCCCCGTCAGTCACACGTTCCAGACCATCATGAGCGTCTATCCCATCAGCCTGGGCGTAAACTGCGCGTGCCTGATCGTGCTGCTTCTGGCACTGCATCCCGCGAGGACACTGGCCGAGAGGGACGTGCGCGCGGCGTAGGGATAAGTCTCGCCTTTCGGGTTTTGAATGAAATCGATCAGTAGGGGAGCCAAAATCGTTCAGTAGAGAGCGGGGAAATCGTGCAGTAGCAATCGTGAAAATCGTTCAGTAGGAGTCGGAGAAATCGTTCAGTAGAGAAGAACGGCCCCTCCGATCTGGGACGTTGACAGAAGCGTCGCATCCGTCCGCCTGGCTTGGAGGGGTCGCATTTGTCTGAAACAATGTGGGGACGTGCAGGCGGTCTACTGGAACCGGCCAACGAACCTGGCGAGCCGTGCGTCGGACGCGCCGTTGAGCACGGCTCCCTGCTCGACCTTGGCTCCCTGGGCGGACGCCGCCAGCGACTGCGCGGTGCGACCCATGGAGCTGCCGTCCGAGGTGGCGAAGGGCACCACGGTCTTGCCCGCGAGATTGCAGGCCTCCAGGAACGTGTGAACGACGTTTGGTGCCGTGTACCACCAGATGGGGAAGCCGATGTAGACAACGTCATAGGGGGCGGTGTCGGGCGAACCCGTGATGGCGGGACGGGTCGAGGGGTCGTTCTTCTCCTGCGTGGTACGGGAGGACCCGTCGCTCCAGTTCAGGTCTGCCGAGGTATAGGGCTGCTGGGGCTCGATCTGGAACAGGTCGGCACCGGCGACCTTGGCCAGGCGCTCTGCCAGGCGCTTCGTGGTGCCGGTGGCGCTAAAGTACGCGACGAGTGACTTTGCCATTGTGCTGTCATCTCCAGTGGTTAGAAATCGGATAATCCGTAGGGTCCCGCCGGGCGGCTACAGGCTCTGGCGGAAGATCTTCTCGACCTCCTCGGTCGTGAGCTTGTGGTAGCCGCCGTCCAGGATGAACGTCGCCTTGACCGCGGCGGGGATCAGCTCCTCGCTGAAGCCAAGCTCGCGGGAGTGCTTGACGACGCCGATCTCGTCCATCCACGCGCTCATGGCGAGAAGGCCGGCCTCCGCGACCTCGCGCTCGGTCTTGCCTGCGCCGTCCACGTCCCAGACCACGCGGGCAAAGCGCGCGAACTTCTCCACGCCGTAGGGCATGACCAGGTTGTAGTAGGGGAGGCTCACGGCGGAGAGCGTCATGCCGTGCGTCGCGTCCGTCACGGCGCCCATGGCCTGGCCGAGCATGTGGACCTCCCAGTCCGTGGCCTTGCCGCACGCGATGAGCGTGTTGAGCGCCCAGGTGCACGCCCAGCTGATGTTGGAGCGGGCCTCGTAGTCGGTCGGGTCCTTAACGGCGATGCGGCTCGCGTGCACGAGGCTGCGCATGAGGCCCTCGGCGATGTAGTCGCTCGTGTTGTCGTCCGTGCCGGAGAAGTACTGCTCGCAGATGTGGTTGAAGGCGTCGTAGATGCCGGCGCGCATCTGGTAGTCGGGCACGGTGAACGTGAGCTCGGGGTTCACGATGGCGAAGCGCGGCATCACGTCCGGGCCAAACACGCGGCCGACCTTGAGGCCCGCGGCGTGGTCGGTGATGACGGAGCCGCCGTTCATCTCGGAGCCGGTTCCGCTCATGGTGAGCACGTCGCCCACAGGGATCATGCGGTTGTCCAGCGAATCCATGTCCAGGTAGTACTTCTGCCACGGGTCGCCATCGGCCCATGCGCCCACGCTCACGCCCTTTGCGAAGTCGATCGTGGAGCCGCCGCCCACTGCCAGGATTAGGTCCACGTCGTTTTCGCGTGCGACCCTGCAGCCCTCGCGGAGCTTCTCCACCGTGGGGTTGCTCATGACGCCGGGCACCTCGAACACGGTCTTGCCGGCCGCGGCGAGTGCGTCGACGACCTTCTGGTACAGGCCCGTGCGCTTGATGGAACCGCCGCCGTAGGTCAGGAGGACCTTGGGGCCGTACTGGGCGAGCTCGCCGGGAAGCTCGTCCAGGGCGTTGGGGCCAAAGCGTACGCGGCAGGGGTTGTGATACGTGAAGTCTCCGAGCATGTCGTTCCTCTCTCCTGAGCCCGTTGCTCATGTCTTTAGGAACGTTGTAGAATCTAAACCTGACTTTAGGTCGAGATAGATTCTCGGGAGGCACGCCATGTACACAATCGGCCAGGTGTCGCGGATGTTCGACCTGCCCGTCTCGACCATTCGCTACTACGACAAGATGGGCCTCCTGCCGGGGCTGGCGCGCACGTCTGGCACCAGGCGCTTTGGCGAGGAGCAGCTCGAGGCGCTGCGCGTGATCGAGTGCCTGAAGCGCTCCGGGCTCGAGATCCGCGACATCCGGCACTTCATGGAGCTATGTCAGGAGGGTCCGGCCACCTACCGGGAGCGCCTGGACCTGTTTGAGGAGCAGCGCCGCAAGGTGGACGAGAAGATCGCCGAGCTCGAGCGCACGCGGGCGATGATCGACTGGAAGCGCTGGTACTACGAGACGGCCGCCAAGCGAGGAAACGAGGACTTCATGGTCGGCGCCCCCGACAGCCTGCCCGAGGACGGCAGGCGCCTGTGGAGCGCGGCGCACGCGGACAGGTCGCAGGCGGACGCTGGCGAACAGGACATCAGGGAAGCGCTGGAGGAGTCCCGCGCGGACTTTGCCGCGGGCAGGTATTACAAGAATCGGGCGAGCCTTATGACCGCGGTGACGGGGAAGCGGGCGAGAAGAACGACCGCCTAGTCCCGCGACTCCGCCTCGACGTACTGCGGCGCGAGGCCGGCGCGGGCGTCCGGCGCGGGTGCGGCGTCGGACTCGCGGTCGTGCATTCCCACGTGCGAGAAGAGCCTGCGGAACGCGAGGCGCGACACGGGGCCCGCCGCAAACAGGTTCCACAGCAGCGCCATGGGGAAGTTCTTGATGAGCGTGCCCACCCAGATCGCGGGAAGCTGCGCCACGGGCATGCCACCCAGCACCACGTTGAACAGGATCGACGCCACGAGGCTCATCGTGGGGCACATGATGAGCACGGTGCAGCACGAGCGGGCGGTTCCCTGCACGAAGGCGCTGTCGCGCTCGGGGTCCACGATCTTCTCGGCCAGGGCAGCGCCGCCGCGCGTGCCCCAGAGGTTGGAGAACAGGAACACGAAGAGCCACATGTAGGCCGCCTCGAGCAGCGCGTCCCAGAACACCACGTTCGTCATGTTGGAGAACCCGCCCGGCATGGTGGGGATGCCCATCTTCCAGGCGACGTTGTAGACCTCCATCCCGTAGGCCATGGTGACGGACATGAGGATCCCGAAGATGACTCCCTGGATGCGGTTCTTTGGCATGCTTGCCGGCTCCCTTCCGCGGCGGGTCGGTACGGTGGCACCCCAGCCGCTCGGCTGGCGTCTGCCAGGAATCCTTCCCACCACAACGTCTGCAACAAAAAAGCGTGCGGTTGCCCCGGGGGACAATCGCACGCTTTGCTGACTACACTTTATCGCTGCTCCTGGTGGCGTTGTTGGGCACCTGGTCGCAGCAGCTTTGCGCTACACGCAAGGGCTACCATAGCACCCCACGGGGCCCGCAGAACAAAATCAACACGTGTCGGCGCGGGTGCGTTGGTGCGCTTCTCGTCTATAATCACTTGCGTCAATGCGCGGCCGAACGGTGTAAGTCCAATTGATGACTACGCCGCCCAGCCGTGACGCCTGCCGCCCTGACCTGCGGCGCCTTCCCGCTGGAAGGAAACTTCGACCCGTCTAGGAGGGATTTGTTTGTCAGAAGAGAAGAACGCGGCCGTTGAGGCCCATACCCAGCCCAAGCTCTGGACGCGTGACCTCGTACTCATCATCCTGGTCAACCTGTGCGTCTTCACGAACCACATCATGAGCCTCTCGACCTTCCCGTTCTACATCAAGAGCCTCGGTGGCACGGAGGCGATCGCGGGCGTGTGCGCCGCGGTCTTCTCGTTCATCGCCGTGGTGATCCGCCCGTTCGTGGGCTGGTGGCTCGACAACGGCGTCCGTCGTGCCGCGCTTGTGGTCGGGCTCCTGCTCATGGGCCTGGCGCCGATGGGCTACGTACTGGTCCCCACGCTCTCCGTGGCGATCGCGTTCCGTATGATCCACGGCGTGGGACTTTCGTTCTCCAACTCCACCACGGCGACCGTCGCGTCCGACGTGATCTGCCGCCCGCGCTTTGCCGAGGGCATGGGCTACTTTGGCATGGCCACGGCGCTCGCCTCCGCCATCGCGCCGGCGCTGGGCCTCTCGCTCATGGAGGGCCTCGGCTTCAAGGTGCTCTATACGGTCGCGGCGATCATCGCGATCATTGGCCTCGTGCTCTTCTCGTTCATCCACGCACCCAAGGTCGACGTGCCGCACAAGAAGCTCGACCTGCGCACGATCATCAACCGCGACTCCCTGCCCGCAACGGTGACCATGCTCGTGTTCATGTTCACCTTTGGCGCGCTCGAGAACTTTGTGGCGATTTTCGCGGCCCAGAACGGCCTGCCCTCGGGCTCGATCTACTTCCTCGTGATGTCCGGCATGCTGCTGCTCGTGCGTATCACGCTGGGCAAGCTCGTGGACGAGAAGGGCGAGGCCGCCTTTGTGTACACGTGCAACGCGGCGATGCTCGTGGCGTTCCTGCTGCTTGCCTTTGTGCCCAACACGTTCACGTACATTCTTTCCGCCATCCTCGCGGGCTACGCGTTTGGTGGGCTCGAGCCGTCCCTGCAGTCCATGGCCGTGCACACCTCCACGGACCAGACGCGCGGGTCGGCCAACTCCACGTTCCTGTGCGGCTACGACATTGGCTACGGCCTGGGCGGCGGCGTCGCGGGCTCGCTCATCACGGCGCTGGGCTACTCTGCCATGTGGTCCATCGTGTCGCTTGCCTGCGTGGTGAGCGTGCTGGTCTACGTGCTGTGGGCGCGCCACTCGGACACGTCCTTCACCAAGATGCTGCGCAACCAGTAGCGCGCGCGGCAGGGCCGGGCCACAGACACGTGGCCTCGTCCTTCTCGTTAGAAAACT
>QOUO01000032.1 GCA_003862195.1 Coriobacteriaceae bacterium | reverse complement strand
CGTTGGATGTGGTCCGCTGGGGAGGGGCGCAGGATGCGTCTCATGGGTCCCATGACCACCTAAGGAAAGGACCAGGAATGGTCAACACTATTCTCGGCCGCAAGCTTGGGATGACCCAGGTGTGGGACGAGGACGACAACGTCGTGCCCGTCACCGTCGTCCAGGCTGGCCCCTGCGTCGTCTCGCAGGTCAAGACGAAGGCAACCGACGGCTACGACGCCGTCCAGATTGGCTTCGGCGACATCAAGGCCAAGCACGTCAACAAGCCCATGTCCGGCCACTTCGCCGCTGCCGGCGTCGAGCCCATGCGCTTCCTGCGCGAGGTTCGCGTCCCCGAGGGCGAGGAGCACGCGACGGGCGAGAAGGTCACCGTTGCCGACTTTGCAGACGTCAAGACCGTCGACGTCATCGGCACCTCCAAGGGCAAGGGCTTCCAGGGAACCATGAAGCGCTGGAACTTCGCTGGCGCTGACTGGCACCGCTCCCACAAGAACCACCGCAAGCCCGGCTCCATTGGCCAGTGCGCCTACCCCGCGCGCGTCCGCAAGGGCCTGCACATGGCTGGCCATTATGGCAACGCCCGCGTGACCGTCAAGAACCTGAAGCTCGTTCGCGTCGATGCCGAGCAGAACCTCATGCTCATCAAGGGTGCTGTCCCCGGTGGCAAGAACGCGCTCGTTTCGATCCGCATGGCCTAAGGGCCCATCGCAATCACACCCTAAGGCTAACAAGGAGGACTAATGTCCAAGATCGAAGTTAAGAACGCGGAGGGGAAGGCGGCCGGCGAGGTCGAGCTTTCCTCCGACGTCTTCGGCATTGAGCCGAACATCCCCGTGGTGCACCAGGTCGTCGTGGCCTACGAGGCCTCCCTCCGTCAGGGCACCCACTCCACCAAGAACCGCCACGACGTCTCCGGCGGCGGCGTCAAGCCTTGGCGCCAGAAGGGCACCGGTCGTGCCCGCCAGGGCTCCATCCGCGCTGGCCAGTGGGTCGGCGGCGGCGTGATCTTCGGGCCCCAGGTCCGCGATCACTCCAAGCGCGCCAACAACAAGGAGAAGAAGCTCGCAATGCGTTCCGTCCTCTCCGGCAAGCTCGCCGACGGCGAGCTCGTGCTCGTTGACGAGCTGAACTTCGCCGACGCCAAGACCAAGCAGGCCGTCGCCCTTCTCAAGGCACTCGACGTTGCCGAGAAGCGCGTGACCGTCGTGGTCGACGACGAGGACGTCAACACCTACCTCGCTTTCAGGAACGTCCCGAAGGTCAACGTCATCGGCGTTTCCGAGGCCAACACCCGCAACCTGCTGGACAACGGCGCTCTCGTCATGCCCACCGCAGTCGCTAGGCAGCTCGAGGAGGTGCTCGCGTAATGAACTCCGTCTACAACGTCATCATTCGCCCGGTTGTCTCCGAGCGTTCGTTCGACCTGATGTCGCAGGGCAAGTACACCTTCGAGGTCGCCGCAAAGGCCCCCAAGGAGGAGATTGCCGACGCGGTCGAGAAGCTCTTCAACGTTCACGTCCTCAAGGTCAACACCATGTGGGTCAAGCCCAAGAACAAGCGTGTCCGCTATGTCACCGGCAAGACCCGCACCTGGAAGAAGGCAGTCGTCACCATCGCCGATGGTGAGCAGATCGAGGTCTTCTCCAACCAGGGCGCTGCTGCCGAGGAGTAAGTGGTTCTTCGCCCGAGCCTCTTCGGAGGCCGGGCTCTTATGCCGCGCATGATGGATACGCGCGGTACCGTGGTAATCCGGTGTCAGGTCGCCAATCCCGGGCGGTCTGGCCAACGGACAAGAAAGGGAATTTGTAATGGCAGTTAGACATCTGAAGGCAACGAGCGCCGGCAGGCGTTGGCAGACCATCTCCGACTTCGCGGAGATCACTACCGACAAGCCCGAGAAGTCCCTCCTCGAGCCCCTGCCCAAGAAGGCTGGCCGCAACAACAACGGCCGCATCACCACCCGTCACCAGGGTGGCGGCGTGAAGCGTCGCTATCGCAAGATCGACTTCAAGCGCAACAAGGACGACGTGCCGGCCAAGGTCGCGACCATCGAGTACGACCCCAACCGCACCGCGAACATCGCGCTGCTGCACTACGCCGACGGCGCCAAGGCATACATCCTCGCTCCCGAGGGCCTGCACGTGGGCGACGTCGTCGTCTCCGGCACCAAGGACGTCGACATCAAGCCGGGCAACTGCACCGTGCTGTCCGAGATCCCCGTCGGCACCCTGCTCCACAACGTCGAGTTCCAGCCTGGCAAGGGCGCCGCGATGGCTCGTTCCGCCGGCACCTCCGTCCAGCTCATGGGTAAGGACAACGGCTACGCCGCGCTCCGCATGCCCTCCGGCGAGCTTCGCCGCGTTCTTCTCACCTGCCGCGCCACCATCGGCGTCGTGGGCAACGCCGAGCACAGCAACATCGTGATCGGCAAGGCCGGCCGTCACCGTCACATGAACGTTCGCCCGACCGTCCGTGGTACCGTCATGAACCCTGTCGACCACCCGCACGGCGGCGGCGAGGGCAAGAACCACACCTCTGGTCGTCCGTCCGTCACGCCTTGGGGCAAGCCGACGAAGGGCTACAAGACCCGCGACCCGAAGAAGGCCTCGAACCGCCTCATCATCCGTCGTCGCAACAAGAAGTAGCCGGAACACGAGTATTAGGAGTACCTAAGAATGAGCAGAAGTCTCAAGAAGGGCCCGTTTGTGGAGACTCGCCTCCTTGCGCGTGTCGCCGCTATGAACGAGGCTGGCAAGAAGGAGGTCATCAAGACCTGGTCGCGTTCCTCCACCATCTTCCCCGAGATGGTCGGTCACACGATCGCCGTCCACGATGGCCGCAAGCATGTCCCCGTTTACGTTACCGAGTCCATGGTCGGCCACAAGCTGGGCGAGTTCGCGCCCACCCGCACCTTCCGTGGCCACAAGCAGGCTTAACAGGGGGTATGGAATAAATGGCTAACAACAACGAGGTCAGGGCCACCGCCAAGTACGTGCGCATGGCTCCCCGCAAGGTTCGTCTGGTCGTCGACCAGATTCGCAACAAGTCCGTGGACAAGGCGCTCGAGCTGCTCCAGTTCAACACCCGTGCAGCCGCCGAGCCGGTCGCCAAAGTCCTCCGCTCCGCCGTCGCGAACGCCGAGAACAACAACGGCCTTCGCAGCGAGAACCTCCAGATCGTGTCCGCCTACGTCGACGAGGGCCCCACGCTGAAGCGCATTCGTCCTCGCGCCAAGGGCTCCGCGTCGCGCATCAACAAGCGCACCAGCCACATCACCATCGTCGTTGCACCTCGAAAGGAGGCGTAGGGGAAGTATGGGTCAGAAAGTACAGCCTACTGGCTTCCGTCTCGGCATCACCGAGGAGTGGCGTTCCCGTTGGTACGCCGATAAGAAGGACTACGCCAAGAGCCTTGGCAACGATCTGAAGGTCCGCAAGTTCCTCGAGAAGAAGCTTGCAAGCGCCGCCCTTTCCCGCGTCGACATCGAGCGCGCCGGCGACAAGGTGAAGGTCATCATCTACACCGCCCGTCCGGGCATCGTCATCGGCAAGAAGGGTTCCGAGATCGACGCGCTCCGCGCCGAGCTCGAGAAGATCGTGGGCGTCTCCAAGGGCAACATCTCTGTGGACGTCATCGAGATCAAGCGTCCCGAGCTTGACGCCCAGCTCGTGGCCCAGTCCATCGCCGAGCAGCTCGAGGGCCGCATCGCCTTCCGTCGTGCCGTCCGCAAGGCCATCCAGTCCGCCCGCAAGGCCGGCGCCAAGGGCATCCGCGTCCAGTGCTCCGGTCGTCTGAACGGCGCCGAGATGGGCCGTCGCGAGTGGTCCCGCGAGGGTCGCGTGCCTCTGCACACCCTGCGCGCCAAGATCGGCTTTGGCGAGGCAACCGCTCGCACCACCATGGGTGCCTGCGGCGTGAAGGTTTGGATCTATCTTGGCGAGAAGATGCCTGGCCAGCCTGCGCCCAACCCGGCGCTTGAGGGCTCCAGCCGTCCCCGCCGTCGCAACGAGAGGAGGGGTCGCTAATGCTGGCACCCAAGCGAGTCCTTCACCGCAAGGTACAGCGCGGCTCCATGAAGGGCCAGGCCAAGGGCAACACCGAGCTGCACTTTGGCGATTACGGCCTGGTCGCCCTGGAGCGCCATTGGATCACCAACCGTCAGATCGAGGCCGTCCGTGTCGCCATCACCCGTAGGATGAGGCGTGGCGGCAAGGTCTGGATCACCATCTTCCCGGACAAGCCCATCTCCAAGAAGCCGCTCGAGACCCGTATGGGTAAGGGCAAGGGCGATCCCGCGGAGTGGGTGGCCGTCGTCAAGCCCGGCCGCGTCATGTTCGAGATCGGTGGCGTCGACGAGGAGACCGCAAAGGCCGCCCTGCGTCTGGCCCAGTACAAGCTGCCGATTAAGACCAAGATCATCACCCGCGCCGAGAAGGACGTGGAGGAGTAGTCACTATGAAGTACAAGGATATTCGAGAGCTTTCCGACGAGGAGCTTGCACAGAAGCTCGAGGATGGTCGCGCTGAGCTGTTCAACCTTCGCTTCCAGATGGCTACCAGCCAGCTGGACAACACCGCGCGTGTTTCTCAGGTGAAGCGTGACATCGCCCGCATCCAGACCGAGATGCGTGCTCGTCAGATCGCAGCGGACAACGCCGCTGCCCAGAACTAGTTGCAGGAGACAGAAATGGCAGAAACCGAAAGCAGGAACGCTCGTAAGGTCCGCACCGGTGAGGTCATCTCCCTCTCTGGCGACAAGACCGTCACCGTTCAGATCACTTACCGTAAGCACCACCCCAAGTACGGCAAGATGATGACCATCTCCAAGAAGCTCCACTGCCATGACGAGAAGAACGAGTGCGGCCTCGGCGACACCGTTCGCGTCATGGAGACCCGCCCCATGTCCAAGACCAAGCGTTGGCGCGTCGTGGAGATCGTGGAGAAGGCAAAGTAGCGATCGTATTCACCCCGTTCCCTCAAGTGCGCCGCCTAGGCGAGCGCACCTCTGGGGGGCAGGTATGGAGGAACAGCAATGATTCAGATGGAGACCATGCTCAACGTCGCTGACAACAGCGGCGCGAAGCGCGTGAAGTGCATCAAGGTCATGGGTGGCTCCAAGCGCCGTTATGCTGGCCTCGCCGACGTCATCATGTGCGCCGTGCAGGAGGTCACGCCGGGCGGCTCTGTTAAGAAGGGCGACGTCGTGCGTTGCGTCGTCGTTCGCACCACCAAGGAGACCCGTCGCAAGGACGGCAGCTACATCAAGTTCGACCAGAACGCCTGCGTCCTGGTCAACAAGGATGGCGAGCCCAAGGGCACCCGTATCTTCGGGCCCGTCGCTCGCGAGCTGCGCGATCACAAGTACATGAAGATCGTCTCGCTCGCACCCGAGACGCTGTAGGGGGAGTGAGAACGAATGGCAAAGATGAACGTGAAGAAGGGCGACCAGGTCGAGGTCCTGTCCGGTAAGGACAAGGGCAAGCGCGGCGAGGTCATCAGGGCTCTTCCCGCCGAGGGCAAGGTTGTCGTTCGTGGCGTTGCAGTCGTCAAGAAGGCTCAGCGTCCGACCCAGGCCAACCAGCAGGGCGGCATCGTCGAGAAGGAGGCCGCGATCGACGTCTCCAACGTCGCGCTCGTGTGCCCCAGCTGCGACAAGGCCACCCGCGTCGGCCACGCCGAGGAGGACGGCAAGAAGGTCCGCGTCTGCAAGAAGTGCGGCGCTAAGTTCTAGTCCTTCTCGCCCAGAGCGATAGTATCCGAGGGTCCGTCCAAAGGGACGGGCCCTTCTTTTGTCAAAACTGCGAAGATTCCGCTCCGGCAAAAAGACGCTGGTAAAGAGGACGAGAAACACGTAATATCTAACCCTGCGTCTCTATGTGGGGATAGGTATGCCTTGAACCCGAGGGCGCACGGCTCCCAGTCACAGGGACTGGGAGGTGCGAGGACCAACCCCGCACTTAAAACCCCATGAGTTAGGAGTGCCAGATGGCCGAGAAGTACGTGCCGCGTCTGAAGGAGAAGTACGTCTCCGAGATCCGTGACGCAATGCAGAAGCAGTTCAACTACGGCAACGTCAACCAGATCCCCAAGATCGAGAAGATCGTCGTCAACATGGGCGTCGGCGAGGCCGCTACCGATTCCAAGGCCATCGAGGGCGCCGTCGCGGACCTTCGCGCCATCACCGGCCAGCAGCCGATGATTACGCACGCCCGCAAGTCCATCGCTACCTTCCACCTGCGTGAGGGCCAGGCCATCGGCGCCAAGGTTACCCTCCGTGGCGACCGCATGTACGAGTTCCTCGACCGCCTGATCTGCATCGCCATTCCTCGCATCCGCGACTTCCGTGGCATCAGCAGCAAGTCCTTCGACGGCCACGGCAACTTCTCCATGGGCGTCACCGAGCAGCTGATCTTCCCCGAGATCGACTTCGAGAAGATCGACCACGTCCGTGGTATGGACATCACCATCGTGACCACCGCCCCGACTGACGAGGAGGGCAGGGCGCTCATCTCCGCCTTCAACTTCCCGTTCAAGAAGGCCTAGTCAAAGTTTCGTCAAACACCCCGACAGGGCGTCGGGGTCTCTTCCTGAAGGAGGATTTGTGGCTAAGACATCGATGATCGTCAAGGCGAACCGTGAGCCGAAGTTCTCGACCCGTAAGCAGAACCGCTGCCAGCGCTGTGGGCGTCCCCACTCCGTCTATCGCAAGTTCGGCCTCTGCCGTGTCTGCTTCCGCGAGCTGGCGAGCAAGGGCGAGCTCCCTGGCGTCACCAAGGCATCCTGGTAACCCGAGAGCTCTGGCGTTAAGGCATCTGGGCTAAGGGTCCCGATGAACCGAACGCGCAGTTTCATCACTAACGAAGGAGAAGGAATCAATGAAGGTTACTGATCCCATCGCAGATATGCTGACGCGCATCCGCAACGCAAACTCTGCCGGCAAGGCCGAGGTCTCCATGCCCTCGAGCAAGGTCCTGGTCGAGATCGCTCGCGTCATCTGCGAGGAGGGCTACATCGCGTCGTACGAGGTCGAGGATACCAAGCCCCAGAAGACCCTGCACGTCACGCTGAAGTACGGCCCGCGCCACAGCAAGGTCATCCGTGGCATCCGCCGCGTCTCCAAGCTTGGCCTGCGCATCTACACCACCGCAGCTGACATGCCGCGTGTCCAGGGTGGACTCGGCACCGCCGTCATCTCCACCTCCAAGGGCATGATGTGCGACCGCGATGCCCGCAAGCTCGGCATCGGCGGCGAGGTCATCTGCTACATCTGGTAACCAACGGTCGAATCTAGATAGGAGGAGACAATGTCTCGTATTGGTAAGAAGCCTGTCACGGTTCCCGCTGGCGTTACTGTGACTATCGACGGTTCCACCGTCACGGTCAAGGGCGGCAAGGGCGAGCTCACTCGCACCTTCTCCGACCTCGTGACCATCTCCCAGGAGGGCTCTGAGGTCCTCGTCGCCCGCAACGACGACACGACGGACTCCAACGCCCAGCAGGGTCTCACCCGCACCCTGATCCACAACATGGTCCTCGGCGTCTCCGAGGGCTTCGAGAAGAAGCTCGAGCTCACCGGCGTCGGCTACCGTGCCGCGCTCAAGGGCAAGAGCCTCGACCTCTCGCTCGGCTACTCGCACCAGGTCGTCATGGAGGCTCCCGAGGGAATCTCCTTCGAGGTGCCCGACAACACCCACATCACCGTCAAGGGCATCTCCAAGGAGCAGGTCGGCCAGGTTGCGGCCGAGGTGCGCGCCAAGCGTCCGCCCGAGCCTTACAAGGGCAAGGGCATTCACTACGAGGGCGAGCACATTCGTAGGAAGCTCGGCAAGGCTGGTAAGTAGTCTCGCTAGGCCATAGAGAAGACCATCACCCCGTCAGGTGATGGCGTTTGAAGGAGAAGGAATGAACAAGAACCAGGCTAAGCGTGCGGGCCTTCAGCGCCGTAAGCGTCGCGTCCGCGCCAAGGTTTTCGGCACCGCCGAGCGTCCTCGTCTGAGCGTTCACCGCACCAACGCGAACATCTACGCTCAGGTCATCGACGACCAGGACAGCAAGACCATCTGCTCTGCGTCTACCCTCAGCCCCGAGTTCAAGGCCCTCGGCAAGGTCGGCTCCAACAAGGAGGCCGCCGAGTTCGTGGGCAAGCTCGTTGGCGCGCGTGCAGTGGCCAAGGGCGTCACCGAGGTCACCTTTGACCGCGGCGGCTTCCTCTACCACGGTCGTGTCCAGGCTCTCGCAGACGGTGCCCGTGCCGCGGGCCTGAAGTTCTAGGAGGAATTTGAATGCCACGTGATCGTAAGCGCCAGAATGACTCCGATCTTCAGGAGCGCGTAGTCTACATCCACCGTGTGTCCAAGACCGTCAAGGGCGGACACCGCATGTCCCTCGTCGCTCTCGTCGTCGTTGGCGACGGCAAGGGCAACATCGGCCTCGGCCAGGGCAAGTCCGCCGAGGTGCCCCTGGCCATCCAGAAGGGTGTCGAGGACGCCAAGAAGAACATGTTCAAGGTCCCCGTCACCGCTGGTGGCTCCATCCCTCACCCCGTCGACGGCTACTTCGGAGCCGGCCACGTTCTGATCAAGCCGGCTATCGAGGGTACCGGCGTCATCGCTGGTGGCCCCGTGCGTCCGCTCTTCGAGCTCGCCGGCATCACCAACGTGCTTTCCAAGTCGCTCGGTACCGACAACGCTCTCAACATCATCAAGGCTGCCGCCGAGGGCCTCAAGTCCCTCTCCAGCCCCGAGGAGGCTGCTGAGCGCCGTGGTCTTACCGTCAGCGAGATGTTCAACGGTAAGAAGGAGGACTAACCGATGGCAGACGAGAAGAAGCTCACCGTCAAGCTCGTCCACAGCGCTGTCGCGTCCGTCAAGGAGGACCAGACCAGGACCTGCCGTGCCATGGGTCTCCGCAAGATTGGCGACGTCTCCGTGCTGCCCGACAACCCGAGCGTTCGTGGAATGATCTTCAAGGTCAAGCACCTTGTTGAGGTTGAAGAGAACTAGGAGTCACCCAAATGCAGCTCAATGATCTTCGTCCCGTGGAGGGCTCCAGGAAGTCCCGTAAGCGCATTGGCCGCGGAAACTCCTCGGGCTACGGCACCACTTCGGGCCGCGGCACCAACGGCCAGCTCTCCCGCTCCGGTGGCGGCAAGGGCGCTGGCTTCGAGGGCGGCCAGACGCAGCTCGCTATGCGCCTCCCGAAGCTCCCTGGCTTCACCAACCACTCTCGCGTCGAGTACGCTCCCGTCAACGTCGCTCGCCTCGAGGCCCTCTTCGCCGATGGCGACACCGTCGACGCCGAGTCCCTCAAGGAGAAGGGCGTCATCAAGCACGACTACATCCCCGTCAAGGTCCTTGGCGACGGCGAGCTGACCAAGAAGCTCACCGTTAAGGTCGACAAGGTATCCGCATCCGCCCAGTCCAAGATCGAGGCGGCCGGTGGAAAGGTCGAGCAGGCGTGCTAAAGGGAATCGCAAATGCGTTCCGCGTTCCGGAGCTCAGGAAGAAGATCCTGATCACCATCGGGATTCTCTGCCTGTATCGCTTTGGTGCCTATCTGCCCGCCCCGGGCGTGCCGTTCACGCGCATGCTCGAGGTGTTCCAGACGGCTGCTGCCGGTAGCGGTGCCATCGCGGTGCTCAACCTGTTCTCCGGCGGCGCACTTTCCCGTGTGTCCGTCTTCAGCCTGGGAATCATGCCCTACATCACCGCGCAGATCATCCTGCAGATGTTCCAGGCAGTGATTCCCTCGCTGGGCGAGCTCGCAAAGGAGGGGGAGGCTGGCCAGCGCAAGATCACGCAGTACACTCGTTACCTCACGATCGTGCTCGCGCTCGTCAACGCCATCGGTTACCTCTTCCTCTTCAAGAGCTACGGCATTGACTTCTCCCATCTCGGGTTCCCCGAGTTCATCGAGGACATCATCATCATTGGCGTCCTCCTGACGGGTGCGGTCATCATCATGTGGCTGGGTGAGATCATCACGCAGCGCGGAATCGGCAACGGCATGTCGCTCATCATCTTCGCGAACATCATGGCCGGCCTTCCCTCTGCTCTCATCTCCTCGGTCAAGACCTCCAGCACGGGCGCAATCATCACGCTCGTCACGGTCCTCGTCATGATCGCCATCATCCCGGTGATCGTCTACATCGAGCGCGGCCAGCGCCGCATCCCGGTGCAGTATGCCAAGAGGGTCGTTGGTCGCAGGATCATGGGTGGCCAGTCCACCTACCTGCCCATCAAGGTAAACACGGCCGGCGTCGTGCCCATCATCTTCGCCTCCGCCCTGCTTTACCTGCCCGCCCAGCTCGCCGTGTTCTTCCCCAACGTCGGTTGGATCCAGGCCTTCGCCAACGCGCTCGCGTCCGGCTGGATCAACTGGATTCTCTCCGTCGTCCTGATCGTGTTCTTCGCGTACTTCTATACCTCCATGGTGTTCAACCCGGACGAGACCGCCGACCAGCTTCGCAAGTCGGGCGGCTTCATCCCGGGCGTGCGCCCCGGCAACGCGACGGCCGAGTACATCAAGGGTGTCCTCGACCACATCACGCTTCCCGGCGCACTGTTCATGGCGGTGCTCGCCGTCGTTCCGTCCATCCTGTTCTCCATTACCGGCAACGTGCTCATGCAGTCGTTTGGCGGTACCTCGGTCCTCATCATGGTCGGCGTGGCAATGGACACGATCTCGCAGCTCGAGAGCCAGCTGAAGATGCACAACTACGACGGGTTCTTCAAGTAGCCCATATCGCGGAAAAAGCGCAACCGTAGCGGAGGGGTCCTTCGGGACCCCTCCTTTTGTATGCGGGCCAGGGGAGAAAATCGACCGCTTTTCTCGCCCCTCTCCACCGACTGCACCCGCAGCGGCTACACTGTGACTATCTATGTGGAGATATGGCCGCAAGGCCATTTGAACGCGAAAGGCGGCAACTCATGAAGATCGTCCTTCTTGGAGCACCGGGCGCCGGCAAGGGTACCCAGGCCCAGAAGCTCGTTGAGGATTACGGCGTCGCCCACATCTCGACGGGAGACCTGCTTCGCGCCGCGGTCAAGGCGCAGTCCAAGCTCGGCGTCGAGGCCAAGGGCTACATGGACGCCGGCAAGCTCGTTCCCGACCGTCTGGTGGTGGACCTCGTGAAGGAGCGCCTGGGCCAGGACGACGCCAAGCGCGGCTTCATCCTCGACGGCTTCCCGCGCAACACCGCACAGGCCGAGGTGCTGGACCGCGAGCTCGACGCCATGGGCATCAGCCTCGACGCCGCTCTACTGGTAGACGTGGCTGCGGACGTGATCATCAACCGCCTGAGCTCGCGTCGCACCTGCCGCTCCTGCGGCTACACCGCCGGTGCCGGCGTGGACGTCTGCCCGCGCTGCGGTGGCGAGATGTACCAGCGCGACGACGACAAGCCCGAGACCATCAAGAAGCGCCTCGACACCTACCGCGAGCAGACCGAGCCACTCGTGGACTACTACGGCAAGAAGGGCCTGCTCAAGAAGGTTGACGGCGACCGTCCGGTCGACGAGGTCTACGCTGACGTGAAGGTGCTCCTCGGCCTATGATGCACATCAAGACGCAACTCGAGATGCATGAGTACCGCGCCACGGCGGGCGAGCTTTCCAAGCGCGCCCTCCGCCTGGCGGGGTCGCTCGCAAAGCCCGGCGTCTCGACCAAGTCGATAGACCTGGCCGTCGAGGCGTTCATCCGCCAGAACGCCGCGAAGCCCGGCTTCAAGGGCTACGGCGGATTCCCCGCGAGCATCTGCGCGTCCGTGAACGACGAGGTCGTGCACGGCATCCCGTCGCCCGGCGTCATCCTCAAGAGCGGCGACATCCTCTCCGTGGACGTGGGCGCCAACAAGGCCGGCTGGGCCGGCGACAACGCATGGACGTTCTACGTCGGCGAGGTCGCGCCCGAGGTCAAGGGCCTCTGCGAGTGCACGCGCGACTGCCTCAAGGCCGCCATCGAGGCGGCCGTCCCCGGCAACCGCCTGGGCGACGTGGGCTATGCCGTGCAGTCCCTGGCCGAGAACAACGGCTACGGCGTGGTGCGCGACTACACGGGACACGGCGTGGGCCACGTCATGCACGAGGACCCCAACGTCCCCAACTACGGCAAGAAGGGGCGCGGCGTCCTTTTGCAGGTGGGCATGATGATCGCGATCGAGCCCATGCTCACGCTCGGCACCAGCCAGACCCACGTCCGCGAGAACGGCTGGACGGTCGTCACCGACGACGGCCTGCCCGCGGCACACTTCGAGAACACCATCGGCATCACCAAGGACGGCCCGGTCGTCCTGACGCAGGACGAGAAGGGCGCGTGGTGCTCCATGCAAGGCGGTGGCGAGGCCAAGGCGTGACGTTCTTCTCGCCTGCGAATGCCACGGTTCGGATATGTGCAGCTCAAATGTAGTCTTTTCCGTACCGTGGACGTGCTGTGTTGATTTATGTATGATATTCAGTCGCTGTGATTCACAGGGAGAAAGTAGGCAAGGTGGCAAAGCAAGGCGGAATCGAGCTGGAAGGCAAGGTCATAGAGCCCCTTCCCAACGCAATGTTTAACGTTGAGCTTGAGAACGGTAAGACTATCCTCTGCACCATTTCGGGCAAGATCAGGATGAACTACATCCGCATCCTCCCGGGTGACAAGGTCGTCGTCGAGATCTCGCCGTACGACCTCACGAGGGGTCGCATCACCTATCGCTACAAGTAACCCTGGCTGGCGCCTCGCGCGGGTGTCATCAGCCTAGGATATTCACGCCTGCGGCTGGGCGATTACATAGCGGCGTCTTAGCTCCACCTGAGGCGCCAGGCAAGACCAGTTCGTATGAGAACTACCAGTACTACCGAAAGGAAACGCAAATGAAGGTACGTCCTTCGGTCAAGAAGATGTGCGACAAGTGCAAGATCATTCGTCGCCATGGCAAGGTTTACGTGATCTGCGAGAACCCTCGCCACAAGCAGCGTCAGGGCTAAGAGAGGAGCTCGAAGTTGGCACGTATCAACGGCGTCGACCTTCCCCGCGAGAAGCGCGTTGAGGTTGGTCTTACGTATCTCTATGGCATCGGTCAGACCAGCGCTACGAAGATTTGCGCTGAGACTGGCGTGAATCCCGACACCCGCGTCAAGGACCTCACCGAGGACGACGTGACGAAGATCCGCGATTACATCGACGCGCACTTCACCACTGAGGGTGACCTCCGCCGCGAGGTTCGTCAGAACGTCGCCCGCCTGATGGAGATCGGCTGCTACCGCGGCCTCCGTCACCGCAAGGGCCTTCCCGTCCGTGGCCAGCGCACCCACACTAACGCTCGCACCCGCAAGGGCAAGAAGCGTCAGATCGGTGCAAAGAAGCGCGGGTAGGGAGTAGATAAATGGCACAGAAGAAGAACCAGCGCGGTGCCCAGCGCGTCCGTCGCGCCGACCGCAAGAACATCGCCGTGGGCCAGGCCCACATCAAGAGCACGTTCAACAACACGATCATCTCCATCACGGATCCCCAGGGCAACGTCATCGCCTGGCAGTCCGGTGGCACCGTCGGCTTCAAGGGCTCCCGCAAGTCCACGCCGTTTGCCGCCCAGGTCGCTGCCGAGGCTTGCGCCAAGGCTGCCATGGAGCACGGCCTTCACAGGGTCGCCGTGTTCGTGAAGGGTCCCGGCTCCGGCCGCGAGACCGCAATCCGTTCCCTTCAGGCCGCCGGCCTCGAGGTTTCGGGCATCCAGGACAAGACCCCCATTCCGCACAACGGTTGCCGTCCGTGCAAGCGTCGTCGCGTGTAGTAAGGAAGGACAGTAGCAATGGCAGTTGATAGGACCCCTGTCCTCAAGAGGTGCCGCCAGCTTGGCATCGAGCCCGTCGACATGGGCTACAACAAGAAGAGCAACCGCGGCGAGCACCAGCGTCGTCGTCGCCAGGAGAGCGAGTACGGCCAGCAGCTCCGCGAGAAGCAGAAGGCCAAGTTCATCTACGGCGTGCTCGAGAAGCAGTTCCGTGGCTATTACGACAAGGCCAAGAAGATCGAGGGCATCACCGGTGACAACCTGATGACCATCCTCGAGTCCCGCCTTGACAACGTGGTCTACCGCCTCGGCTTTGCCCGCACCCGCAAGGAGGCCCGCCAGACCGTCCGCCACGGCCACATCACCGTGAACGGCCACCGCGTTGACATCCCCTCCTACCAGGTGAAGGCCGGCGACGTCGTCGCGGTCGCGCCGAAGTACAAGGATCTTCTCCCCATCAAGGAGGCCCTGATCTCCTCCGAGCACGTTGCCGTTCCCGCTTGGCTCGAGGTCGACATCGAGAAGCTCCAGGGCACCGTCCTGCAGCTCCCCGTCCGCGACCAGATCGACCTGGACATCGACGCCCAGCTCATCGTCGAGCTCTACTCCAAGTAAGTCTGGACTGGTAGGAGGTTTTCATGTCCGAATTCATCCGACCGCAGGTGTCGGTCGAGGAGATTTCCGATAATCTCGCCCGCGTTACCGCGGAGCCGCTGGAGCGTGGCTATGGCGAGACGCTCGGCAACTCTCTTCGCCGCGTGCTGCTGTCCTCCCTCGAGGGGGCCGCAGTTGAGGCCATCCAGATCGATGGCGTTCAGCACGAGTTCACGACCGTCGACGGCGCCTACGAGGACGTCACCGACATCGTCCTGAACGTGAAGGGCCTTGTGTTCAAGAGCATGGGCACCGGCGACGAGGCCGTGGCGACCGTCTCCATCGACGGCCCCTGCACCGTCACCGGCGGTGACTTCCAGGTCCCGTCCCAGTTCGAGCTCGTGAACAAGGACCACGTCATCTGCACGCTCGGCGAGGGCGCTCACCTCACCATGCAGATGCGCATCGGCACCGGTCGCGGCTACGTCTCCGGTGATGACAACGAGCGCGACGGCGACCCCATCGGCATCATCCACGTGGACTCGCTCTTCTCGCCCGTGCGCCGCTGCGCCAAGACGGTGGAGCCGTGCCGCGTCGGCCAGCACACCAACTATGACCGTCTGATCCTCGAGGTCGAGACGGACGGCTCCGTTTCCCCGCGTGACGCGGTGGTCGAGGCCGCAAACATCGTCGATCAGCACATGAACGCCTTCATGACGCTGGCCGACGAGGAGGAGCCCGTCGAGGACACCTCCATCTTCGCCAGTGGTGTCGAGGAGGACAACACCGAGCTTGACAAGCAGATCGAGGACCTGGACCTTTCCGTCCGCTCCTACAACTGCCTCAAGCGCGCCGGCATCCACTCCGTGCGCCAGCTGGTGGAGTTCTCCGAGAACGACCTGCTCAACATCCGCAACTTTGGCGTCAAGTCCATCGAGGAAGTCAAGGACAAGCTCGAATCTATGGGTCTTAGCCTCAAGGCCTAGGACACGTCGCAAGTTTTACTTAGGAGTAGCTAGACCATGAGACACAACAAGAAGCGTGGCATGAAGCTTGGCACCGATGTCAGCCACACCAAGGCAATGAAGAGGAGCCTCGTCGCTTCCCTGCTTGCCAACGATCGCATCAAGACCCTTGACGCCCGCGCCAAGGCCATCCGCCCCGAGGTCGACAAGGTCATCACCTGGGCCAAGAAGGGCGACCTGCACTCCCGCCGTCTCGCCATCGCAAAGGTTGGCGACAAGGAGGTCGTGCGCGAGGTCTTCGAGAAGGCCGCTCAGGGCATGTGGGCTGACCGCAATGGCGGCTACACCCGCATCATGAAGCTCGGTCCCCGCAAGGGCGACGCGGCCGAGGTCGTCATTATCGAGATGGTGAACGAGCCGGTCAAGAAGGCCGAGGCCAAGACCACCGTCACCAAGGTGGAGCCTGCCGAGGACAAGGCCGAGGAGAAGGTCGAGGAGACCGCATCCGAGGAGGCCACCGAGGAGAAGGCCGAGTAGCCATAGCGGCAACTCGCATATAGCTTGTTTGGGAGGCTCGCGATTGCGGGCCTCCTTTTTTGTTGCGCCCGGCTTGGACAGAGGTGGCCTGAATGCCGCCCGAATTTAGTCTTGGGATGCGCTAGCGGGCAAGTACTGGTGCTGGTTGGTTTTGTGGCCGAAAATGAGCTTAGAATCGCTCTGAAGGGCATGCGGCGCCGGTGTGCTGTGCAGACAAGTGCAAGAAACCACGGAGGATCTGTTGGACGAGCTAAAGAACGTTGTTGATGGTCATGCCTCCGGGGTTGTGGCAGGTCCTGCGGATGCGGGGGAGCCAGAAGCTGAGGGCGTGCTGCCTGCAGATCTGGTGGCTGGGACGTTGGTGTTGAGGGTTGGCTACCGGGGCGCCGGCTTCAGCGGGTACGCCGAGCAGCCGGGCCAGCGCACCGTGGCCGGCGAGCTCAGGCGTGCGCTCGAGACGATGCTGCGCCGCGAAGTAGACATGACCTGCGCGGGCCGCACCGACGCGGGCGTGAACGCGCTGTCGCAGTACGTGAGTGTTCCCGTCACGGCGGGGGAGCTCGAGCGGTCGGGGAGAAGAACGACCGCCTCGCTCGTGGCGCTCACGCCGGACGACCTGTCCATACGCGGCATCTACCGCGGCGGCCCGTCCTTCTCGGCCAGGTTTGACGCTACGGAGCGAGCCTATCGCTACCGAATCGCCTGTGGGCCGGCGCGGCCCGTCATGGCGTGGGGCCACTCGTGGTGGCTGCGCACCGCCGCGAACCTGGACGTGGACGCGATGGCCGAGGCTTCCCGCTGTCTGCTGGGGGAGCACGACTTTAGGAGCTTCTGCAAGGCATCCTCCGCGCAGCTGCTCGAGTCTGACGGCCGCTCGACGTGCAGGTGCCTGACCGCCGTGGACGTGACGCGCGTGCGCGAGGCGGGGGAGGACCTTGTTGCCGTCGACGTGCGCGGCAACGCCTTCCTGCACAACATGGTGCGGATCATCGTGGGCTCGCTCGTGGAGGTGGGCCGCGGGCATCGCGACGCCGCGTGGCTTAAGCATGCGCTCGAGGCCCGGTCGCGGCAGGCGGCAGGTCCCACGGCGCCCGCCGAGGGCCTCACGTTTGAGGACGTGACGTACCTGGCCGGCGCGCTTGAGCCCTGGGAGTAGCTGGCGGCGGCCCGTGTCGTGCGGCCGAGCTGTCTCGTGGTGGCATTGTGTGGCATGGCCTAATGTTGGCATGCTGCTGTCAAATGGGTATAATCCCTCTGCCCGCTGCGCCTAAAGCGCAGGTAAACGCATATGTTCATCTGCTCATATACTGTGCGCACAACCGCCGCAGCGGTCTGAGTGCAGCAGCATGAACATGTAAATAGAAACTATAGGAGTACCCAGCTTGACGCCTCAGCTCTTTGTGGACGTCCTTCTCGACGCCGTTCATGACACGTTGGAACTCGTTCCCTTCCTGTTTGTCACCTACCTTGCGATGGAAGCCCTCGAGCACACTGCGGGCGGCAAGACCGAGCGCATCATCGCGCGCGCGGACAAGTCAGGCCCCGTGGTGGGCGCGCTCCTGGGCGCGCTGCCGCAGTGCGGCTTTTCCGCCATGGCTGGCACGCTGTACGCCGCGCGCGTGGTGAGCGCCGGCACGCTCGTGGCCGTGATCCTCTCCACCTCGGACGAGATGATTCCCGTGTTCGTGGCGCACGAGCAGCCTGTCGGCCGCCTTCTGGCCATCATGGGCACCAAGGTCGCCATCGGCATGGTGGTGGGCCTCCTTGTGGACGTGGTGCTGCGCGCCCTGCACCGCGCCGGCGACGGCCACGCTCACATCGCGGAACTCTGCGAGGCCGCCCACTGCGACTGCGATGAGATCGAGGGAGAAGAACTTGACGTCTTGGCCGACGGCTCCGCCGCGGCTGCGCCCGCGGACGCGCACAGCCACGCCCACTCCCACGCGCACGGCCACGGCAGCCGAATCTGGCACATAGTTCGCAGCGCGCTCATCCACACGGCCGAGGTCACGTTCTTCATCTTCCTCGTCACGCTTGCGTTTGGCTTGGTGATCGAGCTCGCGGGCACGGACGCCATCGGCCACGCCCTGGGCGTGCACCCGTTCCGCGCGACGCTGCTCGCGGCGCTCATCGGGCTCATCCCCAACTGCGGCGCCTCCGTCGCGATCACGGAGCTCTACCTCGCCGGATCGCTTGGTGCCGGCCCCATGATGGCCGGGCTTCTGGTCTCCGGGGGCATGGGTCTTCTCGTTCTCTTCCGCACCAACCGCGACATGCGCCAGAACGTGGCGATTACCGCCTTCATTTACGTGGTGGGCGTGGTCTGCGGGCTTGCCGTGAGCGGATTAGGTATCATCTTCTAAGGGTTTCTGTAAGCTACCTGCGGGGCGCGCCGGCGCGGCCTCGCCAGGGGAGGGAACATGCAGCACAGGAAGCGCGAGCGGTTTGAGCGCACGGACGTTCCGCGCTACAACCCCTATCGCAACTACATCGCCATCGCGGTGCTCGTGGCCGTGGGCATTTGCCTGGTGGTCCTGGTGGGCGTCCTGTGGAGCAAGGCCCAGCAGCCCATCAGCGTAGGCAACAAGACGCTGAGCGCCTCGCTCGAGACGCAGGCCGCCGTGACCAGCCCCGACGGTTACACCATTTCCGATGACTCGTTCGAGAACGTGCTCGTGCTCACCGTGGACGACGTCAACGCGCAGACCCCCAAGCTCAAGAACGCGCAGATCCTCACGCTCAACTCCACCAAGCGCAAGGGCTACCTCGTCACGATTCCGCTCGACACCAAGGTGAACGACGGCAAGTCCGACATGCGCCTTTCCGACCTGTTTGCGGCGTCGGGCGCCTCGGCGTGCGTCGCGCCGCTCGCGAAGGCGGCCAACCTCCGCATGACCCACGTCATGCTCGCCACGGACGGCGTGTGGGACAAGCTCGAGAAGTACAAGGGCTCCGG
>QOUO01000031.1 GCA_003862195.1 Coriobacteriaceae bacterium | reverse complement strand
GCCCCTAGTGCCCGCCCGGCACCAGGTCCAGCTGGCCGCGCTCGCCAAAGAGGTCCGCGTGGATGAGCCTGGTCAGCACGGCTGCAAGCGGAATCAGCGCACCCAGCAGCGACACGTATGAGAACGCGCCGCACGCCACCGTGGAGATGACGGCGCCCGCGGTAAAGCACAGCAGCAGCGACGTGTGCGCCTTGACCCTGCGGCGCAGCGCGCGGTCCTCCGGGTGGCGCGTGAGCTTGGCCAGGTTCGCGCCAATCTGGCGGATGTGGTTGGTCACAAAGGTGGTGGCGGCGGGCACGCCCTCCATCTGGCGGTACGTGTTGAACTGCATCGCGCACGTAAAGTTAAGCGTCACCTGGCAGATCTGGTCGGGCCAGCTCGCGGGCATCAGGGCGAGAAAAACGACCATCGCCATCTCGAGCGCCACGAGCAGGGTGTCCCATCGCACGAGGTCGAGGCGCTTGATCCCCTTGCCCATCCACTCGGAGAGGAAGGACCCAAACAGGTACGCGCTAATGGGCAGCAGCAGATACGCGGCAGAGAGCCACTGCCGCCGGCCCAGGGCCATGGCAAGCAGCACCACGTTGGCGGTCTGGGCGTTGCAGAAGACGCCGCCACGCAGGGCAAACGTGTAGGCGCCGTACCACCCCGCAACAAAGATCAGCAGCCAGAACGTCCAACGCCTCTCGCACTCCAGGTACCCCGCCTTCATGTCGCCCCCATCGACCTCGAACCTACTTCGCCAACGGAAACGATAGCCCCCACCTGCCCATATACCAGAACCTGTAACCAATCGGCCGCGCGTCCTCCACCGCCTCGACAAACTGGGCGCCGCCCGCAACTGCGAGCGACGCCCGTTCTTCTCATCCAATCTTTAACCATCACGCCCATGGTCAGGGCGCAACGTCTTTGATCCTAAAGCACTGCCATGGCAGCCTGGTCGCCACCGTGCACGGCATCATGGACGGTGCCTGGCTCCTTCGAGTTGCCGATGTTGAACACCTTGGCTCCCAGCGCCTCAGCGGCCTTGGTCAGGCGCTCCGCCTCGTCCGTGTTGGCATCCATGCCAAAGGAGTAGACGTAGGTGTCCGCAGGTACCACCACGTGCTCGCCGCCGGGGGTTCCCTTGTCGTCGACGGCCTTCTGGCACACGAGGCCCCCCTTGGTGAACTCCATGGGGCACGTGGAGAGGAGCTGGTGGATGCCGCGCTTGTCCATCTCGTCCAGGAGGGCGTTGCGGTAGTAGCCAAACGTGGATGGCGTGAGCCTGGGCTTGCGCGCCACGACGGTGACTTCGTGTCCGGCGGCGGCAAGGTTGAGGGCCGTCTCGCAGGCCGTGAGCCCGCCACCCGCGATCACGACGGTGTGGCCGATCTCGTCCATGTGGAAGTAGGTGTCCGTCGCGCTCATGGCAAGCTCGGCACCCGGCAGCGGGCACGCGCGGTCGTGGGCGCCAACGGCCAGGATCACGTACTCGGGGTTCGTCTTGCGGAGGTAGTCCCCGTCCACGCTCGTGCCCAGTTGCACGTCGACGTTCAGGTCGCGCAGCTCGCGCTCGAGGACGTGCTCGAAGTCCATCCACTCGCGCTTGTCATGGTCGTGTTCCGCAAACAGGAGCACGCCGCCCAGGCGGTCGCCCTTCTCTGCCAGCGTCACCTTGTGGCCGCGGCGCGCCGCCGTGATGGCAGCCTGCATGCCGCCGACGCCGCCGCCCACCACGAGGACCCTGCGACTTGCCGTTGGCTTGGGCAGACGGTCGGGGTAGTAGCCCAGGCCGGAGTCCGGGTTTATGGAGCAGTCCCCCATCACCGCGGGGCTGTAGACCTTCATGAACTCCTCGGGCGGGAGCTGGTACCACAGGGGAATGTCGGTCGGGTGCTCGCAGAAGCCCGGGTAGCAGTGGAAGCAGCGGACGCAGCGGTGCACCATGTCCTCGTGGCCGTCGAGCGTCTTGTTGATGAAGTCCGGGTCCGCAAAGCACTGGCGCGCGTACTCCACAAAGTCGACCTTGCCCGCCGCGATGGCGTCCTCGGCCTGGGCCACGCTGTTGAAGCCGCCGACCACGGCGACGAGGCTCTTGTGCAGGTGAGGCTTGATCGCGGCCGCGCGCTCCAGGTTCACGCCGTGCGGGTCGAAGATGTCACTGAACGTATCGCCGCCGTTGCCGAGCTTCTTGATGCCGTTCGACACGTGGAAGATATCCACGAGGCCGTCGATCTCCTCCGCAAAGCCGCAGGAGTCGACCAGGGTCATGCCGCCCTTCTCGCCATCCTCCGCGCTCATACGCAGCTCGAGTACCATGTCCTCCCCCATGCCGGCGCGCAGGGCGCGGAGCACCATCTTGGGAAAGCGGGAGCGATTCTGGATGGAGCCGCCAAACTCGTCCGTACGGTGGTTGAAGAGCGGCGACACGAACTGCTGGATGAGAAACCCGTGGCCTCCGTGCAGGAGCACACCGTCGAACCCGGCGGCATGTGCGAAGCGGCCCACCTGGAAGAAGTCGTTGCAGACCTTATCCATCATCTGGCGGTCCATGCCGAAGACGTGGCGGCCGTCCTCGCGCACGATGTCGCAGGGGCCCCAGGGCTCGGCCGCGTCGTCCGCCTCGAGCCCCTCGTGCGATATCTCCATGTAGGCGAGCGCACCGCCGGAGTGGATGCGGTCCGCGTACTCCTTGGCGGAGTCGAAGTCGCTCCCGTAGAAGTGCCTCACGTCGATGGCGCGGTCCATGAACGCACCACGGCCCTCCTCGAAGTTGAGCGGCAGCTCGCCCGTGGCCACGCAGCCAAAGCCACCCTTGGCGCGGACCTCGACCATGCGGTAGATGTTCTCGCGAATCTGGGGGATGAAGTAGGCCGCGTGGAAGAACATCGTCGGTGCCGCGATGAGCCGGTTGCGGAAGACCCTGCCACGGATCTCGATTGGGTCGAACACGTGGGGATACCTCTGCGCGCCTGGCTTGCCCTCGTACTGTTTGCGGGCCTCCTCCACGGACCGTGCCACGGGCGTTGCGTCCGTGCTCTTCTCGACGTTATCCACGTCCTTCTCGCCCTTGACTTTGGCTTCCATCTCTTTGCCCCTTTCCGGACAAGACGTTTGGCTTTACCTACCTGGCCTTTTGATCCTTGGAACCATCCGCGGGACGTGGTGCGGGCGCAAGCGCCGCCATTGTGCGGTCGCGGCCAAAGATCGCGCTGCAGACCCACATGCCCGAAAGCACGAGCGCGACGGCGAGGACGACGCCGTAGCACCAGAACCCGAGCAGGTGCAGGTAGCCGATGGGTTGCTGCAGGAACTCGACAAAGAACGAGGTCGCAAGCCCCATGAAGATGCAGGGGATGTTGGAGTACGGCTTGCCCTCGAGCAGGTTCTCGTGGGTGGTGAGGATGAGGAAGATGACTAGGATCGTGGGGACGATGTTGGACATCACCATGTTGCCGCTGCCGAACGCGGCGGAGAACGCACCCGCGACGAGACCGTTGACCATGCACCACAGCTCGCCTACCGCGTAGCTCATGATCATGGAGGGTATGTTCTTGAAGTCTGCCCCAAGCGCAAAGAACATCAGGAGTGGGAGGAAGCACATCCAGATGTACTGGGAGTACCCAAACAATCCCATTACCTGCATGAGCAGGGTGAGCGCGATGGAGCCCACCAGGGCCTGCACGAGCTTGATCTTCCTTCTGTCTGACATGTCTGTCCCTCCGCTCCAAACGTCCTTGCAAACTATGGTTTGCGCTTTGATAATCGAATTGTAAGAAGGGGTTTTGTACGACTTCCCTCTGCGTTTCCTATCGCGTAATCGCGTTTACCTATCGCAAGCGAGTGATGCACATGACACCAAAGCAGCTCGAGTACTTTGTCGCCGTCGCGGAGGAGCTCTCATTCACCAAGGCGGCAAAGCGACTCTTCGTGTCCGAGTCGAGCGTGTCGACGCAGCTCAAGTCGCTCGAGCGGGAAGTTGGCTGCAAGCTGCTCTATCGCGACAACCACCGAGTCGAGCTCACGCCCGCGGGATCGTCCTTTTTGGTGGACGCGCTCGCGATCATCTCGCGCGCGGACGACGCGGTGCGCCGGGCGCGAGCGGCCGACCAGGGCCCCATGGGAGAGCTTCGCGTGGGCTACATCAAGGGCTTCGAGCGGACCGACCTGGGCGACATGCTGTACGACTTCCACATGCACTACCCTAACGTGCGACTGTCCTTCCTCCGCGAGAACGTCGCGGAGCTGTACGACGCGCTCAGGGCGGAAAAGATCGACGTCGCAATCAACCTGCTCTACTCGCCCGACAGGATGCGCGACCTGCAGTGGACGGAGATGCGGGATTACCCGTTGCTCGCGGTGGTGCCTGCCAACCACCCGTTGGCGCACAGGGGCCGCATACGCATGAAGGACCTCTCTGGATTCCCCCTTGTAGACATCCACCGTGGCAAGGGCGGATACGGCGAGCGGGAGACCATCGCTGCGGCACTTGAGGAGGTCGGTTCCACCGTTAGGGTCTCATACGTTTCCGAGGATGTGGAGACAAGCCTCCTCTGTGTGGCCTCGGGCCTGGGTTATGCCCTGCTCCCGGGATACCTCACGGCGACGCTGCCCCGCCGTGGCAAGGTCGTCGCCCTGCCCATCGAGGGTATGGAGCACCAGATGCACGTGGTCGCCGCATGGCTTCCCACCAGGAAGAACGACCTTCTCGACGTCTTCCTCGACGAGTTCCTTAGGACGGGGTAACCTTAGGCGACCATCAACGCGACGGCAGGCAGCCGCAGGGGAGAAGGACAGACGCATGGACATCACGGACATCCGGGACAGGACGCCAGAGCTTGTCGAGGCGCTGCTGGGCGTATGGGAGCGCTCCGTGCGCGCCACGCACGACTTCCTGACGGAGGAGGACGTCACGCGCATCCGCGGCTATGTGCCGCAGGCGATCGGGGGCGTCGGCAGGCTGGCAGTCGCCCGCGCGGATGACGGGCGCGCCCTCGGCTTTGCGGGCGCCAATGGCACCATGCTCGAGATGCTGTTTGTGAACGCGGGCGAGCGCGGCACGGGCGTGGGGTCCGCGCTGCTGCGCCACGCGATTGGCGACTGGGGCGTGAGCGAGCTCACCGTGAACGAGCAGAACCCGCAGGCCGTGGGCTTTTACGAGCACATGGGCTTCGTTACGTTTGGCCGCAGCGAGACCGATGACGCGGGCGAGCCGTTCCCGCTGCTCCACATGCGACTGACGCGGTAACTGCAGGCATACGACGTTGCCGCTACGAACGCAGAAGCCAGTCAGTCATCGACCATACCTTCCGGCCATTCACCACGGTTGTCTCCGACGCATCCATTACGATGGACTGACCGGAAGTATCCACGCCTAAAAGCTCCCCCACGTGCGAGAGGTGCCGCGCGAAGGCCGGGCGATAAGTGGCTGAGGACTTTATCTCCACAAGCTCCGGAGCCGACGCATCAGTCATGTCGACCAGGTCGACCTCAATCTTGCTGTCATCACGATAGAAGAACAGCTGTGGCTGCCTACCCGCGTTCAAATGACGCTTGACGGTCTCCTCGATAACCAGGTCCTCAAAGATCGCGCCCCTCTGTTTGGACGCCATCATCTGGTCCGCAGTATGAATTCCCAAGAGGTGGCAGAGCAGCCCCGTGTCATAAAAGTAGAGCTTTGGCGTCTTCGTCAGTCGCTTCCTAAGGTTGGCATGGTAAGGCTGCAGCAGAAAGACCACGTAGCTCGCCTCGAGCATGGAGAGCCAGGACCTTGCCGTGGGCACACTCACACCAACATCGTTTGCGAGTCCCGTCAAGTTCAAAAGGTTCGAGCAATTCGTGGCGCACGCAACAATGAAGCTGCGGAACAGTCCCAGGTTCCTCGGGTCGACATATCCCGATGCGTCCCTCGTGATGTAGGTCTCCAAGTAGTTCTCGTAATAGACCTCCGGGGGAATCCCAACGTCATAAAGGCGTGGATATCCACCACGACATATGAAGTCATGAAGCTCGACGCGCTGGTTTGCCTGGTTTAATTCCTTATATGAGAAGGGCAACAGCTTCAGCAGCGCCACCCTGCCGGCAAGCGACTGCGTAACCTGCTTAAGCAGCAGGAAGTTCTGCGACCCCGACAGAACGTACTGACCCGGAGTCCCTACCTCGTCCGATACCACCTGAATCATGTTGAAGAGCTCGGGAGCCAGCTGCGCCTCGTCAATCACCAAGCGCGAGGGCTTGTTACGAATGAATCCAACAGGGTCATCCAATGCCATGGCCAGCGTGCCAGGATCCTCAAGGTTCACATACTGATAATCCGAGAAGAGCGCACGCACCAACGTCGACTTTCCGCTCTGTCGCGGGCCAGTAATCGACAGCACGGGAAACCACGTCGCATTCTTCTGCACCCATGGAGCGATGTCGCGCTCGATCATGGCCACCTCCCACTCGAACTACCATAATCGGTAAGTAGAGTTTACCATAATCGAAAAGTGTCACTTACCATAATCAGTAAGTGCGTCTTACCACAATCGGTAAGCGAACCGTACCACAATCAGAAAACGAGCAGGTAAATATGCCCATTGTTGTGGCAGCGCGGCCAATCCGTCACTTCCTCAGGTCGCGCATCACGCGGGCGACCAGACGGGCCTCGTCCCGGCTCATGATGAACGGGTGCCCGGCGATGGTCAGCGTGTCGTTCACGCGGCTCACCTTGCACGCGGCAAAGTCGTCCCAGTCCAGAAACGCCCGCTTCCCGGCCTCGTCCACCAGATAGATGCCAGAGGGAGTGACGGCAAGCCCCTTCTTGCAGGTGCCAAACACGGTGGTGTCGAGCACAAAGCTGACCTCGTCCGCGTCCTCGCCCTCGATCCCAAAGCGCCTGACCGCCGCGCGGACCTTTGTCTGGTCACCCTCAAGACGTTTGGCAAAGTAGGAGCAGGCAAGCGCGTCCCCGTCGCCCACGAGCTCGTCGTACTCGCGACAGAAGAAATCTGCAAGGTCGAACCTCATCCCGTCCTCTTCGTACAGCTCGTAGGCAGCTTCCATGGCGTCTTTCCCCTCGAAGTGACGTGGCTATCGTGTCTTGGTGAACGATATTAGTGACCCATTTGCGCCCAGACCTCATACCAAAGTATGATGTCGGGCACGGCGGGCGTTCTTCTCGCCCGAGCAAGACAACGGGAAGCCACGGCGGAAGGGTGCGCACATGCTGACGATGGTCCCGCTCGAGTTTGACGAGTACCTGCGCCCGCAGTGGGAGCGCACGCGCATCGCGCTGGTCTCGGGCCCGCTCGGCTTTGGAAAGACCACGTTCGCGCGGCGCATGCTGCGGGGGCTGGACGTGCTGGAGGTCGACGCGGAGCGCGAGGACGCCGCGGCCGTCGTGACGGAGGCCGCGGCCCGCGCACACGACGCCGTGCTGGTCGACAACATCCACGACGCGGTGTCAGCCGCACAGGGGTCGGCCCTCGCCGCGGTGGCGGAGCGCTGCCCGGACACCCGCTTCGTCTTTGCGTCGCGCGCGCCCATGCCCGGGTGGCTCACGCCCGCCTTTGCCCGGGGCGAGCTCCTCATCGTCACGAGCGAGGACCTCGCGTTTTCCAACGCGGACATCGCGCACCTGCTCGCCGCCAACGACGTGGAGCCCGACCCGGCCCTCGTGCGGCACATAGCGGATGCCACCCTGCGCTACCCGCTGGGCGTCGCGCTCGCCGTGAGCCACATCCTGCGCGGCGACGCCACCTGGGAGCAGGTCATATACGGCGAGGTCATGCGCTACTTCGAGGTCGAGTTCGAAAAGCGCTTTGACGCGCGGACCCAGTCCATGCTCCTGTTGGCACCGCTGTTCGACCGCGTGGATGACGACTTTGTCACAAACGTCCTGGGCGAGAAGGACGGGCGGACCTTCCTGGAGACCATCCACCACGACACGTGCTTCATCACGCGCGAGGGGCACGGTTGGACCGTGCGGCCCGACATCCTGACGTTCTTTACGTGGGAGCGCGAGCGCCGGCACGACAGCGGCGCCGCGCAGGCCATCGTCAGCCGCGCCATCGACTACTACGTGGAGCGGGGCAACTACCCCAGCGCGCTGGAGGTCTGCTCCAAGAGCGGCAACCGCGAGCGTGCGCTCGAGCTCCTGGAGGAGCACGCCCGCCTGCACCCAGGCAACGGCAGCTACTTTGAGCTTGAGCGCTACTACCATGCGCTGCCAGATGGAATCGTACGATCTTCTCCCCGCCTCATGCGCATCATGAGCCTGCTCGATTCCATGTCAATGGACACCATGGGTTCCGAGCGCTGGTACGCGGAGCTGGAGCGCTACGCGGCGGACCCCGCGCGCAGCCCGGAGGAACGCCGGCGCGCCCGCTCGTACCTGGCCTACCTGGACCTGGCGCTTCCCCACCGTCGGCTGGACAGCCTGACGGGTGCGGTGTCCGCCCTGGCGCGCATGCAGGCGGGGCGCGACCCCGACCTCACGCTGTCGCTCACGAGCGGCATGCCCAGCATCATCGACGGTGGGCGCGACCTGAGCCCCTGGGTCCCGGACGACGAGCGCACCTGCCGTGCGCTGGGCAAAATCGCTGGCAGGGCGCTGGGCCGGATGAGCGTGGGCTGCCTGGATGTGGCCCTGTGCGAAAGCAGGTTCGAGAAGGGCGAGGACGTCGCGGCCGACGTCGCGCGCGTGAGCGCGGTGCTGCCCAAGGTGCGGCGCGGCGGCGACCGCTCCGTGGAGTTTGCGGCCGTGGGCATGCAAGTCCGCAACCTTGTTGACCTGGGCGACGCTCCGCAGGCCATAGAGCTGCTGGACCGCTACCGCCGCCCCCTGGCGTGGGAGGACGACCCCCAGAGCCGGCGCATCGTGCGCAACCTGGACGCCATGCACTGCCGCTGCCTGCTGCGGCTGGGAAATTCCGCCCGCACGCATGCCTGGCTTGAGGAAAACGCCCCCGCTGACCTGGACAGACTCTGGTACCTTGACCGCTACGTGTACCTGACCTGCTGCCAGGCGTACCTAGCGGAGTCACGCTACGCGGAGGCGACGCACCTCATGTCCACCCTGAGCGAGTACGTGGAGTCGCGCGACCGCCACATAGAGATCATCAACTACGGCGTCCTGACGGCCATCGCGCGCTGGCGCACCGGCGCGGGCGACTGGGAACGGCCGCTGGGGCAGGCGCTCGCCACCGCGCGGCGCTTTGGCTACGTGCGCACCATCACGCAGTACGGGGCCGCCGTGCTGCCGCTGCTGCTCCAGACGCAGGCGCAGGGCCCCTCCGCGGCCGGCGGCGGCAACAGCAATGGCAACAGCGACGGCGAACTTGCAGAGCAGCTCGCGCGGCTAGTCAAGGGTGCCCGCGCGCAGGCGTCGCGCTACCCGGACTTCCTGACGCAGCCGACCGGCCCGTCCGAGCACCTGACCGAGGCGGAGCGCCAGGTGCTGCGCCTGATCTGCCAGGACAAGAGCAACACGGAGATCGGCCAGGTACTGGGCATCAAGCTTCCCACGGTCAAGACGCACGTGAGCCACATCCTCGCAAAGCTGGGCGTGCGCCGCCGCTCCCAGGCCGCAAGCGAGGCACGGCGGCTGCGACTGGTGTAGCGTCGCCGTCCCAGGGCAAGCCCGCGGGCGAGAAGGACGCGTCCTTCTCGCCCGCGGCTTTTATCTTGGCAGAAAGGCTGAGGGCAACCTGCACCAGGGCTTATCGGTAGATGTTGGTCGAGAGGTACTTGAACGCGTTGTCCGCGCAGATCGCCACGATGGTCTTGCCCTCGGCCTCCGCGCGCTGGGCCACCTTGGTCGCGGCGAGCAGAGCCGCCGCCGCGGACTGCCCCAAAAAGATGCCGTCCGTGCGTACGACCTCGCGACCCATGGCGTAGGCCTCGTCCGCATCCAGGTCCAGCACCTCGTCCGGACGCTCGCCAAACTGCTCAAAGAAGTCCGGCACGCGGTCGGCCGGCACGTCGTGGAAGGCCAGCACGCCGTCGATGGTTTTGCGCTCCGGATGCGCTGGGTCCTTGCGGCTGTCTGCCGCCGGCTGCGCGCCCACGATCCGCACGTCGGGGTTCTTCTCTCGCAGATACTTGCCCGTGCCCACCAGGGTTCCGGCCGTGCCCACCAGAGCCACCAGGTAGTCAACGTTGCCGCCCGTGGCCTCCCACAGCTCGGGTCCCGTGGTGCGGTAGTGTGTGAGCGGGTTCTGCCGGTTGAGGCCCTGGTTGATGTAGTAGTAGCCGTGCGCGTCCGCGTACGCGCCAATGTAGCCGTACAGCTCGCTCAGCACCATGCCGCGCTCGCGCATCATCTGGTCCACGCCGGGAATGTCGGAAAACTGCAGCAACCCGGCACCGTACGCCTTGAGGATCTGCGTGCGCTCCACGGATACCCCCGGCTGGATCACGGCCACAAAGCGGTAGCCCTTGGCGTTGGCGACGGCCGCAAGCCCGATGCCCGTGTTTCCGCTGGTAAAGTCTATAAGCGTGTCGCCGGGGTGGATGCGCCCCTCGCGCTCCGCCGCCTCGATCATGCCCAGCGCGATGCGGTCCTTTACCGAGCCCGACGGGTTGAAGTACTCCAGCTTCGCAAGCACGCGCGCCCTGAGCCCATGCTCGCGCTCGTAGTTGGTGAGCTCCACCAACGGCGTGTTGCCAACGAGCTCCGCGATGGACGAATACGCCCTGTTTTCCGCCATGATCTTCTCCCTTGCATCTGCCTTGCGCCACATGCGCCACGTTCCGCGGGCGAGAAGGACGCCCGCCCCGGCCCTGTTGCCTACCTTGCGGCGTCCCCGTCGCGGTTGCGGCCCAGCCGCTCGCCAAAGAACTCGTACTCGAAGAGCTGCGTCAGCCGCACGTCGCGACGGTCCGCGTACAGCCGCACCAGCGAGGACGCGCAGCCCGCCGCCCCGCTGTAAAGCCCCAGGTAGCTGACCACGCGGCTGGGGATGGTGCGCGTCCACGCGCCGTACCAGGTGCGCTGGCCGGGCCTGTCGTCCCAGGTGGTGGAATCCGCCAGCAGCACCCGCGCCGTGCGCCAGGCATAGTCAAGAAACTCCGGCTCGCCGGTGAACTCGTACATATCCACAAAGTGCTCCAGGATCCCGGGCGTGCCGCAGCACTGGCAGTTGCTGTTCCAGTAGCCCCACGAGTAGTGCTCGGGCGCCCCGGCGCGGATGATCCCGCGCGACAGCCACACGCACCAGTCGCGGTACTCCGCCTCGCCCGTGAGCTCGTACAGCTTGCGGAAGGGCAGCACCGTCCCCACGGGGCCGTGGCAGCTGCTGAGGTAGAACCGGTTGGTGGTGAGCCCCGTCACGGGGTGGACCTGGTACGGCACGAGCATGCCGGTCTCGTCCCCCACGGCGATGGCCTTGAGGTACTCCACGCCGCCGCGCGCGAGCTCGAGGTAGCGCTTCTCGCCCGTCGCCTCAAAGAGAAGCGCAAACATCCAGGCCGTGCCCGCCGTCCCGTGCGAGAAGTTGGGAAACGTCGTGTCCTTGGGGAAGCCGATCAGCCGCAGGTCCAGGAGCTTCCAGTACAGCCCGCCGTGGGGTGATTGGAGCGCGTCCGCCGCGATGCGGTCGCCCGCGCGTCGAGCCGCGTCCAGGTAGCGGGAGTCGCCCGTCTTGCGCCACACCAGCACAAGGTAGAACACGAAGCCGCCGTCGGCCACCACGTCCTCCTGGTCGCTCCAGCGGATGCCGTGTGGGTCCGGCTTTGCCGCGGCAATCAGGTCGTCCGCGACCTTGCGCGCGTAGGCCAGGTAGCGCTCCTCCCCCGTGGCCTCGTAAAGGGAAATGACAAACAGCCCCTCGCCCGCGGGTCCGTTGGAGTAGCCGATGGCCCAGCCGGGTACGGGGATGACGCCACCCACGTCGGACGCGAGCACGCGGTCGTACCACTCCGGGCCGGATGCCGTGGCGATGAGCTCGTCCGCGGCGGCACGGGCGTCTGCCAGGTAGGACTCGTCACCCGTGGCCTCCCACATGCGCAGGAAGAACGTGCCGATGCCCGCCGCGCCGGAGTAGTGGCACCGCGGCCCAAAGATCATCACGTCCGGCCCAAAGCCCGGCTGCCCCTTGGGAAAGACATCCCAAAGCTTGCCATGCTCCGTCGGCACCTCGTGCGAACGGATCCATGCCGCCGTCTGCTTGGCGGCGTCCAAAAGGTCGTCGGTCGCGAGCGGCCTGAACACGTCCGGCACCAGCCGCGACGCCGCCACGCCCGTGCTCAGCGGCCGCGCCACGCCGCCCGGGTTGAGGATGCCCCGCGGGTCTTCCAGGCTCCTGCGATAACCACTCACGCCCAGCACCGCATCTGGAAACTCACCCTTGGCCATGCCACCACCCCCGCCTGCCAGGCTCTTCTCTCCTGGCATTCCATTTTCCTAGTACGTTGCTATGGATTATAGGAATGCTGAGAAGGGCATCGACCCAGCTCGGGATAGCATTTTGCGAAGGAAAGCGTTCGGTTTGGTCGATAGCCAAGAGCACATTGGATACTCAAAGGCATAACACAGAAGTGATACCGATGCGGAAAGGGGGCACGACATCGTTGATGCCGTGCCCCACAACTTTGCCATTTGGGTTCAAGCTATGCAGAAGCCAACTTCACGAACAGCGTCTGGAACTTGCAGTGTCCAAGGGCCGGCAGAGTGACCACGTTACCTTCGAAGGTAACGTCTCCGCTGCGATGCTCTCGCAGGTCGCACAGGTATGCCTCTTGGACAGGGCGCGCGAACTTCAAGTTAGCAGTCGCGTCCTTGTCAGCAAAGCCGTTGAACAGTCGGACGATGAGCCCATCGGTCCCATAGTTCTCAGAGGTCTTTACCGCCGAAACGATCGCGTCGCCATCAAGTTCGAAGAGAGACCCGGTCTGCGAACGCCATCCCTCGACCTCCGGCTCCGAGAAGATCAGTCTGCCATTGAGGAACTCCGCGTACTCATAGGCACGAAGTTCGCCGTCGTAGGAGCGCGCCTCCTCCGCAATACGTGCTTCATCGATGCTACCCGCAAACGGAAGCAGACCGAGGTCGAAGTCGAGCGGGCCCAGCAGTTGGGCGTCTGGCGTCTCCATCGTCCTCTCACCCGAAGCTCGCCCGGGACGATAAAGCAGGTCCTCTTTGCCCATAAACCCATAGGTCCTGAACAGGGTGAGGCAGATCTCGTTCTTCTCATCCCCAACGATCTCGTACTCGCGAACGCCCCTGGGTAGCACTGCGACACCTCTCGTCCCATCACCAAGCGCCACGTAGCTCTGCGTGGGCTCGATCGCTACAGGCATCTCCTGCCAGGTCTCCGCATTCTGTCGCCAATTGGCGGGAAGCATGGAGTCATCTTCGGTCGCATCATCGTTCTCCTTGTCGAGGGACGCGTTATAGAGTGCCATCTCGCGCGCGTGCACGTTCTCACGCTTGATAGACCCAAACTGCTCGTCGGCAAAGTTGAACTTCGTCGCCATTTGCGCGTCAAAGAGGATGCAGAGTCGATGCGAAAGAACGTTGTTGTCGACGTGTACGTCAAGGTCAATGACACGAGAGCCGCGCCTGAGCGCAACGGTAAGCCGAACGGGAAGGCTCGTGGAGCGGATGCCCTTCGCCCTCTCATCCAGGTCCTTGGGAACATTCATAGAAAAGTCAATCGTGGCCCGCTGATAGATGTCAGAACCCTCGATTGCAACTTCGGGTTTCCCCTCGTCCGAACGGACCACAAGGTCCTGCCTTGGCGGAGAGTAGTTGAAGGAGTCGCCATCGTCGCCGTTCTCGACCAGTACGGCCTGATGGTCGTAGACGTATCCATTCGAACGATCTTCCACCCTGAGGGTGCCGTCGACATTGACAGAGATCCGGTAGTACTCGTTCTCAAGCACGGTATCCCTGTCAAGATTCTCCATCGGATGAGAGGAGCTCTCATTCAGCACCAGGTGATACTGCGCATAGCCCATTGCGGGAACCTCGTGCGCATCGATTGCAACCATAGCGTCGAGAACCTTGCTCGGGACGTATGCCTTCCTGCTTGGATCGAGCTTGATGGTCTGGGAAAGCACGTAATCCGTCAGGTCCCTACTGCACAGAATGGTATAGGCAACGGTACTGCCCTTCTCGTCCAGAATCTTGAAGTCCTCGCCGGGAAGATACATGTGCTCGACTACCACACCACTACGCGGATGGGCATCAGCGTTGAAGACCGTAATGGTCATCGGGGCATCTCCCGAGTCGATGCTCGTGGCGATCATGCGGCTGTGAAGCTCAACGAGGCTCGTGGCGACGTCCATCGCCTGCTTGTAGCGAAGTCCGACGTCGGCGTTGACGAAGTCAGCGATGCAAGAGCCCATCGAGTCGTGCGCGGCGTTCTCCAGCAGGAGCTTCCAGATGTGCTCAACCGCCTTCTTCGGGTACTCGTTACCGAGGCTTGCCGAGAGGGAGAGGGTCGGCTCCAGCACGTTTGTCACGTAAAACTGTGCCTTGGTATTCAGTCGCTTCAGGTCCGAGCGCGAGGACCAAATCGAGCGATGGATACGCATGTGCTTGGCATTCAGCAGCTCGCCCTGGACCTCCTCGAGCTTCACGCCCTCGCGATCAATAGCCTCATGAAGGTCCGCAAGGTACTCGGGAATGCTGCTCATCTTGTACGTGTTGTCAGGATCGCGCTTCGCGCGCTCTGCGACGAGCTCGGGAAGGTTCCGACGGACAGGAGCCTGGTCGAAACCACAGGGGAAGTAGACGTGCTCGGTGGCATACCGTGACGCCAGCTTGTCCAGGCACTGCTCGTGCCACCACGCGTCATTCTGGTCGGAATCCTCTGGGACGTTTCCGCCGATGTAGTAACCGTTTGGCATCTGGGTCGCAAAAACGACGGAGCCGTCGTCTCCACGCCACGTGAAGTTCAACTTGTCGACCATATCGTTGGAAACTCCACGCCAGAAGAGGGTGTCCTTGAAACCTGCCTGCCGATAGATCTGTGGCATATTACCCGACTGTCCAAACGAGTCCGGCATGTATCCTACGTGCATGTAGGGTCCGAGCTCCTCGCACCTCCTCATGCCGTAGTAGAGATTTCGGACGATGCTCTCGCCACTTGCCAGCATCTCGTCGGTCTGGGTGTACCAAGGCCCGATTACGAGACGGCCGTCACACACCAGAGTCCTGATGCGACTCTCGTCCTGCGGTCTCCAGGCAAGGTAGTCATCCAGGAGGGAAGCCTGGCCATCGAGCATCCAGGTCTTGAAGTCGGGGTTCTTCTCCAAGGTATCAAGTACGTCTGCGAGGTCCTTCATGAGGTAGACCTTCGACCTCGAGGTCGTGAAGTACCACTCGCGGTCCCAGTGCGAATGGGGTACGACGTGGATAGTCCTTCTCATACTCACTCCATCTCACATTTTGTCGCTGCGGTTGGCAAAAGCGGCGCGACCTCCGGTCATGCAGACCGCGAAGCCGCGCCGCCTTACAATCGGCTTCCGAGAAACTCGGTTGCGCTACTCGAATGAAATCTCGATGTCGTCCTCGCTGACGCTCTCCTCCTCGGCGTCGGGATCGACGTTGAAGTCGACCAGTGCCGTGGCGGCAAGAGCGATGAACAGGCCACCAACTGCGATGCCGATGAGGTAACCCCAGGGGTTCTGCATCGTGATTGCACCGTACCAACCACCAAGGGGCGGAATCTTTGCATCGGTACCAAGAAGCGCGCAGACAGCGGCGCCGAGTGCAGAACCGATGACGTTAATCGGAATCAGGCGAGAAGGCTTGACCAGCGTGAACGGAATGGCGCCCTCGGTGATGCCGATGAAGCTCATGACCCAGTTGCCAGAGGCGGAGTCACGCAGGGAGGTGGAGAAGCGGGCCTTGCGGATGACTGCAGCGATTGCATAGCCCAGAGGCGGGATGGTGATTGCGCAGTTGATGAACACGTTCGGGGTGTAGATACCCTCGGCGAGAAGCGCATTGCCGGCCATCCAAGCAGCCTTGTTGACGGGGCCGCCCATATCGAAACCAATCATGGCGCCGAGCACGATAGCCATGATGAGCTTGCTGGTGCCACTCTTGCACATAGCCTCGAGCCAGGCAACGATGCCGTTGTTGATTGCGGCAAGCGGGGTTGCGAGGATGACGGCAATGAGCGCGACTACGAACGTGGCGAGGAACGGGAGCACGACGTTGGGCATGACCGCCATGTACTTTTCCTTCACATGGATGTGCTTGATTGCCCAGCGCACCATGTAACCGCCGATGAAGGCGTAGATGATGGCGCCGATGAAGCCTGCCTTCGTGGAGGTGGCCATTGCGCCACCGACCAGACCGGCAGCAAGGCCAGGTTTGTCCGCAATCGAGTACGCAACGAAGGCCGCAAGGACAGTGTTAACGAGGCCAATGCCCGTCCATCCGACCTGCTGGAGCTGATAGAGGAACCCAGGGAAGCCCTTGAGGCTGTCAGTAAGGGAAGGGATGCCCATCGCGAGTGCAATCAGCTGGGGAATCGCGACGACCAGCGACGAACCGATGATCATTGGCAGCATGTAGCCAATGCCGGTCATCAGGTGGCCTTTCGCCTCTTTAAAGAACTGCTTCATATCTGTCACCTTTCGTCTTGCGGACCGGAGCCCGCACAATAACTTGCCGAAGGGATTACTTGCCTTCGTGTGCCTTAGCAGCACTTGCGCACTTCTTCAGCACGGCCTCTGGGGCCTTGATGCAGACGTTGATGTCAACGCGCATCGTCGGCTTGCCCTCGAAGCGATCCATCTCCCTGATCTTCTGGTCAGAGGCAATCACCACGAAGTCAGCTGCACTTGCCTCCTCGCGGGTAACCTTGTTGATGAACCCCATGGCGCCCTGCTGCTCGATCTTTACATCCCAACCGAGCTTCTCGCCTGCCTTCATGAGTGCCTTCGCGGCCATTGGCGTATGCGCAAGGCCAGCCGGGCAAGCAGACACTCCTACGACCTTCATCCCTCGTCACTCTCCTTTGCGATGTAACCGTTGACGTATGAGACGAGCTCATCCGCTGTTCCAAGCTTTTTGACCGTTTCCTTGAAGTCATCTTCCAGTAGGCACGTAGCCAATGCGGAAAGCATCTTCAAGTGCGAGCTGCCACTGTCGCTATCAGGCGAGACCAGCGCGAAGAAACTCGAGACGTCCTCGTCATCAAGCGTTTCCCACTTCAGCGGGTGCTTGGCCCTCACGTAGAACATGGAAGGTCGCGTTACGACGTTCGTCTTGGCATGCGGAATTGCGAATCCATCCATCAGGCCCGTCATGCCCTCGCCCTCGCGCTCTGCGATCGCGTCGCTCAGGCCGGAAGCGGAAGTAGTCACGCCGACCTTCTCTGCCATCTTCGAGACGCAGTCGAAGACGTCGCGCTTGCTCTTCGCGTCAAGTCCCAGAAACACGTGGTCTGGCGTGAAAAGCTCCTTGCTCTCACTCATCAAACCTCCTCTCCAAGGCGGAAGTCCTTCTCTTCGCTTCCAAATGATGTGCCTGCCTACAGGCCTACTCAAGCTTCCGGACTTCCACTTGCGCCGGAAGTTGGAAACGCATCAGCGTTGTCGTTTTCCGGTTGCAAGTGGAAGTTCGGAATGTTTGGAGGATGAGAATGGCCCTCTATATTTGTCGTGAGTAACGATTCGGCAATAGTTCTCGTGCCGTCGAGACACCTGCGATGGATGGAGGAGGTCACGATGTTCGGTAACAAGCGCTTGGATAAGACCTTCGATACAATCAGGCGCTCCGATTACACCCCAGCCGAACTGCTTGCAAAGACCTCTGATGTAACAGAGCGCACGGTACGCTCAGATATCTCGAAAATCAACCAAATCCTAGGCGACCATGGCGCGAGCATCGTCATGAAGCGTGAGCGTGGCTATCACCTTGTGATCGAAGATCATGCCTCGTACGAGGCCTTTCTCTCCCAAGGTCTTCACTCGAACAGGGAGCAGCCTGACCTCTCTGATGTGGACGACAGGATTCGCTACTTGCTTAGGGAGCTACTTGAGAGTTCGACCTACATACCCTATGACGACCTGGCTGGCATGGTGTTCGTCGGGGAAAACACACTTCAGGGCTACGTGCGCCAACTGCGGGATCTGCTCTCACCGTATGACCTTGTGCTCGTTAACAAGCCAGGTCTTGGCGCCAAGGTGATTGGCATGGAGTGCGACAAGCGCCGTTGCTACGTCGACAAGGTAGTCATCAGGAATTCAAAGACCTACGTCAAGGGATTCACTGACGACGAAAGGCGTCTCTTCCCTAACCTCGACTTGGACCGTATCGAGAAGGTCGTCTCCGAGTACCTGTCCCAGGCGGACGTGATAACCACCGACTATGGGTTCAAGAACTTCCTCATCCATGTAGCGCTCATGGTCGGCAGAATCAAGAGCGGTCACGTTGTCGAGTCGACAGGCGAACTTGACTCGGCTGGGCGAACTGCGCTCCTCGTTGACGAGCTTTGCAATCGGCTGGAATCCGAATTCAAGATTCGCATCAACGATGCCGAGAGGAGCTATCTGCACCTCCACCTGCTCGCGAACACCGAGCTCGCCGCATCTGACGCGGATGACAGGCTCTTCCAGGCAGACATCACCAAGATGCTCCAGATCATCTGGGAAAACTATGGGTTTGACCTGCGTGATGACACAGTGCTGAGAAAGAACCTGCTTCAGCACCTCTCCCTCACATTTGGCGCGAGGGACTTCAAGATCATCAAGCGAAACCCCATGCTCAACACAATCAAGACGAACTTCCCGCTCGCATTCGAGATTGCGCTCACGAGTACGAGCAAGGTCTTCGACACCGATCCCTACAAGCTTACGGAGGACGAGGTTGGATACGTCGCGCTCCATCTTGGAGCGTCCATCGAGCGCAGGGGCGAGGAGCCTAAGGGCCAGTACCGAATCCTTGTGGTCTGCGGTTCCGGAAGGTCCATCTCGCAGATGCTAAAGAGCAGGGTCGAATCGCTGTTTGGGGACAGAGTGCGCGTCATGAGCATGCTCTCCTACCATGAGCTCAATGACCTTCCCGAAGACGCCTTAAACGAGATAGATCTCATCATTTCTACTGTGCCACTGGAGGGATTCCCCGTTCCGAGCGTGCTCGTAGACTTCACGCTTGGACCCTCTGATACCGAGAAGGTCGACCGTGCACTCGGCATGCTCGACGAGTCTCGAGAGTCCGACATCGAGGGCTTCTTTGATTCCAGACTTTTCTTGCGACCCAGCAAACCACTCGACAAGAATGAGGTCCTTAACCAACTCGCGGGGCTCCTAGAGTCAACCGGCGACGTAGACGAGAGCTTCCTTCCACTCGTGATGAAGAGAGAAGAACTTTCGAGTACGGGAATGAGCCCCTCATTCGTCATTCCTCACTCGATGAAGCCAGTCAGTCGCAGAACAATGGTTGCGGTTGCAATACTGCCGAGCCCAATCTATTGGGACGAGAACTCCCCCGAAGCCCGCATAGTCTTCCTCCTTGCAGCCAAGCTGGGCGACAGGACGAACATCGAGAGTCTGTACGATCTTCTCATCGATGTCACAAGCAGCCGTCGAAACCAACAGCGCATCATTGCTGCAACGGATTTTGACGAGTTCATTAAGGTACTGAAGTCTCGCGAGCATATGCAGTAAGCATACGCATCGCCAACATCAACCTCTCGTTGCCGCACGTATTGCGCTCGCAGCAAGTGTGACGTCAACCGTTAATGCCCGTCATACAATCGTCTCGACGGTTCTGGACGCAATCCAGGGAGCCAGCTATGGATTTGTCAACAGGTTAGCCAGGCCAACTTCGGCCTTTCCAGCACCTTGACAACCGGATATGGAACGTTGTTTTCCGGCACGAGGGGCCAGGCGGCCGGCGGCCGCCCGTGACGGGGGTATGTCGCCGGGGCCT
>QOUO01000004.1 GCA_003862195.1 Coriobacteriaceae bacterium | reverse complement strand
ACCAGCGCCTGGAAGCCGTTGCAGATGCCCAGCATCAGGCCGTCGCGCTTCTGGAGCAGGTCGCGCACGGCCTCGGTCACCTGCGGCGCGCGGAAGAACGCCGTGATGAACTTGGCCGAGCCGTCGGGCTCGTCGCCGCCGCTGAAGCCGCCGGGGATCATGATGATCTGGCTCTTGTTGACCTCCTCCACAAAGGCCTTGGTGCTCTCGGCGACGGCCTCGGGCGTGAGGTTGTTGATGATGAAGGTCTTGGCCTCGGCGCCCACGCGCTCGAAGGCGGCTGCGGAGTCGTACTCGCAGTTGTTGCCCGGGAACACGGGGATCACCACGCGCGGCCTCGGGACCTTGACGAGCGGCGCCGGGCGAGAGACGCCCTTCTCGGCCACGTCGAAGGTCTCGGCCTTGACGGCGTCGCCCTTCTGGCGGTACGGGAAGACGGACTCGATGCCCTCCTCCCAGGCCTCCTGCAGCTCTGCGAGGTCGAGCTCCTGGCCCGCGGCCCACATCTTGTACTCGGCGGAGGTGCCGCCAAGGTACTGTACGTCAAATCCCTCGCGGTCCGTGGGGATGAACGTGCCGTCGTCCACCTCGATCACGAAGCTGCCGTACGCGAGGCTGAAGAGCCTCTCGAGCGGGAACTCGTTCACGAGGCCAAAGCCGATGCGGTTGCCCACGGCGCTCTTGAAGAGCTGCTCGGCCAGGCAGCCGTAGCCGGGGGTCGAGGCGGAAAGGATCACGCCGTAGCCGATGTGCTCCTGGATGAAGTCGAGCACCTTGAGCAGGCTCTGCGGCTCGGGCGTGACGCCGTCGGACTGGTACTTGGGGCTCACGAGCCACAGGAAGCTGTTGGTGTGCTTGAACTCGGGCGACACGATGCGGTCGAGCTTGCCGAGGCCCGTGGCGAAGGAGACCAGGGTGGGCGGCACGTCGAGGTTCTCGAACGAGCCGGACATGGAGTCCTTGCCGCCGATGGAGCCGATGCCCAGGTCGAGCTGCGCCATGAGCGCGCCCAGGACGGCCGCGGTGGGCTTGCCCCAGCGCTCGGGCACGTCGCGGAGCTTCTCGAAGTACTCCTGGAACGTGAGGTACATGGCCTTGCGGTCGATGCCGGCCGCGGCGAGCTTGCAGACGGACTCCACGACGGAAAGGTAGGCGCCCGTGAACTGGTTCTCGCTCATGAGGTAGGGGTTGAAGCCCCACGCCATGCCGGACACCGTGGTGGTCTCGCCAAACACGGGCAGCTTCGCGACCATCGCCATGGACGGCGTGAGCTGGTACTTTCCGCCAAACGGCATGAGGACCGTCGCCGCGCCGATGGTGGAGTCAAAGCGCTCGGAAAGCCCCTTGTTGGAGGCCACGTTGAGGTCGGTCACGAGCGAGTGCATCTTCTGGGAAAGGTCATCGCCCTTGAAGTCCGGCTGGTAGCTGCCCTGCGCCTCGACGTGGACGTCCTGGTGCTTGGGCGCTCCGTTGGACGAGAGGAACTCACGGCTCACGTCGCAGATCGTCTCGCCGTCCCACACCATGCGCAGTCGCGGCTCCTTGGTCACCTCGGCCACGACGGTCGCCTCGAGGTTCTCCTCATGCGCGTAGCGCATGAACTCGTCCACGTCCTCGGGTGCGAGGGCCACGGCCATGCGCTCCTGGGACTCACTGATGGCGAGCTCCGTGCCGTCGAGCCCCTCGTACTTCTTGGGGACCTTGTTGAGGTCGATGTAGAGGCCGTCGGCCAGCTCGCCGATGGCGACGGACACGCCGCCGGCGCCAAAGTCGTTGCAGCGCTTGATCAGGCGGCAGGCGTCCTCGCGGCGGAACAGGCGCTGGAGCTTGCGCTCGGTCGGGGCGTTGCCCTTCTGCACCTCGGCCCCGTCCTTCTCGAGCGACTCCACGTTGTGCGCCTTGGAGCTGCCGGTGGCGCCGCCGATGCCGTCACGGCCGGTGCGTCCGCCCAGCAGGATGATCTTGTCGCCCGGCGCGGGGCACTCGCGGCGCACGTGGCTCGCGGGGGTCGCGCCCACAACGGCGCCGATCTCCATGCGCTTGGCGACGTAGCCCGGGTGGTAGAGCTCGTTCACCTGGCCGGTCGCGAGGCCGATCTGGTTGCCGTAGGAGCTGTAGCCCGCGGCGGCCGTGCGCACGATCTTGCGCTGCGGCAGCTTGCCCTTGAGCGTCTGGCTCACGGGGACGGTGGGGTCGCCGGCGCCGGTCACGCGCATGGCCTGGTACACGTAGCTGCGGCCGGACAGCGGGTCGCGGATGGCGCCGCCGATGCACGTGGCCGCGCCGCCAAACGGCTCGATCTCGGTCGGGTGGTTGTGCGTCTCGTTCTTGAAGAGGAAGAGCCAGTCCTCGTCCTTGCCGTTGACGTCCACCTTCACCTTGACGGTGCAGGCGTTGATCTCCTCGGACTCGTCCAGGTTCTTGAGGATGCCCTTGCTCTTGAGGTACTTCGCGCCGATGGTGCCCATGTCCATAAGGCAGACGGGCTTCTTGTCGCGGCCGAGCTCGTGACGCACCTCGAGGTAGCGCTTGAAGGCCGCCTCGACCACGGCGTCGTCGATCTTCACGTTCTCGAGCTGCGTGCCAAAGGTGGTGTGGCGGCAGTGGTCGGACCAGTAGGTGTCGATCATCCTGATCTCGGTGATCGTGGGGTCGCGCTTCTCGCCCTTGAAGTAGTCCTGGCAGAACTTGATGTCGGCAAGGTCCATGGCCAGGCCGCGCTCGTCGATAAAGTCCTGCAGCTGCTTCTTGGTGAGCTTGCCAAAGCCGGTCAGCGTCTCGACCATCTCGGGCTTGGGGTAGTCGACCTTGAGGGTCTTGCGGGTCGCGAGCGACGCCTCGCGCGCCTCGACCGGGTTGATCACGTAGTGCTTGATGGCCTCGACGTCGGCGTCGGACAGCTTGCCGCCCAGGTAGTAGAGCTTTGCGGAGGCCACCTGCGGGCGCTCGCCCTGGCTGATGAGCTGGATGCACTCGCTTGCGGAGTTGGCGCGCTGGTCAAACTGGCCGGGCAGGAACTCCACGGCAAAGACCTTCGCTCCCTTCGCGGCGGGACGGCGCGTCGTCGCGACGTCGGACTGCGGCTCGCTGAACACGGTGGGGATGCACTGCTCGAAGAGGGACTTCGAGATTCCCTCTACGTCGTAGCGGTTCACGATCCGGAGGTCCTTCAGGCCCTTGATTCCGAGGGTGTGGCGGAGCTCGTGCCCGAGCTGCTGCGCCTCGACGTCAAAGCCCGGCTTCTTCTCTACGTACACACGTGAGACCATTGCTTGCCCTTCTCTTGGGACGTGTGGGGGTTGCGCCCCCAATGATAGCCCCCGCCCGCCGCCTCTGACCTGCCGCTGCGGTAAATCCCTCGTTACGAGCAGAATCGCCCCGGCCGCCAGTCTTGCGGCTGCCTTTCGGGCGAGAAGAACGTGCCAACTTTATCGAACAAACGTACGCATGGCATGATAGAATCGTCAGACAGCCAAATCGCCCGCGCGGCGCGCGGGCGCCGGAGTCGGGGGTGGTGCCGTTGAGGCTGCTTCATCTTGCGGACCTTCACGTGGGCAAGCGCGTGTGCGACTTCCCCATGCTCGAGGACCAGCGCCATGCGCTCTCGCAGGTGCTCGACCTGCTGTCTGGCGGCACGGTCGACGCGCTGCTCGTCGCGGGGGACCTGTACGACAAGTCCCAGCCAAGCTCCGAGGCGGTGGCCCTCGTGGACTGGTTCCTCTCGGGCGTCGCCGCCACGGGCGTGCCGGCCGTCGTCATTCCCGGCAACCACGACTCCGCGGAGCGCGTCGCCTACGCGGGGAGCCTCCTCGCGCGGGAGGGCGTGCACATGGCGCCGGCGTTCGACGGCCACATCGAGCCCGTCGTGCTCGAGGACGAGTTCGGTCCCGTCTGCATATGGCCCATCCCCTACCTCCACCCGGCCACCATCAGGCACTTCCTGCCCGATGCCAAGACGGACGGCTACACGGATGCGTTCCGCTCGCTCGTGGAGTCCCTGCCGCTGGATGAGGGCGCCAGGAACGTCGCCGTCGTCCACCAATTCGTGACGGCTGCCGGCTGCACGGTGGAGCGCAGCGACTCCGAGGTCTCGGTCGGCGGGCTCGACAACGTGGACGCGAGCGTGTTCGACCCCTTCGACTACGTGGCCCTCGGCCACATCCACCGGCCGCAGCGCGTCGGTCGCGACTCCGTGCGCTACGCGGGGTCGCTCCTCAAGTACTCGCTCTCGGAGGCTGACTACGACAAGTCCATGCCCCTGGTCACGCTCGGGCGGAAGGGGGATGAGCCGACGATCGAGCTCCTGCCGGTCCAGCCGCTGCACGACCTGCGGAGGATTCGCGGTCCCATAGACAAGCTCCTCTCACCTGCGGTCGTGGGCGCTCAGGATGCGAGCGACTACCTGCACGTCGTCCTCACGGACGAGAATGTGGAGGTTAACGCGATGGCGCGCCTGCGTGACGCCTACCAAAACGTCATGAGCATCACCTACGACAACGCCCGCACGCGCGCCGCCGGCGTGCGCACGGACGTCGTGGACGCACCCGCCGAGGCCTCGCCGCTCGAGCTCTTCTCGCGCTTCTACGAGGAGCAGAACGGTATGCCACTCAGCGAGGCGCAGCAAAAGATCGTCCGCGAGGAGCTCAAGGGAATCGAGGCGATGTAGATGAGACCGCTCAAGCTGACCATGTCCGCCTTCGGCCCCTACGCCGACGAGGTGACGATCGACTTCTCGCAGCTCGGGACGTCGGGCATCTACCTGATCTGCGGCGACACCGGTGCCGGCAAGACCACGATCTTCGACGCGATATCGTTCGCGCTGTTCGACAGGCCGAGCGGCGAGTACCGACAGTCAAGGAACCTCAGGAGCGACTTTGCCGCGCCGGACGTGAAGACCTTCGTCGAGCTGGAGTTCGAGCACAACGGGAACCGCTACCGCGTCCGTCGCAACCCCGCCTACGAGCGCCCGAAGCTGCGCGGCGAGGGCGTCACGACGGAGAGCCCTGACGCGACCCTCGAGGACCTCTCCCATCCGGACAAGAAGCCCGTGAACCGACCCACCGCCGTGAACGATCGGGTCCGCGAGCTCCTTGGCATCGACCGCAACCAGTTCTCGCAGATCGTGATGATTGCCCAGGGCGACTTCCGCCGCCTGCTTGCGGCGGACACCAAGGAGCGCTCCGAGATCCTGCGCAAGCTCTTTGGCACGGCTCCCTACCTCAGCTTCGAGCGCGCCCTCGAGGGACGCCGCAAGAAGCTGGAGGAGAAGAGCCGCTCCATTCTCGAGAACGTGCGCGGCGTGATGGGCGTGATTGCGGTCGAGGGGGACGAGGGTCGCGCCGAGGCTCTCGCCCATGCCCAGGACTCGGAAGTGCCGGACGTCGACTCGCTCCTGTCACTTCTCGCGGCCCAGGACGAATACGACGGAAACCTCCTTTCCTCGCTTGAAGCGAAGCTGGGCGAGGTGCGAGCAGAGCAGGACAAGGTAAACGTCCTGATCGAGCGTGCGCGACAGGTCGATGTGACGCGCAGGGACATCAAGGCGCAGAGGGACGCGCTCGCCGTCGCGGAGGGGCTTGCCGGCAAGAGGAGGCGCGAGCTTGCGGAATGGGAGGCGCGCGAGCCAGAGGCCCAGTCTCTTGCCGCCAGGGTCGCCGTGATCAGGGGCGAGCTGCCGCGCTATGCGGAGCTTGACCAGTTGCGCGACCGGGTTACCAGCGGGCGCCGCGCTCTTGACGAGGCGTCGTCCTCGCGTGACAAGGCGCAGCGAGAGCGCGACGAGGCAACGTCAAGGCTCGAGGCGGCCAGAGACCGCAGGGAACAGCTCTCTGGTGCGGCAGCGGAGCTCGAGCGTGTCCGTACCGCGAGGGCGGAGGCGCAGCGCTCCCTTGAGCTGGCGAAAAAGGCGGTATCCGACTGCCAGGAGCTCGAGCGTCGCGAGGGAGAGGTTGCCGTGGCGACGGACCTCGCGAACGGTGCCGCCAGGCGACTCGAGGCCAGGGACGAGGAACTCAGTGAGGTCGAGCGAACCGTTCGTGATCTTGATTCAAGTGTGACGAGGCTCTCTGATGCGCCGGAGCGACTAGCCCGCGCAGAGGCATCGCTTGCGGAGCTGAAGCGACTCGTGCGGCAGGAGGCGCAGACGCTCTCGAAGATCAGGTCGAGGGAGGAGGACGTCGAGAGCGCAAGGCAGGCGTGGGAGACTGCGAGTCATGAGCAGAGAAATGCGGGCGATGCGTTCAACGATGCTCAGCAGATCTATGCACACATGGAGCGGGCCTTCTTCGACGGTCAGGCTGGAATTATGGCGAGTGGGCTTGCCGATGGACAGGCATGCCCCGTGTGCGGGTCGACAGTGCATCCGTCCCTTGCGCGCCTCGCAGGGGACGTCCCGACGCAGGACGAGGTGAGGTCCAGCCGCGAGGCAGCGGAAGCCGCGCGAAAGCAACTCGAGGAGACGTCCTCGTCCACATCGAAGGCGGGAGCGCTCCTGTCATCTGCGAAGGCAGAGCTTGAACGCCTGACGCAGACGGAGGGGGATGCCGAAGCCGTCTCAAGCAGAATCTCAGATTTGGAAGCCAGGAGAGTTGACGCCGAGGCTGAACGCATCTCGGCCGACGATGATTCCAAGTCGCTCGAGAGCGCCAGAAAGGCTCTGAAAGTCGCACGCGCAGAGCTCGAGGATGCGCGGAAGGCCATTGATGTCGCGCAATCGGCCAAGTCTGAGGCGGACGCGCACCTGGGGCAGGCGAGCGTCTCGCTGCGGGAGTTCAGGCGGACCGTCGAGGTCGAGGACGCTTCGGAGGCGAGGGCGAGGCTCGACTCTGCCAAGAGGACCCTGGCCAGGGAGGAGATGGAGGAGAAGCGCCTCCAGACCATGGTGGAGGAATGCGAGGAACTCGACAGAGGGGTGCAGGGGCTTACCGCAGCCGCCAAGGATGCCGAGACACGCCTGGAGACAGCCAGGTCCGAGGAGTCCGCGGCGGGGAACAACCTCTCGAGGCTCGAGGCAAAGGCACAGGCGTTCGCGCAGGGACTAAGCCTGAGAAGCAGACGCGACGCAGAGCTCAAGGCAAGGGAACTCGACGATGCGCACTCGAAGATCGTCTCGGGAACGGCTGCGGCGCAGGCGGCGCTTGAGTCCGCAAAGAGGGATACCGAGGCGAAGCGTGCCACATTGAAGACGCTCGAGCAGCAACTCGCCACGCTCAGCGACGGACTGAGCGCGAATTCCGAGGAACTCGCGTCCAAGGCCTCCGAGCTCGAAGGGGAACGAGGGGGACTGCAGGAAAGGACTTCGGCGGCAGAGGCCAGGCGCAAGTCCAACCGCGAGGTTGGGAGGAGGCTCGAAGACCTCCAGGCGAGCTATGGGGAGGTGTCCGAGAGCTATGGGGAGGTAAGCGCCCTTGCCAACACGGCCCTTGGGAAGCTCGCGGGCAAGGAGCGGATCAGCTTCGAGACGTACCTACAGGCACGATGGTTCGATCGGGTGATAGCTGCGGCAAACCGAAGGCTCGACGTGATGACGAACGGCAGGTTCGAGCTCGAGCGCCACAAGGGGCAGCGGGTCGGCGCGGCGCAGTCGGGGCTTGACCTCGACGTGCGTGACACCTTTACGGGCAAGCCTCGACCGGCTTCGACGCTGTCCGGCGGGGAGTCGTTCAAGGCGTCGCTGTCGCTGGCCCTTGGTCTGTCTGACGTCGTGCAGGCGAGCGCCGGCGGAGTCCGCCTGGACGCCATGTTCGTGGACGAGGGCTTCGGTACGCTGGACGAGGAGTCGCTTGGCCTAGCGGTGCGAACGCTGTCCGACCTGTCAGGGTCCAACAAGCTCGTGGGAATCATCAGTCACGTCGAAGAGCTGCAGGAGTCAATCGAAAGAAAGATTGTCGTGGAGTCAACGCGCAATGGCTCTCGTGCCCATATCGAGCTTGGCTAGGTAAGGAAGCGCCTGGACTCGTTCGCCTACGGCAGGGCGTGCGCTATCGTATATGCGCCCCGTATGAGTGGCGGTCCCGTGTTCGGGTGACGGTAGGATGGAGGGTGTCGACCATGATCGAGGACTACAAGAAGGCGCAGAAGCTTGGCGTCCGCGACAGCAAGCGCGACGTGTCGTCTGGCAGGTATCCCCATCCTCCCGTTCTCGAGGAGCTCGTGCCAAACGTGCAGACGCTCTCCCAAGTCCATCTCGGCGTAATGCAGATTCCGCTGGAGATGGTCATAGGGACGCGCACCGCCGGTCGACGGGATGCGTTCTCGCGGTCCTTCATGCCCGTGCTCGGTCCCAAGACCGAGTTTGCGACCAAATGGTCCCACCTCTATGACGCGCAGATGGAGGAAGGGTTCCGTGACCCAATCAAGGTCTACGAGTACCTGCATCGCTTTTATGTCGAGGAGGGAAACAAGCGAACGTCGGTACTCAAGTACCTCGAGTCTCCGTCCATAGAGGCGGACGTCACGAGGATTCTCCCCTCTGCGGTGCGGACGGACTCAAACGCTCCAGCCAAGGCAAGCGGTGCCGGTCATCGTGACGAAGCCGGTGTAGACCAGTCTCTGGAAATTGACCAATACGACGAGTTCCTCGAGTTCTGGCGGTCCGCACCGACCTACGAGATAGAGTTCTCGCATCCTGGGTCGTACGAGAGACTTGCGCGCCACCTCGGCCAGCGTCTCGGAGAACCGTGGCCCGAGGACGTCGTCCGCAACCTGCAGTCGTCCTACCTCTTCTTCAAGTCCATCTACATGAAGGCGGGCGGCTCTCATCTCGACATCACGGCTGGGGACGCGTTTCTCATCTACATGGACATCTTCGGTTCGAGCAACCTTCGCGAGACCCCAGCCTCCGTGATGCGTGACAGGCTTCTGAAGGTCTGGGCGGAACTAGCTGCCAGCAGCTCGGGGAGCGAGACGCTGCTTGTGAGCGAACCTACCACAGGCGTTTCCGGAACGTCCCCGTTCGTCGCCCGGAGGCAATATACAACTCAGCAACCACTTCTGGTGGCATTCGCGTACCCTGGGAGTCTGGCCGACTCCTACTGGTCGCGCGCCCACGACGATGGCAGGCGCGTTCTCGAGGAGCGCTACGGCGGGGTCGTCAGGACCCTCGCCTACGAGGGCTGTGCCGAAGAGGAGACCTTCGTGTCCGCGGTCTCCGATGCGCAGACAAAGGGCGCGGTCGTGTTCTTCTCCTGCTCGCCCGAGCTCATGGACATGACGGTCAGGGCTGCGGCAGAATTCCCGCAGATGCACTTTCTCAACTGCTCGGTGAACCTGCCGCACGGCCTTGTGCGCTCGTACTATGGGCGCATGTACGAGGCGAAGTTCATTGCCGGTGCACTTGCGGCGAGCATGGCGGACGACCACGTCGTCGCGTACAGGGCCCACCTTCCCCTTTATGGCTCGATTGCGGAGATCAATGCGTTTGCGGAGGGCGTCGCCATCTGTGACCCGCGTGCGCGCGTCGTGCTCGACTGGGCACGGAGACGTGAGGACAGCGACATCGACCGTCTCGTCTCGCGTGGGATCACGACGATTTGCGGTTCGGACGTGACGCCGCCGTTCGACGACCCGCTTGCCTACGGGCTTTACAAGGTGGTGGACGGGCGGGTGCGCAACCTTGCCGTGCCGACATGGAATTGGGGGAGGTACTACCAGCTCATCGTGGGGAGCATGCTGGCGGGCGGGCTTCCGAGCGTGACGTCTTCCGAACCCGCCGAGGCTGATCGGGACATGCGCGCCGTCACGTACTGGTATGGCATGTCTTCGGGCGTGATCGACCTCAAGCTCTCGAAGGACCTTCCGCATGGCGCGAGGAAGCTGGTCGATTTGCTAAAGCGTGGAATCAAGTCTGGATCCCTCGGGCCGTTCACGGGGGAGCTCGTGAGCAAGAACGGAATCGTGAGCTCCGAGGGAGCGGCATCGTTGACGAGCAACCAGATCGTCTCTATGGACTGGCTGGCCGAAAATGTCGATGGCGAGCTGCCGTCGGACCTTACTACGCTTTACGACGTGAGCGGCATGAGGGGAGACGAGGCCGATGAGTGATTCGAGCCTGAGAATCCTTGCCGTCGCAGACGTCGAGGAGAGGGCGCTCTGGAGCGGAAACGTAGCCGAGCGATTCTCCGACGTCGACCTCATTCTTGCCGCGGGTGATTTGGACGCGGACTACCTCGAATTTCTCGTCACCATCATCAACAAGCCGCTCCTGTACGTACATGGCAACCACGACGAGAAGTACGTGCGCAACCCCCCGCTGGGCTGCATCTGCGTGGATGATGCTGCCTATGTGTATCGCGGACTCCGGATTGTGGGTCTCGGCGGGTCGAGGCGCTATCGAGAGGGAACGTACATGTACACCGAGCGCCAGATGAGCCGACGCATCCGCAAGGTCTCCAGGCAGGTGAGAATGCTCGGCGGAGTCGACCTCATGCTCTGCCACGCTCCCGTGAGGGGCGTTGGCGACCTGGATGACATTCCCCATCAGGGCTTCGAGAGCCTGGGAGAGATGGCTGAGAGGTGGCACCCGCAGTACCTTGTGCACGGTCACGTGCACAAGGGATACACCTCGGATTTCCGTAGGGTGCGTACCATGGAGACGGGAACGAAGGTCGTGAACGCATTTGGGCACGTGGTGTTCGACGTAAGTGTTGGCCAGCTCTCCTATGGTTGGAAGCAGTCGCTCGTGAACAGGCACACGCTCAAGGTGAGCGACGAGCTGACCGCGCAGGAGGAGGGCGTCCTCGGAGCGGGCTGGTCCTACGGTCGATAGCTGATTTCAGGAGGAAACCCATGTGGATTGTCGCAGCGATTGGCTCGGCGTTCTTTGCCGGCGTGACGTCGATTCTCGCAAAGCTTGGAATCAACAAGACCGATTCGGACGTCGCGACGGCGATACGTACCATAGTCGTGCTCGTGTTCTCGTGGCTCATGGCGGCCATCACGGGACAGATCGGGGCCATTGTCGGCGTGACGGCGGAGTCCTGGGCATTTCTCGCCCTCTCGGGCATCGCCACGGGCGCGAGCTGGATCTGCTACTTCAAGGCACTCTCAATGGGCGACGTGAACAAGGTCGTCCCCATCGACAAGACGTCTTCCGTGCTCACGATTCTCCTTGCGATCGTGCTGTTTGGCGAGGACAGCAACCTTCCCGTCAAGCTGGTTGGCTCCGCGGCGATTCTCGTGGGAACGCTCCTCATGGTCCAGCACAAGGCTGGTGCCGAGGATGACGCCACGACCGCAAAGGGTCACACGTACCTGGCCTATGCCGTAGCCTCAGCCGTCTTCGCGGCGTTGACCTCCATCCTCGCGAAGGTGGGCATCGCGGGGGTTCCCTCCAACCTCGCGACCGCAATCAGGACCTGCTTCGTGCTCGTGATGGCATGGCTTGTGGTTGGCATGCGCGGAAAGCTCGACCAGGTAAACCCGCGCGTCCTGGATGCCAAGGAGCTTGGCTTCATCTGCCTCTCGGGAATCGCTACGGGAGCAAGTTGGCTCTGCTACTACTTTGCGATCCAGAACGGCCAGGTGAGCGTCGTCGTGCCAATCGACAAGCTCTCGATTCTGGTGTCCATGGCGTTTGCGGCCGTCGTGTTCCACGAGCGATACACCAAGCGGTCGCTCCTGGGCCTTGCGATCATCACCGTCGCGACCGTGGCGATGGCGGTGTGGTCGTAATCCAGCCTCTCGTGCAGCCTTGCATATTGTCCGAATTCGGATTATCATCAAGCGGAATTATCCGAATTCGGATTTTATGAGGGTTCGACCATGGGTCTTACGAACGGTGTGGCCGGCGAGCGCCGACGCGACGGAGCGAGTTGTGGGAGCGACACGGGTGACTCGCTGAGCGCCCGTTCCATAGATGCCTTGTTCCGCGAGTCCGATCGCCTCTACTACGAGGTGTCGCGGGGGTGTGGGCTGTCCATGGCGGCATATTGGTCGCTCGTCTCCGTCGTCACGCACGGCGGTGCCACCCAGGCGCAGATCGCGGACGACATGACGATGTCGCGACAGACGGTGAACTCGGCCGTCAAGTCGCTCGAGAGGCGCGGCTACGTGCGACTCGTCCCGACCGACGACGGCCGTCATGCAAAGCTTGTCAAGCTCACGGAGCTCGGGAGGCTCTTCTGCGATGACAACGTGAGCCCCGCCATGGAGGCCGAGGAGCGTGCGTTCGCGTCGCTCGGCAAGGACGAGCGTTTGGAGTTCGTCCGGCTCGTCCGGAAGTACGTCGATGCGATCGACTTCGAGATGGGCCAGATCATACGAAGCCGCGGCGAAGATAGCGCGGCGAGTCCAGAAGAAACGCGGGAGCAGGGGGGAGACAAGAGATGAAGAAGAACAAAGCGGGCGAGAAGGGCGTGGAGCGCGACTACAGCAAGTCGCAGTCGGCAAGGCTCCTGCTCAGGCTCCTCTCTCCCTACAAGGGCATGTGCGTTGTCACCCTGCTCATGCTGCTGTGCGACATTGTCGGAACGCTGTACGTGCCGACCGAGCTCTCGGCGCTCATCAATGCCGCAATCTCCACCAAGGGCTCTCCGGAGATCCTCTCGCACGGGCTGAGGATGCTCGCAGCGTCGGTCATCGGGTCGGGCGGTTGCATCATATCGTTCTACCTGGCGTCGCGTCTGGCGGCGAACATCGGCCGCGACATGCGCGTCGCCGTGTATCGCAAGTCGCTCGAGCTCAGCGGCTTCGACTTTGGGCAGTTCGGCACGGGATCGATGATCACGCGCACCCTGTCCGACGCCAACGTGGTGCAACAGACGTTCCTCATGACGTTCATCATGCTCGCGCCGGTTCCCATCATCTGCGTGGTCTCCGTTGTTCTCGCGTTTGGGGTCGACTACCAGATGGGATGGCTGCTTCTCTCCATCAGCGTGGTCATGAGCCTGATCATGGTTGCCGCCGTGCGGAAGTCCGCCCCGATCTTCCTCATCATGCAGGGGTTCGTCGACCGCATGAACACCCGCCTGCGCGAGCACATCACCGGCGTGCGCGTCATCCGCGCCTTCGGGAAGGAGGAGGACGCAAGGCGTGGCCTCGACCAGACCTTCGAGGACTATGCCAGGAACGCCATCCGCGTGAACATGGTGTTCGCCACGGCGGACTGCGCCACGTTCTTCCTCATGAACCTGGTCGAGGTCCTCGTGATATGGCTTGGCGCCGACCGCGTCGGCGCGCACGCCATGCAGATCGGGTCGATATCGGCGCTGGTCGAGTACGCCATGATCATCATGTTCTTCATGATGATGGGGCAGTTCGCGATTCTGCAGCTGCCAAGGGCGATGGCGTGCCTCACCCGTGCGACGGAGGTCCTCGAGGCGGTCCCGTCGGTGGCTGACCCAGAGGAGCCGAAGGCCATCGGGACGGGTGCCGCCACGCGCGGCGACGTCGTCGCGAGCTTCGACCACGTGGGTTTCCGCTACGCCGATGCCGACGAGGAGACCCTGCACGACGTCGACTTCCGTGTGAGGCGCGGCGAGGTCACGGCCGTGATCGGCAACACCGGCTCGGGTAAGTCAACCATCGCGAAGCTTCTCCTTCGCTTCCATGACGTGACGTCGGGCAGCCTCTCGTTCATGGGGGCCGACGTGCGGGGGGTCAGGCGGGCGGACCTTCGTGCCCGCATCGGCTACGTGCCGCAGAAGGCCTGGCTCTTCTCCGGCACCGTTGCCTCGAACCTTCGTGATGGTGACGACTCGGCGGACGAGGAGCGGCTCTGGCATGCGCTTGACGTCGCCCAAGGCGGGTTCGTGCGCGACCTTCCCGAGGGGCTAGCCGCTCCGGTGGCGCAGGGAGGGTCGAACTTCAGCGGCGGCCAGCGCCAGCGCCTCGCCATCGCGAGGGCGCTCGTGCGCAAGGCGGACCTCTACGTGTTCGACGACTCGTTCAGCGCGCTCGACTTCAAGACGGACGCCCTCTTGCGGCACGCGCTAAAGGACGAGCTCGCGGACGCCGCCGTCGTGATCATCGCGCAGCGCGTGAGCACCATTCGCGACGCAGCGCAGATCGTCGTGCTTGACGAGGGCAGGGTCGTGGGCCTCGGCACCCACGACGAGCTCATGAGGATTTGCCCGACGTATCAGGCAATCGCAAGGTCGCAGGAAAGGGGAGGTGTGGAAGATGGCCGATAGGGACAAGAAGGACGCACGGGACGAGAAGGACGAGCTTGAGGTGCCTGAGAACGGTCTGCTGACTGCACGCAGGCTTTGGGCCTCGGCGCGTGGCCTGCGCTGGCGCGTGGTCGTGGCGACGATTGCCGCCATCCTCTACGTGACGTGCGACCTCATCACGCCGCTGTACTCGGCACACCTGATAGACCTCCTGTGGAAGAACATCCAGGCGGCGTTCGCGAAGGGCGAGCCGTTCGTGGTCACGCTCGACGACGGCGGCCGAGAGCTCCTCGTCTACCTCGGCATCTGGATGCTCGCCTGGGTCTTCTACAGCACGCAGTCGCTCGTCATGGCGAGCTTCGCCGAGCGGCTCAACCTGAGGTTGCGCAAGGACATCTCCGCGAAGGTGGGGCGCCTCCCGCTGCGTTACTTTGACGCGCACAAGCCGGGCGACACGATCAGCCGCGCGACGAACGACCTGGACAAGGTGAGCGAGGTGCTCCAGCGCGGACTCCTGCAAATCATCATCTCGGCAGTCACCCTCGTGGGCGCACTCATCATCATGTTCCGCATGGACGTCCTTCTCGCCTCGATCTTCACCGTGTTCATCGCGGCCTCGCTCCTGCTCACCCGCGTGGTGGCGGGGAGGACGCTCGTGGTGGCCGGCAGGCGCCAGGAGGTCCTGGGACGCCTCACCGGCAGGGTGGAGGAGGCATACAGCGGTCGCACCGTCGTGAAGGCGTTCGGCCGCGAGCGGGCGAGCCTCGAGCAGATCGAGGCGGACGCACAGGAGCTTGCGCTCGTGAGCGCCCGTGCGGACTTCCTCACCAACGCCATCTCTCCCGCCATCCGCTTCCTTACGAGGCTCTCGCAGGTCATCTGTGGCGTCCTCGCGGGCGGCATGCTCGTGGCGGGCCGCCTTACCATCGGCACGTTCCAGGCGTTCTTCCAGTACGTCTTCAAGGCGTCCGAGCCCGTCACGCAGCTCTCGCTCACGGTGAACATGCTGCAGGGCGCCCTCGCGGCGGCGGAGCGCGTCTTCCGCCTGCTGGACGAGGAGGAGGTCGTTCCCGACCCGGAGCAGCCGGCCCGCCTTCCCGAGCACGTGCGCGGCCGCGTCGCCTTCGAGCACGTACGCTTTGGCTACTCGCCTGACAAGCCCCTCATGTCGGACGTCAGCTTCGTGGCGGAGCCCGGACAGAAGGTCGCGATCGTGGGCCAGACGGGTGCCGGCAAGACGACCCTCATCAACCTGCTCATGCGCTTCTACGAGGTGGACGGCGGGCGCATCACGCTCGACGGCATCGACACGAGGCGCCTCGCCCGCGCCGACCTGCGCCGCCAGTTTGGCATGGTGCTGCAGGACGCGTGGCTGTTCGAGGGAACCATTGCCCAGAACATCGCCTACGGCAAGAGCGACGCCACCCGCGAGGACGTCGAGGCGGCGGCTCGCGCGGCGCACGTGGACTACTTCGTCCGCACGCTGCCCGACGGCTACGACACCGTGCTCTCCAACGACGCGGAGAACATCAGCCAGGGCCAGCGCCAGCTGCTCACGATCGCGCGGGCCATGCTCATGGACCCGGCCATCCTCATCCTGGACGAGGCGACGTCGAGCGTGGACACCCGCACGGAGCAGTACATCACGCGCGCGATGGAGGCCATCATGGAGGACCGCACGAGCTTCGTGATCGCGCACAGGCTCTCGACGATCGTGGACGCGGACCTCATCCTGGTGATGGACCACGGCAGCATCGTGGAGAAGGGCAACCATCGCGAGCTGCTGGCCAAGGGCGGCATGTACGCGGAGCTCTACAGGAGCCAGTTCGCGTAGGCGTGCGCCGGCGCGGGGTTTGAGGCCACCGCGCCGGCGGCGCTAGAGCGTGCCCAGGAAGAGAAGGACCACCACGTACGCCGCGCAGATGGCCAGCGCAAGCCAATCTCGCCCGGCCATGTGCAGCGGATGCCAGTGACTGCGCGCGGAGCCACCCTCGTAGCAGCGGGCGTCAAGCGCGCGTGACAGGCCCTCGGCATGGTGGGCGGAGCTTGCCAGCAGCGCCACGACCACGGGACCTATGGCACGCACGCGATGGGCGAGCGAGCCCTCTCCCACGGCACCGCCACGGGCCGCCTGCGCGTCGACGATGGCCTGGGCCTCGTCCGCGATCGTGGGGATGAAGCGCAGCATGAGCGAGAAGACCATCGCAAGCTCGTGTCCAGGCAGCCCCATGGAGGAAAGCGGTGCCAGGCAGGCGTCCACGGCGTCCGTCAGCTGTGTGGGCGTCGTGGTGAAGAGCATGAGCGCACCCATGAGCACCGCCACCGTGAAGCGAAGCGGGTAGCAGATCGCGTACCAGAGGCCGCCCGTGGTGATGCGAAGGGCCCCCAGCGCGAGGAGCACATGTCCTTCTCGCACGTAGAGGAGGTTGAAGAGGCCGAGCAGGAACAGCATGACCACGAGCGGCCTCACGGAGCGCAGCGCCTGACGAGCGGGCACCTTGGAGAGGGCGAGCACGGCGGCGGCGAACGCGAGCGCGAACGCGAGCTGCGCCGGCGTCTGCACGAAGAAGACCGTGATCATGACCGCGAGCGCGGCGCCCACCTTGGCGCGCGGGTCGAGGCGGTGGATGCAGGAGTTGCGGGGGACGTACTGTCCCATGGATATGCGCAGGGCCATCAGTCGCCTCCCCGGTCGTGCGAGTCATGCGCGTCGTGTGGGCCGCGCGCGGCGCGCGCGATAGCCTCTGCCAGGGCATCTGCCAGCGCCTCCGTCGTGAGCGGTGCCAGGCCCTGGCTCAGGTCCAGGGTGACGCCCGCCTCGCGAAGCTCGATCGCCCACGCGAGCGGGGCGGGAAGCCCGAGCCCGCACTCGCGCAGCAGCACGGCGTTTGCCGGCGTGAAGACCTCCCGCGGCGTGCCCGCCATGAGGAGGCGCGCGTTGTTGAGGACGACGACCTGGTCGGAGCGGGCGGCGTCCTCCATGGAGTGCGTGACCTGGATGATGGTGACGCCGTGCGCGTGGAGGCTGCCCAGGATGCGGCGGAGCTCCGCTCGCCCGCGCGGGTCGAGCCCGGCCGTGGGCTCGTCCAGCACGATGGCGCCGGGGCGCATCGCGAGGATGCCTGCGATGGCGCAGAGCCGCTGCTGGCCGCCGGAGAGCTCGAAGGGGGAGACCTGCTCCCTTCCCGAGAGGCCCACGAGCTCGAGCGCGCGGCTGGCGCGACGGCTGACCTCGGCATCGTCCAGGCCGAGGTTGCGCGGCCCGTAGCACACGTCCTGCCACACGGTCTCTGCGAAGAGCTGCCGCTCGGGGTGCTGCATCACGTAGCCGATGCGCTGGTGGACGAGGCGGCGGTTCCTGCGCGGCTGCGTATCGACGCCGCCGACCACGATGCGGCCCGCGTCGGGCGTGTCGAGCGCGCACATGAGGCGCGCGAGGGTCGACTTTCCTGAGCCTGTCTGCCCCACGATGGAGGTGAGCGAGCCGCGCTGCACGGTCAGGCTCACGCCCTCGAGCGCGCCCCTGGTGCCGGCGTCGCCGCGCGTTGCGGAGGATTCCGCATAGGAGAAGGTCACGCCCTCCACGCTGACGGCGACGTCCTCGGGCGCAGCCGGCGCCTTGGCCCCGGCCGCGGGGGCTGCGTCCTTCTCGCCCGTGGTGGCGCGCGCCGCCTGGGGCCGGGACACGCGGCTGTCGAGCGGTGCGGCGCAGACGGAGGCGACGGCTGACTTGAGCGTTGCGACGTCACAGGTCCAGGGGACGTCGACGCCGCGGTCGCGCAGGAGCTCGGACAGGCGCGCCGCGAAGGGCGGCTCGAGGCCGAGGGCGCGCAGCTCGCGCTCGTGCGAGAAGACCTCGTCGGGCGTGCCGGAGAGCGCGATGCGGCCGTGGTCGAGCACGATCACGCGGTCGGCCGCGAAGGCCTCCTCCATGAAGTGCGTGACGTGCACCTGCGTGATGCCGTCGCGCGCGAGGGCGTCCATCACGCGCATGATCGAGCGGCGGCCGCGGACGTCCAGGAGGGCGCCCGGCTCGTCGAAGACGATGACGGAGGGCTCCATGGCCAGGGCCCCGGCGATGGCGACGCGCTGCTTCTGGCCGCCGGAGAGCCTGGTTGGGTCCGCCTTGGCAAAGTCCTGCATCGCGACGCGGTGGAGCTCGCGGCGGACGCGCTCGCCTATCTGCGCGGGGTCGACGCCCAGGTTCTCGGGCCCGAAGGCGACGTCCTCCTCCACGACGGTGGTGACGAGCTGGTCGTCCGGGTTCTGGAAGACGAGGCCGAGGCTGCGCCGCGCCCTGCGGTACGCCGCGAAGTCGACCGTGCCCTCGCGCATGACCGGCTCTCCCACGAGCGTGACCGAGCCGGCGTCCGGCGCGAGGAGCCCGCAGATGACCGAGGCGAGCGTGGACTTGCCCGAGCCGTTGGGGCCGAGCACGCAGAGGCGCTCGCCAGGCGCGACCTCGAGGCTCACGTCGACAAGAGCCTGCACGTCAGTCTCGAAGCTGAGGCTGACGTGCGAAAGGCTGACCGCGGAGGCGCCGCGGGCTATGCTTGGGCTTGGCTGCAAGGTGCTAGTTTCCCAGCGCCTTGGTGACCGGCTTGTAGACGAGCGTGGTCACGACGGCGTTGATGACGACCTTGAGCGCGTTGAACGGCAGGAGCGCCGGGACGATGAGCGCGATGACCGCCTGGGTGGACATGTGCGCGTAGATGGGCGTCACGATGATGTTTGCGACGATGCAGAGAAGGACGCTCACCACGGCCCCGATCACCATGCCGATGATGGCGCCGCGCATGGTGGTGTCATGCTTGTACACGAGCGACGCGGGAAGCACCATGGCGAGCGTCGCGATGATGGCCATCAGCATGCCCCAGAAGCCCGAAGCCGTGGCGATGTGGGGGAGGTAGCTGATGACGGACACGGCGACTCCCGTGGCGGGACCGAAGGCGAAGCCCGCCATGAGGCAGATGATCGCGGACGGGTCGTACTTGAGCCAGGGCACCGCGGGAAGGATCGGGAACTCGATGAAGAGCGTGCAGATGGCCGCGAGCGCGCAGAAGAGCGCGGTGACGGCGATGCGCTTGGTGCTCCAGCCCGAGCCCTGCTCCGTGGTGGAGTGGGTGTCGTGCCGTGCAAAGGTGGAGTCTTGTGCCATGATGACCTCGTTTCTCCCATCCGGACTGTGACCGTTGGTCCTGGCATCTCACCAGGTCAGCCGCTCTTTTCTGTGCGGCGCGCGGACTCGGGCACCTGCCCATACCGCCAGTGGGGAATCTCACCCCGCCCTGAAACTGACGGCACGACAATAGCATTTCTCGCCCAGATGGTGAAGGGGAGAAGGACGTGCGGTGGCAATTCGTAACATTTCCGCACGTGTGGGCAGTCCGTGCGGGGGCCTGGGGCGACGGCCGAGGCGCCTTCGTGCCACGGGATGGCTGCTATACTCGTATGGATGCAATGGCATGCGACGGCCGCGCAGAGGCGGCTTGAGGGAGTGTGATACGGGCATGTCTGACAGTGCCTACCACTTGGATACGTTGGCCTGGCGCCTGCGCGCCATCGTCGGCGAGGAGAACGTGCTCGAGTCCGAGCCGATGAGCGAGCACACGACGTTCAGGATCGGGGGCCCGGCCGACTTCTACGTGGTCCCGGACGACCCCGAGGAGGTTGGCGACGTGGTTGCCGCCTGCCGCGAGGAGGGCGCGCCCTACTTTGTGCTCGGCTGCGGCAGCGACCTGCTCGTGAGCGACGACGGATACCGCGGCGTGGTGATAGCGCTGGCGGACGACCTCACCAATGTGAGCGTGAACGGCGAGGAGATGACCTGCCAGGCGGGCGTCACGCTCAAGGAGGCGTCCGAGATGGCCTGTGAGCTGGGGCTTTCCGGCCTCGAGTTTGCCTGCGGCATTCCCGGCTCCGTCGGTGGCGCGTGCTTCATGAACGCGGGTGCCTACGGTGGCTGCACGTCCGACGTGCTCGAGAGCGTGCGCGCCCTCATGCCGGACGGGTCCGTGCAGAGCATCGACATCGACGACCTTGCGATGGGGTATCGCAAGAGCCGCGTGAAGGACGAGGGGCTCGTCGTGCTCTCAGCGACGTTCAAGCTGCACGAGGACAAGCCCGAGGAGATCCGCGCGCGCATGGACGACTTCACGAGGCGCCGCGAGGAGAAGCAGCCGCTCGAGCTCGCGAGCGCGGGCTCCACGTTCAAGCGGCCCGAGGGCTTCTTTGCGGGCAAGCTCATTACCGACGCGGGGCTGAAGGGCTACCAGGTTGGCGACGCGGCGGTCTCGAAGAAGCACGCCGGGTTCGTGGTGAACCTGGGGCATGCGACCGCGGCCGACGTGCGTGCCGTGATCGCGCACGTGCAGGACGAGGTTGACCGCCAGTTTGGCGTGCGCCTCGAGCCCGAGGTGCGCTTCCTGGGCGAGGAGCCGGGGGAGAAGGACGAGGAGCCGCGCCCCTAGCGGCCCCCTAAGAGGCGGATCCGCGCGAGGCGAGGTCCGCCATGGCGGCGTCGACGCTCGTGGCGACCGCCTGAACGGAAGAGAAGTCCTCCGGCGCGTCCGAGAGGATCGCGACCACGTAGGGACCGGCCGTCCCCCACACGACGCCCGCGTCGTTTGTGGCGGGGCGGGCGTCGCCTTCTGCCGTGGGGTACCAGCCGGCCTTTGACCAGGTCTGGTGGGATGCGCCGAGCGCGTCCCTTATGGGCGAGGTGACGCGGTTGGCGAAGAGCGACTGCAGCGCCTTGGCCGCCGCGGTGCCCGACGTGAGGTACGCGTAGGACGCCTGCCACTCCTGCGCGAGCTGGCGCGCCGTGCTGAGCGGGTAGTGGGGCCTCGCGTAGTCGTCGAGCGAGAGGTACGCGCCCGTGGAGACGTCCGCCGACTGCAGCCACGCGAGGAAGTCCTGGCGGCCGCGCGCGTCGGAGAGCGCGACGTAGGCGTCGTTGTCGGAGTTCAGGATGATGGGCGTGGCGGACGCGAGCGCGTCGTCGAGCGAGAGCGTGCCCTTCTCGACCTCGAGCGAGAAGAGCGAGGTCACGTACGGGCCCTTTATCGCGCTCGCGGTGTAGAACGCGGCGTCCGGGTCGTAGGCGAGCGTGTCCCCCGTGCCGAGGTCGATGGCGTATATGCCGAGGTGGTAGCCCTTCTCCTCGAACGCGGCAGCCGTCTGGAGCAGCTGCGTGCACGCCGTGCCGCCTGCAAAGGAACCCGCGCCCGTGAACTGGAGGTCCTGGCTCGCGCCGAGGGAGGCGCCGCTCACCCGGTGGGTTGAGGGCGAGGACTCTGCGTCGCGGGACGCGGCGGAGCGATGCGCATGGTGCGCGGCCTTTCGCGCCGTGCCGGACGTGCGCGCGACGGTCGCCTGGCGAGCGGGCGTGGGGGCGAGCGTCGCCTGGTAGACGCCCGTGTAGAGCGTGCCGATAAGGAGCGACGCCACGGCCACCTCTGCAAAGCAGAAGGGAAGGCCGCGGCGCGCGTGATGTCGTGCGTTGTGGTGCGTTGGTGTCAAGTGCCGGTCTGACCCTAGTTCTTGAGCGAGTTGATCGGTGCGGGGAAGCGGCCACCGCGGTGCGCGAAGACCTTGCCGGCATACGGGTTGACGTGCTGCACGGGCGCGGAGCCAAACAGGCCGCCGAACTCGAGCATCTCGCCCTCCTTCTTGCCGATGGCGGGGATGAGGCGCACGGCCGTCGTCTTGGTGTTGATGACGCCGATGGCCATCTCGTCCGCGATGATGCCGGCGATCGCCTCGACCGGGGTGTCGCCCGGGATGGCGATCATGTCGAGGCCCACGGAGCAGACGCAGGTCATGGCCTCAAGCTTCTCGATGGAGAGGGCGCCGTCCTCGGCCGCGCGGATCATGCCGGCGTCCTCGGACACGGGGATGAACGCGCCGGAGAGCCCACCCACGCTGGAGCTCGCCATGACGCCGCCCTTCTTGACGCAGTCGTTCAGCAGCGCGAGGGCGGCCGTCGTGCCAGGGCCGCCGCACTCGCCCACGCCGATGATCTCGAGGATCTTGGCCACGGAGTCGCCCGCCGCGGGCGTGGGGGCGAGCGACAGGTCCACGATGCCCTTCTCGACGCCCAGGCGGCGCGAGGCCTCGCGGCTCATGAGCTCGCCGGCACGGGTGATCTTGAAGGCGGTCTTCTTGATCATCTCGGCCACCTCCATGAGGCTGGCGTCCTCGGGCAGCTGCTCGAGCGCCGCCGCCATGACGCCGGGGCCGGAGACGCCCACGTTGATGACCGCGTCGGCCTCGCCGGAGCCGTGCGTGGCGCCCGCCATGAACGGCGAGTCCTCCACCATGTTGCAGAACACGACGAACTTTGCGGCGCCGTAGCAGTCGATGTCCGTGGTGGCCTGCGCGCAGTCGATCATGGTCTGGGCCGAGAGGAGCACGGCGTCCATGTTGATGCCCGCTCGGGTCGAGGCGATGTTGAGCGAGGAGCAGATGCGGTCCGTCGACGCGAGCGCGGAGGGGATGGACGCGATGAGGCGCCTGTCCGCCGAGCCCATGCCCTTCTGGACCAGCGCCGAGAAGCCGCCCATGAAGTCGATCCCCAGGGTCTCCGCGGCGCGGTTCATGGCCTGGGCGATGGGCGTCAGGTCCTCGTCCTTGCAGGCGGCCGCGATCTGCGCGATGGGCGTGACGGACACGCGCTTGTTGGCGATGGGGATGCCGTACTCGCGCTCGAGCTGCTCGGCCGTGGGCACGAGGTCCTGCGCGGTGGTGGTGATGCGGTCGTAGATCTTGGTGCACATGCGGTGCATGTCCTCGTCGGCGCAGCCAAAGAGCGAGATGCCCATGGTGATGGTCCTGAGGTCAAGATTCTGCTGGGAGACCATGCTCAGGGTCTCGGCTACCTCTTCTGGGGTGATTGCCATGAATACTCCTCGGTCGTGCCTGGCCCGCGTGGCGCGGGTGTTAATGTTGGGAACAGTATGCAACCATAGCGCCTCGCGACGTGCGTGGGCGCCCGCTCTCCCAAATGTTTACGAACTCGCCCTGCGTTGGGCGAGAAGAACGCGCGCCTTCGGCCGCAACGCGCCGCCACCGTGCGCCGCGCCGTTGCCTAGGCCTGCGTGCGGAACCGGAAGGCCGTGGTGAAGCGGAAGGCGTGCCCCGCCGCGTACACGGCCTGGGGGAAGTTCTTGTGGTGAATGAAATCCGGGAAGAATTGGGTTTCCAGTGCGATGCCGTATCCTGGGCCGTAGTGTGCGCCGTCCTTACCGCGAGCCTCGAGCGCGCCGGCACTGTACACCTGCAGGCCGGGCGAGTCGGTCAGCACGTCCATGCTGATGCCCGTGACGTCGCCCGTGAGCGTGCAGGCGCGCTCCAGGTGCTCGTCGTTGTGGAGGACGTAGTTGACGTCGTAGCCGTCCAGTGCGCGCACGCCCTCCTCGATCGGGCGCGCCTGCCTGAGGTCGAACGGCGTCCCCTCTACCGGGGCGACCTCGCCCGTGGGTATGTGGTGCTCGTCCGTGGGCGTGTAGGAGTCCGCCTCCACCTGGAGCGTGTGCCCAAGCGCGCTGCCCGAGGCGTGCCCGTTGAGGTTCCAGTACGCGTGGCACGTGAGGTTGACGATCGTGGTGTCGTCCGGCATCGCGTCGTAGTCGACGCGCAGCGTGTCGTCCTCGGTCAGGGTGTAGGTGACGTTCACGTCCACCGCACCGGGAAATCCCTGGTCGCCGGGGCGGCTGTGGAGGTTGAGCGTGACTGAGTCCTCCGTCGTGCGGCTGGCCTGCCACAGGCGGTGGGAGTAGAGGTGCGGGCCGGAATGGAGGTTGTTCTCGCCATCGTTTGCCGCAAGGCGGTGCGTCGTGCCGCCCAGGTCAAAGCGCGCGCCCGCGATGCGGTTGGCGTTCCTGCCCAGGATGGCACCCATGCAGTGGGGGTTGTCCAGGTAGCCGGCCACGCCGTCGTAGCCCAGGCAGACGTCCGGCCTTGCGCCGTGGCCGTCCGGCACGCGCATGCTCACAAGGCACGCGCCCAGCTCGCTGATGCCGGCCTCGAGGCCGTGTGCGTTGCGAAGCAGGTGTAGGTGCACGTCACGACCGTCCGGCATGGTGCCAAACGCGATGGACTCATGGCTCATGGCTCCTCCAACCCTTGTGCCAAACGCCGCAAAGGGCGACTGTCACCATGCTACCCGAGCCACGGGCCCCGGTGCCGCACGGGTGGACGAGCGGCTAGACCACCTCGGGCATCGACGTCGCGACCCGGATGACCTCGCGCACGCCCGCCTCGCGCAGAGCCCTGACCTGCTCGTCCGTGGCGCCGTCGTCCGTGATCACGGTGTGCGCCTCGGCAATGCCCGCGATGGGGTAGGTGTACACCTGCCCGAGCTTGGACGAGTCCAGAAGCACGAAGTGCTCGCGGGAGTGGGCGAGCATGAGCGCGTCCACGGCGCACTCGGGCATGGTGTTGGAAGTGAGGCCGCCCTCCGCGCTGATGCCGCTGCAGCCCATGAAGCACTTCGCGGCGTGGTAGCGCCCGATCACGTCCATGGTGAGCTCGCCCGTGAGCGACGTGCGCGGCGGCATGGCGTTGCCGCCGGTCAGGAGCACGGTCTGGCTGAGCGGCCCCTTGAGCAGCATGACTTTACTGTTGTTGGTGATGATGGACACGTCCTGCGCCGTGATGCTCTCGATGATCTCCAGCGCGGTGGAGCTCGCGTTCACAAAGATCGCGTCGCCGTTGGCCACGTGGTGCGCGGCCTCCGCGGCGATGGCCTTCTTGGCGAGCACGCGGCGCGAGCCGGAGGGCCGCCCCAGCTCGTCCACCAGGCTCACGCGGCCGTACTGGCGCGTGACCATGCCCTGGCCCTCCAGGCTGTCCAGGTCGCGCCTGATGGTGAGGGACGACACGTCAAAGCGTTCCGCGAGCTCCGCCACGCTGGCGCTCTCGCGCTCCTCGAGCAGCCTCACGATGGCCTGCCTGCGCCTCGTCACGAACGTCTCGCTTCGCCTCATGCGTCGACCGCCCCGTCCCGTAAGCCTTCCGATTGCCGCCCCGCGGCATTCCGTTCCCTACCATTTTATGAACGGAGTGAACGTTATGGGAGAGCGTTCTTTCCTATCTGGTGTTCCATTGCGCATAACAATTATAATATATGCATTTGTTAACATTTAGGCTCCTTGTGGTCGATTGCGGATTCAGAACGTTCATATAAGTAGAAATTGCTTCAAAATAGCAGGTAACAAGCACGGTGTATGTTCTTCTCGCCCGCGTTGCCCGCGCGTGCGCACGGCATTCCCCTGGGGTCGGACGTTTGAAAATCACAAGTAAACGGCTGAATAGTATTAATTTCTGATTGACTTTAGATTCACCATATGTCACATTTCGGCTGTGAGAGAGATTTGACGGACGCGCGGCCCGGCGGTCGGATGGATTCCGGCGCGTCGCCGCGCACGTGGCGCGAAGGCGCGCCAGAAGGGAGCGGGCAATGGCTAAGTACAGGGCGCTTGTGTGCTGCCGCGCCGGCGTTGGTTCCAGCGCAATCCTCGAGACCAGGGTTCAGCAGGTCGTGGCTAACGAGGGTTGGCCCATCAGCACGCAGCACGGCTCCGTCGACCAGATCAAGGACTTCGACGGCGACCTCATCATCACCATGTCCGACCTCGGCCTCATCCTCGAGGACGAGGGCAAGAAGGACCTTCCCTACGTGGTGAGCGTCCGCAACATCGTTGACGCGGACGAGATCAAGGCCGGCCTGGAGGGCTTCCTCAAGTCCAAGGGCGAGCTCGCCTAGGCGCTTTTCCCAGCTAATCCAGCCCCCTCGCGGGGCACATTCGAAAGGAAGTCCACATGGACCTTGGTACCCCTTGGAAGAAGCTCGACGCACCCGTCGCCGAGGAGGAGCTCGCGTGGGTCGACAGGTACTGGCGCGCCGCCAACTACATGTCCGTCGGCCAGATCTACCTGCGCAGCAACCCGCTCATGCGCTCGGACTGGGTGGACGAGAAGACCGGTGAGACCCGCGACTTCGGCCGCGCGGACGTGAAGCACCGCCTTGTCGGTCACTGGGGAACGACCCCCGGCATCAACTTCCTCATGGGTCACGTCAACCGCCTCATCCACGACCACGGCCAGAGCGTCGTGTTCTTCATGGGGCCGGGCCACGGCGGACCCGCCGGCACCTCGCAGTCGCTGCTCGACGGCACGTACCGCGAGATCCGTCCGGACATCACGGACGACGAGGCCGGCCTCGAGAAGTTCTTCCGCCAGTTCAGCTACCCCGGCGGCATCCCCAGCCACTTCGCGCCCGAGACCCCCGGCTCCATCCACGAGGGTGGCGAGCTTGGCTACACGCTCTCGCACGCCTACGGCGCCGTCCTCAACAACCCGAGCCTGCTTGCCTTTGCCGTCGTGGGTGACGGCGAGGCCGAGACTGGCCCGCTCGCCACGTCCTGGCAGACCAACAAGCTCGTGAACCCGCTCACGGACGGCATCGTCCTGCCCGTGCTGCACCTCAACGGCTACAAGATCGCCAACCCCACGATCCTGGCCCGCATCTCCGACGAGGAGCGCGACGAGTTCTTCCGCGGCATGGGCTACCACCCCTACACGTTCGTGGCCGGCTTCGACGACGAGTCCCACATCTCGATCCACCGTCGCTTCGCCGCACTGCTCGAGCAGGTCTTCAACGAGATTTGCGACATCAAGTGGCGCGCGCTCGCCGGTGAGACGGCCCGCCCCGCCTACCCGATGATCATCTTCAAGACCCCCAAGGGCTGGACCTGCCCCAAGTACATCGACGGCAAGAAGACCGAGGGCAGCTGGCGTGCCCACCAGGTGCCCCTGACCTCTGCCAAGGACACCCACGAGCACTTCCGCGTCCTGCGCGGGTGGCTCCGCTCCTACAAGCCGGCCGAGCTCTGGGACGAGAACGGCACCCTGCGTCCGGAGGTCACGGAGTTCATGCCCAAGGGCGACCTGCGCCTGGGCGCCAACCCCAACGCAAACGGCGGCCTGATCCGCGAGGACCTCGAGCTTCCCGACATCCACGACTACGAGATTCCGGTGGCCGAGAAGGGCCATGGCTACGGAACCACCGAGGCCTCCCGCGTGTTCGGCAACTACACGGCCGACGTGCTCAAGCTCAACCTCACGAAGTTCCGCGTCTTCGGTCCTGACGAGACGGCCTCCAACCGCCTGCAGGCTGCCTACAAGCTCACGGACAAGCAGTGGGACGCTGGCTTCAACGCCGACCCCGAGAACGACACCTACCTCAGCACGACGGGTGGCGTGATTGAGCAGCTGTCCGAGCACCAGTGCGAGGGCCTGCTCGAGGGCTTCATCCTCACCGGCCGCCACGGCGTCTGGAGCTCGTACGAGTCGTTCATCCACGTGGTCGACTCCATGATCAACCAGCACGCCAAGTGGCTCGAGGCGACCGTGCGCCACATCCCCTGGCGCAAGCCCATCGCCTCCCTCAACATCCTGCTGTCCAGCCACGTCTGGCGCCAGGACCACAACGGCTTCAGCCACCAGGACCCGGGCTTCGTGGACCTGCTGCTCAACAAGAACTTCCACAACGACCACGTGACCCAGATCTACTACCCGGCCGACGCCAACATGCTGCTCTGCGTTGCGCAGGAGGCCTACAAGTCCACCAACAAGATCAACGCGATCTTCGCGGGCAAGCAGCCCGCCCCTACGTTCCAGAGCATCGACGAGGCCCAGGCCGAGCTCGACCGCGGTGCCGCCGTGTGGGACTGGGCAGGCAACGTGCGTGACGGCGAGAAGCCCGACATCGTGCTCGGCTGCTGCGGCGACGTCCCCACGCTCGAGATGCTCGCGACCTCCGACGCCCTGCAGGACCTGGGCATCAGGGTGCGCTTCGTGAACGTGGTCAAGCTCCTTGCGATCCAGGACCACGAGGAGAACGACGCCTCCCTCACGGACGACGAGTTCAAGGCCATGTTCGGCGAGGACGTGCCCGTGCTCTTCGCGTTCCACGCCTACGCCCACACGATCTACGGCCTCATCCACGGCCGCCCCAACCACGACAACTTCCACGTCCACGGCTACATGGAGGAGGGCTCAACCACGACGCCGTTCGACATGCTGCGCCTCAACGAGATGGACCGCTACGCCCTCACCGCGCACGCGCTTGAGCTCCTGGACGCCAAGAAGTACGCCGACAAGATCCGCGAGTACCGCGACTTCCGCGACGAGGCCTTCCAGTTCGCGGTCGACAACGGCTACGACCACCCGCGCTTCACGGAGTGGAGCTGGCGCGACGTCGTGGGCCAGGACAACTCCGCGGCCGCCATGTCCTCGACCGGTGGCGACAACGACGAGTAGTCCTTCTCGCCCGGCGAATGCCACACGCGCCTGCGCGACGCCTGCAGCAACATAGCACCTTGATGGAGGGACTCCGCGCCAGCGGGGTCCCTCCGCGCGTACGGGGGCGCCGTGGTACCCTGCTTGCAGTGCACATAAGGGGGCAGACGTGATTCAGGACATCGGCGAGCGCTGCTTTGACATCACCTACCGGGCCGTGGAGCCCGAGCCGGGGGACTACGCCCTCGCGTACCAGGGCTCGGGCACGCTTCTGGCGGAGAAGGACGGCCGCCTGGTGCTGCCGCGCGTTCGGGACTGGACGGGCGGCTCGGCCGCGGGCTCGCAAACCGTGGAGAGCCTCTGCCTGCGCTACCTCTTTAGCGTGGGCGATGCGCGGTTCTTCCTGGTGGACGACGCCGCCATCGACACGGGCGCCGTGGAGTGCCCGGCGGGCTTCGTGTTTGCCTCAATCCAGACGATGCGCTTCTACGAGCCGCGCTGGCTCGCGTACGCGGCGACGGCCGGCATGCAGCTGTGGCGGTGGTACCGCAACAACCGCTACTGCGGGCGCTGCGGGGCGGAGCTGGGACACGTTGCCACGAGCCGCGAGCTCGTGTGCCCCTCGTGCGGCAACGTGGTGTACCCGCGCATCAATCCCTGCATCATCGTGGGCATCTGCTGGGGCGACAGGCTGCTGCTCACAAAGTTTGCGCAGGGGCGCATCAAGCACTATGCGCTCGTGAGCGGCTTCTGCGAGGTGGGGGAGACCCTGGGCCAGACCATCGAGCGCGAGGTGATGGAGGAGGTGAGCCTGAGGGTCAGCAACCTCCGCTTCTACAAGAGCCAGCCGTGGCCGTTTTCCGACTCGCTGCTGATGGGGTTCTTCGCGGACGTGGACGGCGACCCGACGGCGGCACACCCCGACCACGTGGAGCTCTCCGTGGCGCGCTGGGTCCGGCGCGAGGACCTGCCGACCTCGCACGAGGACACGTCGAGCCTCACGAACGAGATGATAGAGGTCTTCGCGCGCGGCGAGGAGCCGCGTGGGGACGCGCGCTAGGAGGTGCGCATGGGCGAGTATCGGCCGGGTGACGGCGACCAGGGCGAGGACACGCAGTACGACTACGACGACCCCCGGCGCTACACGGCGCGGCGGCAGGGCAAGGCGCCCGCCGCGAGCTCCGGCGCGCCGTCCGGCGGCGGCGCGGTGGTGAGCAGGCGCTCGCGACTTTCGAGCGCGCTGCGCGACGCCGCTCACGGGCGTGGTGCGGCCCAGCAGGGCTCGCGCTTCTCGCGCGACGCAAGCGGCAACGCCTACGAGTACGGCCAGCCCTACCGGGGGCAACAGTACGACGAGTACGGCCAGCAGTACGGCGACGGCTACGGCTATCAGGACGGCTACGGCGACCAGTATGGCGGCTACGGCCAGCCCTCCGAGGGCGGTGGCGGCAGCCTGCGCGAACGGCTTCGCGAGCGCCGGGCGAGAAGGGCGATGGAGCCGCGGCGTGAGCACCCCCATAGGGCAAGGAACGTGGTCCTCCTGATCCTGGGCATCCTCGTGGCGCTGTACGTGCTGATCTGCGTGCCCATCGACCAGGGCATCGCGTTTTCCGACTCCGAGGCGCAGAGCCTTTCCGGCCAGACGTCCGCGCACATCCCGCTCACGCCGTACTACGTGCTGCTGCTCGGCTCGGACGCGCGCGAGGGCGACACCGTGAGCCGCACGGACACGATGATCCTGTGCCGCATCGACCCGATTCAGGCCAAGGTGACCATGGTCTCGATCCCGCGTGACACGATGGTGACGATAGAGGGCCACGGCACGCAGAAGATCAACGCGGCCTACGCATATGGCGGGGCGGCGGGTGCCGCTGCCGCCGTGAAGAGCCTCTTGGGCGTGAGCATCAACCACGTGGCGCTGATCCACTTTGACGGCGTGCAGACGCTGGTGGACGCACTGGGCGGCGTGACCGTGAACGTCCCCGTGGACATAAACGAACCCAACTACACGGGCCTCGTGATGTCGGCCGGCACGTACACGATGGACGGCAAGACGGCGCTGCTCTTCTCGCGCGTGAGGCACGGCTTTGCCAACGGCGACTACCAGCGCCAGCAGGACCAGCGGATCCTGATTGAGGCCATCATGAAGAAGGCGCTCTCCAACCCGCTGGCGCTCCCCACGGTGGGCAAGGCCATGGGAGGGCTCCTTTCCACCACGATGCGCTGCTACAACATCATCCCGCTGCTCGCGCGGCTCGCGGTGGGCACGCCCACCATCTACTCCGCGTCGATCCCCTCGACCACGCAGACCATAGGAGGGGTCTCATACGTGGTCGCCAACACGCAGGAGCTGGCCACCATGATGCAGGTGGTGGAGTCGGGCGGCGACCCCTCGACCGTGGCGAACGGGCTCTCGTAGGGGCGCCAGCGAGGCGGTGCGGCCGGCCTACCGCGCGGAGCTTACAGCGTGGAGTTGCGCACGCGAACCTCGTATCCCATGCGCAGCTGCCGTGCGACGGTGGTGCGGTCCGCGATGCGCTCGAGCAGCATGCGTGCTGCCTCCGTGCCGGACGTCCAGTAGAAGAAGTGGACGGTCGTGAGCGTGGGCGTCACGATCTGCGACAGGTCGGAGTCGCCCACGCCGCACACCTGCACCTCGTCTGGCACGGCATGGCCAAACTCGTGCAGGCAGGTCATGGCGCCGTACGCGATGGAGTCCGTCGCGCACACCACGGCGTCGAGCTCGGGGTAGGCGTCGAGCAGGCGCTCCGTGGCCTCGTAGCCGGAGTCGACCGTGAAGTCCGCCAGCTCGCACGCGCGCTCGGGCACCTCCACGCCGGCCTTGGCGCAGGCGTCCAGGAACCCCTGGCGACGGTTGTGCCCGGCAGAGACGTCCTTCTCCAACACGCCCACGTAGGCCGGGTGCTCGGCATGCCTGAGCACGATCTGCGTAAGGTCGAGAAGTGCGTGGTAGTCGTCCTGGTAGACGCACGAGTAGCCGCCGAGCTCCTGGTCGATGATCACGATGGGGACGCTGAGGTTTGCCATGGCCTTGAGGTGCGCGTCGTCGAAGTAGGTGGCGATCAGGATGATGCCGTCGACCTCGTTTCCCTCCGAGAAGAGCCGGAGGTAGTCGACCTCGGCGCTGCCGTTGTTGTTGGTGTTGGCCAGCAGCAGGCGGTAACCGCGGTCGTTCAGCACGCTCGTGATGCCGCCGACGATGCGGCTGACGGATGCGGAGTTGATCTTGGGGAGGATGACGCCGATTACGTCCGTCTTGCCGGTGCGCAGGGTCTTGGCCTGTTGGGAGGGGGTGTAGCCCGTCTCCTCGATCACGCGCTTGATGGCCTCGCGCTTCTCCGTGGACACGTAGCCATCGTTGAGGTAGCGAGAAACGGTTGAGCGAGACACGCCTGCCATGCGGGCGATTTCCGTGATGTCCATCGGCCTTCCCTTCGACCCCTCTATGGTACGAGCCGCCCGTTTTCGGGACCGCGAGTACACACCAAGCCCACAACGATTTGTGCCCGCTGCCGCCGTGGGTGAGTTTGGTATGGTCTTGGTGCTCTTCTCCGCCACGGACTTTCCAGGGTAGGGGCATCAATCATACTGAGTGGGCTGGTACAGGGTCCGCAATGCGCCGCCGGCCGGCATGGCGCGAGGGGCTGGGTTTCATGAAGAGAGTAACTTTCTACTACGTTCGCCACGGCAGGACCGAGTTCAACCGCGACGGCATCATCCAGGGTGGCCGCGTGGACTCGCCGCTCGTGGAGGAGAGCGTCCCCACCATTCGCGAGAGTGCGAAGGTCCTGGCGGACGTCGACTTCGCGCGGTGCTTCGTGTCGCCGCTGGGGCGCGCGCAGCAGACGGCCGACGTGCTGCTCGAGGGGCGTGACGTCGAGAGGCGCACGCTCGAGGGACTGAGGGAGTTCGACTTTGGCGGCATCGACGGCAAGCCCTACAAGGGCAACCGCCTTGCGTTCGCGAGGTGCTTCCTCAGGCAGGACTTCTCGTCCGTGGGAGGCGAGAGCGGCGCCCAGGTGCGCGAGCGCGTGCGCCGTGCGTTCAAGAAGATGTACAAGGAGAGCTCGGACGGGGACAACGTGCTCGTGGTGGGGCACGGTGCCTACGTGCGCTACGTCGTACAGGAGTTTGCGAAGATGACGGCGTTCTCGCGCAGGATCACGAGCACCACGATGCGCGTGCCCAATGCGGGAATCGCGCTCGTGGTCGCCGTGGACGGTGACTTCGAGCTCACGTGCATGCCCGTGAAGGCGGAGCGGTTCCAGAGGATCGTCAGCAACAACACGCTCTGACGCGGCAAAAAGTGCGCGGGTCGCGATTGAGATTCTCGGAATCGTGAAGAAGTCCGAGAGATACGCGAGCGACGCCGAAACTGAAAACATCACTCTAAGGGTCTGACTACAGTCTCCTTTTGTGCGAGCGGAACCAAGACATCTCCGCGGCACGAATCCGAACATTGGAGAATTGCATGTCAGAGGAAGCACCAACCAGTTTCGAGAGAAGGCTCGACGCGCGGCTCGTCCTTTCGGTCATCGCGGCGGGCATCATGTCGTTCTCGGGCGTGTGCGTAGAGACCGCCATGAACGTGACGTTTCCCACGCTCATGTCGGAGTTCAAGATCGACACAGCCACCGTGCAGTGGATGACCACGTCCTACCTGCTCGTCCTTGCGTCCATCGTCCCAACCTCGTCCTACCTCAACCGCAGGTTCAAGACAAAGACCGTGTTCACGGTGTCGATGTGCTTCTACATCGCCGGCATCGTGACGGGCCTCACGGCGGTGAGCTTCCCCATGCTGCTCTGCGGCCGCATCCTCGAGGGCATCGGCACGGGCATCGCGCTCCCGCTCATGTTCAACATCATCACCGAGCAGGCCCCGACAAAGAACATGGGCGTCATGATGGGCATCGGCACGCTCGTGACCGCGATGGCGCCGGCGGTCGGTCCCTCGGTCGGTGGCTGGCTCGCGGAGAACTTTGGCTGGCGAGCGATCTTCGCCGCACTTCTCCCCGTGCTGATCGTCGCGTTCGTGCTCGGCATCTTCTCGATCCGCCAGAGCCATCCCGTGGAGAAGCGCAAGTTTGATGCGCTCGGGTGGGTGCTCCTGTCGCTTTCCTTCGTGTGCCTCGTGTTCGCGGTCGACTTTGGCTCGAGGCTGGGATGGGGGAGTCCCGCCCAACTTGCCCTGTTTGCCGGCTTTGTCTGCCTGCTCGCGCTCTTCGTCAGGCACGAGAAGAACGTGGACGTGCCGCTCGTGCACCTCTCGGTGTTCGGCAAGCGCCGCTTCGTGCTGGGCGTCGTCGCGCTGGTGACCCTGCAGTTCACGGTGCTGGGACTCTCGTTCCTCCTCCCCAACTACTCGCAGCTCGTGATGGGGACGGGGCAAACCGAGGCGGGCTCGATCCTGCTGCTCGGATGCTTCGTCGGTGCGCTGATGGCACCGCTCTCGGGCCAGATCCTGGACAAGCTGGGGGCGAGGAGGCCCATCCTCACGGGTGCGTCCTGTGCGCTTCTCGGCGTCATCCTGCTCGAGCTGTTCAGCGGTAACCTTCACACGGCAGCGGCCACGGCCATATACGTGTGCTTCGCCTTTGGCCAGAGCCTCATGGTTGGCAACACCATGACCACGTCGCTGGAGCAGCTGCCTGCGGAGACCCGCGCGGATGGCAACGCCGTCATCAACACGCTGCAGCAGCTTGCGGGTGCGTTGGGCACGAGCGTCGCAAGCGCCATCGTCAATGCGGCGCAGGCCGGCGCCAGCAACGTCGCACATGCGACGATGCTGGGCACCAGGTCCGCGTACCTCGTGCTGGCCGTGGTGATGGTGGTGCCGCTGCTCTGCATGGAGCGCGCGACCCGCGCCAAGGGGAGCGCGGACTAGCCGAGGAAGTGCTCCTTGGCGAAGCCCATGCGCTGTACGCACTCCATGGTGCCGACGTAGTTGCCCTCGCGGTCGCGCACGGCCATGTAGCGCACGAGCACGGGCTCCCCGCCCTTCTCCATCCAGATGTCCACGGACTTCTGGGAGGTGGTCTTGAGCGTGTTGATCACGCCTTTGACCATCTGCTGGACCTTGGGCGGGTGGCAGTTCCACACCTTGCGCCCGAGGGCGGAGGCGGGGCGCTTGAAGAGCTTCTTCTCCCCGTCGTCGTTCCAGTAGCGGTTGACCTCCTCGTCGTCGATGAAGGTGATCTCGAGGGGGATGGTGTTGAGCATGGCGTCAAGCTGCTCGGGCGTGAAGTTGCCGGACGGCAGGTTGATGAGGGAGCCAAGGTCCTTGTCTTCGCCGTCGGTCCCCGAGACGCTGGACGAGGCCTTCATGTTGGTGAGGATGTACTTCTCGCCCGTCTTCCAAACGCCGACGGTCTCCTCGTCGACCATGCAGAGGTCGTAGCCCTTCAGGTCGAAGTACATCCTCAGCCACTCGTCGTCGGTGAAGTTGTCGGTACAGAGGGGAAGCAGGATGTTGGCCTCCTTGTAGACCATCTCCTCCGCGCGGGTGAGCACGGCCTCCGCGCGCTCCCTCCAGGCGTCGTCGGTATTGGATGCCCCGGCGAGGTAGTGGAGCTCTCCGCGGATCTCGTCGTCGACGCCCCACATCACGTCTGCGGGTCCGCTGTAGCCGTGATTGACCTTGAGGATGGGGTAGAGAAGGTCGCCCTTCTTGGAGTAGTGGATCCCCACCTGCTGGAGCTTGGAGATCTGCTCGCGCTCCGCATCCGTACCCAGCGCCTTCCTGGCTGCAGCGACGGCTGCGCCAATGGCGTCGTTCTCGAGGGAGAAGACGCGGACCGGGTGTCCGGGGATGTTCGTGAGGACCTTCGTCTGGAAGTCCGATCCCGTGCCCATGTTGGTCGCGAGGGAGTCCATGACCGCCTTCTCGGCGTTCGCGATCTTCTCCTCCTTCGTGGCACCGTGGAAGAGGGCGGAGTGAACGTCGCAGAGCCTCTGGACGTCCTCGATCTTGGCGCCGCCCTCGATGAGGGTCTGCTCGGCGCGTGCGATCTCCGCCGCATCTACGTTCTCGAAGTTCGCAACGAAGTCGGTGCGCACGTCCTCGAGCGGCTCACCCGCGGAGAGGCGCGCCACGTAGCTCTGGAGCAGCTGCTGCCTTCCGTGCACCCCCTGGTCCGCGCTGCCGTCTTCCGCGGCAGGCTTTGCGACGGGCGCCTGGCTGCTTGTGGGGGCCAGCTGTGCGGGAACGCCGGGCTGGGAGTCCGTGCCGGCGCTCTCGTTATCGACAGTGAAGCCGTTATCCTTCAGGGTGTCGAGCACCTTGTCGAGGGAGATGCCCTTGACCTGGGCACCCTTGGGGATGGTCATGACGCGGCCGACGGAGTTGAGCGCCACAGGCTTGGCCATCTCCGTGAAGCCCAGCGAGACCATCACGTCCACGATTTCCGGATATTGCTCCACGAGGTCGTGGACACTCTTGTTGAGATCGAGATACTTTGCCATGCGAGCCTCCGATTTGGTTGGTGGTGCGAAGCCTTTTCACACCGCATACGCTATCGGGACCTATTGCTAAAGATTGTTGCAACTGCAACATGAACAGCAAATTACTACAAATGTAGTAGGAATTTAAAACCACGAGGCCGTTCTTCTCTCGTATCGCTGTTCGATGCGGTATTTCGAACGAGAAGAACGACCCCTGATTTGATTCATGGTGCGGGCGATTTTCTCATCTAATGGGGAAGCGCGGGGCGAATGTGCTTCTTATTGTCGTACGGCGAATGTCCTGATGCCTTTATGAGATTCCGTACTCCGCGTACAGTCGGTCCCTGGCTTCCTTGTCTTTCGCTACGAGGATGATGTCTTTAGATCGCCCGTCCTTGTCGAGCTGGGACACGAGTCTGGCAAACCGGTCTTCGCCTTCCGCGATTCCGGTTTGCCTTCCCTCGGCCTCGCCGATCTGCCGGCCCTCCTCGAGCCCGGCCTTCTTGCCCTCGGCCTCGCCGATCTGCCGGCCCTCCTCGAGGCCCTTCTGGCGACCAAGCTCCAGGCCCTCCTTTAGGCCAAGCTCATGGCCCTTATCTACATTGAGCTGGTCCTTAATAACCTGCATCATGAACTCGAGCCTCCATTCCTTGTTCTCCATGACCTGGGAGACGGCATGGTCAAGCTTGGACGAGAGTGTGCCCGTCACTTTACCAGTCGAGACATAGTCCAACAGCTCGTTTATCTGACGGCCTTCGTCTGGCTCCGCAGGTGAGCTAGCCGCAAGGAATATCGTGTGCAGGCCGTCATGGAGCGAGAGATCTGGATCGTCCACGCACTGGCTTTGGAATGAGTATACCCTGCGTCCCATGCCAAACAGATCGAACCCGCAGATGAAGATCACGTACGAGTCCTTGAGCGCACGATAGCGCTCCCCGCGCTCCAACTGAGAGAACGTCAACATCGAGTGATAGTAGCGTGCACGCTGGGGAAGCTCATGGGTATTAGTGGCCTGCATCTCCACGTTATACACGGTTCCAAGGTTGTCTCTCACATAGACATCGAGGCGTACGCCATGACCGAAAGGCGAGACGTCAAGATCATCCTGCCTACCGATGTAGTCGATATGGTCTATCGGAGTTCCGAGAATTGCCTCTAGCACGTCCTTGCAGACGTCCGGATTCTGCATCACCTTGCCGAAGACGAAATCGTCCGCAATGGTCAGATTCCTCCAGCGCGCGTTCACCTGCTGCACCAACGTTGCTTCGTCCATACCCATAGCCGCCTCCAATCTGTAGAACAACTGTTCGTGAAACAATAGTAACTTAAAAGCATGTTAAAAGCAATAATAAAGTTAAATGAAAGATATCTGCAAGATAATGAAGATGACGAAGGGAAGTGGGTGAGACGTCCTTTTTCGACCAATTGTTTCGGCTTAGAGAATGACCGGGAATTTTGGCCTCCCGGTCGCTCGGGAAGTGCGATAGTACCCTCACCGCGTCCAAGTGGGCGTGTCGTTCAAAGGAGCCCAAGCGATGACCAACTTCATCGTTTCGAACATGGTTGACACCGACCTCGCGGCCAGCCGCGTGGTACTTGGTGCCGTACATGGGCTCCTACTAGCGAGCGTGCGCTAGGCCACACTACATTGTTGGCTAGCGCGTAGGTTCGACCCGCCGAGCTACTCGGGGTCTGGCGCTCGCATAGTCATTCTCACATATATATGCGGCGTCGGATTCTTCGGCGGATGGTTGCTTGTACCGTTACGAGTCATCACCATTCGAGAGGAGCCAACGCATGACCCGCAAGATCAACATCTTCGATACCACCCTGCGCGACGGGGAGCAGTCCCCCGGCGCTTCCATGAACACCGAGGAGAAGCTCGTTATCGCCCAGGAGCTGCTCCGCATGCACGTGGACGTCATCGAGGCTGGCTTCCCGATCTCCTCGCCCGGCGACTTCCGCTCCGTACAGGAGATCGGCCGCCTCGCAGGTGACGACGCCGTAGTAGTAGGCCTCACGCGCGCCGTGGACAAGGACATCGACCGTGCGGCCGAGGCCCTCAAGACCGCGAAGCGTCCCCGCATCCACACGGGACTCGGCGTTTCTCCCCAGCACCTGCGCGAGAAGCTCCGCATCAGCGAGGACGAGTGCATCGAGCGCGCGATCCACTGCGTCAAGTACGCCAAGAAGTACGTGGACGACGTCGAGTTCTATGCCGAGGATGCGGGCCGTGCCGACCAGAAGTTCCTCGAGCGCGTGATCCAGGCGGCCGTCGACGCCGGCGCCACCGTCGTCAACATCCCGGACACCACGGGCTACCAGCTGCCGGATGACTTTGGCGCGCGCATCAAGGGGCTGTGTGACAACGTGCGCGGCATCGAGAACGTGACCATCAGCGTCCACACCCACAACGACCTGGGCATGGCGACGGCGCTGGCGCTCGCGGGCGTCAAGAACGGCGCGACGCAGATCGAGTGCACCATCAACGGCCTGGGCGAGCGCGCCGGCAACACCGCGCTCGAGGAGGTCGTCATGGCTATCAAGATGCACGGCGACGAGCTCGACGCGCACACCGACGTGGTCACGCAGGAGCTCACGCGCGCCAGCCGCCTGGTCAGCCGCATCACGGGCATGAACGTCCAGGCCAACAAGGCCATCGTGGGAGCCAACGCCTTTGCGCACTCCTCCGGCATCCACCAGGACGGCGTCCTCAAGGCCCGTGACACCTACGAGATCATCAACCCCGAGGACGTGGGCGCCGCCGGCTCCGAGATCATCCTCTCCGCGCGCAGCGGCCACGCGGCCCTGAAGCACCGCCTCGCGGAGCTGGGCTACACGTTCTCGCCCGAGGAGTACGACGACATCTACAAGCGCTTCCTCGAGATCGCGGACCAGAAGAAGGAGGTCTACGACGAGGACCTCGAGTCCATGGTGCAGGAGCGCCAGCGCGACGCGACCGCCATCTACACGCTCGACGCGCTGCAGGTGTCCTGCGGCGACCCGCTGGTACCCACGGCGACCGCCACGATCAGCGACGAGCAGGGGAAGAAGCACGTGGTCTGCGCGACGGGCACCGGTCCGGTGGACGCAGCCTACAAGGCCATCGACCAGGTCGTGGCCGTCCACGGCGACCTGCAGGAGTTCGCCGTCAAGGCGGTTACGCGCGGCATCGACGCCCTGGGCGAGGTGACCGTACGCATCCAGGCAGAGGACGGACGCGTGTTCACGGGCCGCGGCTCGGACAACGACATCATCGTCTCGTCCGCGAAGGCCTACGTGAACGCACTCAACCGAATGATCCAGACCCAGCGCGCGAACGAAGGGAAGTAGCACATGGGAGCCACCACGGGGGCGCAGGTCATAGTCGACACCCTCGTCGCGGAGGGGATCGACACCGTCTTTGGGTATCCCGGAGGCACGGTGATCGACCTGTTCGACGCACTTTACGACGCGACGGACAAGATACGCGTGATCGAGCCGACTCACGAGCAGCACGGCTGCCACGCCGCCGACGGCTACGCCAGGGCGACGGGCAAGACGGGCGTGGTGATCGCGACGTCGGGACCGGGCGCAACGAACCTGGTAACGGGCATCGCGACCGCATACCTCGACTCCGTCCCCCTGGTGGCGATAACGGGCAACGTATCCAACAAGATGATTGGCACGGACGCGTTCCAGGAGCTGGACATCACGGGCGTGACGCTGCCCATCACGAAGCACAACTACTTTGTGCGCGACGCGAGCAGGCTGCAGGAGGTGCTGCGCGAGGCGTTCGAGCTCGCCAACACCGGCAGGCGCGGCCCCGTCCTGGTGGACGTGCCCGCGGACGTGCAGAAGGCCGTGGTGGAGGAGGGGCCGCTGACCCCGGCGCCAATCCCTTCTCCACTGCGTGCGCCAGAGGCGGAGCTCATGGCGGCCGCGGAGGCCATCAACCGGGCAAGGCGGCCCTTCGTCTACTTTGGCGGGGGAGCGCTGGCCTCGGGCGCCTCGCAGGAGATCGTCGACCTCGCCAGCAAGATCGGCGCGCCCATGGGGTGCTCGCTCATGGGCATATCCGCCATCCCGACGGACACCCCCGGCTTCCTGGGGATGGAGGGCATGCACGGCCACTACGCGAGCACGAAGGCCATGTACGAGAGCGACTGCCTCATCGCGCTGGGGGCCCGCTTCAACGACCGGTCCACGGGCGACCGCACCAAGTACGCGCCCAACGGCAAGGTCGTCCACGTGGACGTGGACTCCTCGGAGTTCAGCAAGAGCCTGGAGGACCTGGTCGAGGTCAGAAGCGACGTGCGGACCTTCCTGCGCGACGTGGAGCAGTACGTGGAGCCCAACACCCACGAGGACTGGCAGCGTCACGTGAGGGAGCTGCGCGCCCAGGAGCGGGGCTACGCGGACTATCGAGAGGGGCTGACCCCCAAGAACGTGATGGAGGCCATCAACGCGGTCCGTCCGCAGGACGTGCCCGTGGTGACGGACGTGGGGCAGCACCAGATGTGGGCCGCGCAGTTCCTGCGGTTCACGAAGCCGCGGACCTTTGTGACGTCGGGCGGGCTCGGCACGATGGGCTTTGGCATGGGCGCCGCCAACGGGGTAGCGCTCGCGACGGGCGGGCCGTCGATCCTGGTGACCGGCGACGGGTCCTTCGAGATGGACATGGCCGAGATGGTCACGGCGGCGGACAACCAGATTCCCGTGGTCATCGTGCTGCTGAACAACGGGGTCCTGGGCATGGTGCGACAGATGCAGTCGCTCTTCAAGCGGCAGCGCTACGCGATGACCACGCTCAGGCACCGCGGGCTCGACTTCTGCAAGGTCGCGGAGGGCATGGGGGCCCAGGCCACGAGGGTCTCGACGCCCGAGGAGCTGACGCAGGCCCTGGAGGATGCCCTTCTCGCCCAAAGGGACGAGAAGACCGCGGGGCCTCGGCTGATCGAGGTCCCCATAGGCGAGGACGAGTTCGTGACGCCGGTGCTCCAGATCGGCGCCTCTATGGACGAGCTGATTGTGAACATGGACGACGTGCGTTCCAGGATGGGCAGGTAGCAGATGACCTCATACAACATCGCCATCATGGTCCGGAACGAGTACGGCGTCCTCAACCGCGTGACCAGCATGTTCAGGCGGCGGCAGTTCAACATCACGAGTCTAACCGTTTCCGAGACCGAGACGGAGCAGCTGAGCCGCATCACGGTGCAGTACGAGGGCGAGGAGCGCTCCAAGCGCCAGCTCGTGGCGCAGCTGGCCAAGCTGCCGGACGTGATCTCGTGGAAGGAGTTCGACCCCGAGGACTCCATCAGCTGCGAGTTGCTCCTCATCAAGATGGCAAACAACGAGGCGACGCGATCGCAGGTACTGGACGCGGCCGAGGCCTTTAGGGCCAAGATTGTGGACTACACGCGCGACTCCATCGTGTTTAGGATCGCCGGCGGATCCCGGCGCATCGACAACTTCATCGACCTCATGCGCGACTTCGAGATCCTGGAGGTCTGCCGCACGGGAGTCGTGAGCCTGGAGCGCGGACCGAGCGTCATGCGCAACGTTGCGAGCGTCTAGCGGTCCCATTTTGTAGGAAATGTGACCAGATAGCGAGCGTGTTAACAAAGGCAATCCCAGACCCGTGCGCGGGCCTGTGATGCATAGAGTTACCAGCACCATCAACCGACTAGCGAAAGGGAGAAGTCAGATGGCATTCAGGATGTTCCACGAGCAGGACTGCGACGTCAGCAAGCTGGACGGCAAGAAGGTCGCAATTATTGGTTATGGCTCCCAGGGCCATGCCCATGCGCTGAACCTCAAGGACTCCGGCGTGGACGTCAAGGTCGGCCTGCGTGAGGGCTCCAAGTCCAAGGCCAAGGCCGAGAAGCAGGGCCTCGAGGTCGTCTCCAACGCAGAGGCTGCCAAGTGGGCAGACATCATCATGATCCTGATCAACGACGAGTATCAGGCCGCCATGTACAAGAAGGACATCGAGCCCAACCTGACCCCGGGCAAGACGATCGCCTTCGCGCACGGCTTCAACATCCACTACGGCTGCATCGAGGTCCGTCCCGACTGCAACGTCATCATGGTCGCCCCCAAGGCCCCCGGCCACACCGTCCGCTCCACGTACCTCGAGGGCAAGGGCACCCCGTGCCTGGTCTGCGCTCACCAGGACGCCACCGGCGACGCCTTCGACCTCGCCCTGGCCTACGGCGCTGCCATCGGCGGAGCCCGCGCTGCCCTTCTCGAGACCGACTTCAAGACCGAGACCGAGACCGACCTCTTTGGCGAGCAGAACGTCCTCTGCGGCGGCGTGACCGACCTGATGGAGGCTGGCTTCAACACGCTGGTCGAGGCTGGCTACGATCCTCGCAACGCCTACTTCGAGTGCATCCACGAGATGAAGCTCATCGTCGACCTGATCTACGAGAGCGGCTTCTCCGGCATGCGTTCCTCCATCTCCAACACCGCCGAGTATGGCGACTACACCGCCGGCCCGCACGTGATCACCGAGGCCGCCAAGGAGGGCATGCGCTACAACCTGAAGCGCATCCAGAACGGCGAGTTCGCCAAGGAGTTCCTGCTTGACATGTCCGACGAGTCCCACCAGGTCCACTTCAAGGCTATGCGTCGTCAGCAGGCCGAGACCCTGATGGAGCAGACCGGCAAGAAGATCCGCGCTCTGTATGCCTGGAACGACGAGGACAAGCTCCTCAACAACTAGTTCCCGCCAACGCGGCTTTGTGGCGACCCCGGGATTTCCTGGGGTCGCCTTTTTTGGCCAGGGAGCACGCGAGGGCGGATGCCGTCAGGCTCTGACCCAACCTTAAGGTTTCCGTCCGCTATGCAACCACTTTGTTACGAGCGCCGCCACGCGGCGTTTCGGCCCCGCGCTTCGTGCCATCATATGCAATCACGAAACGTTGCGCTCGATGTCGGGCATGAGTGGTTTGGGGGAGGACGTCCGATGATGGTAGCCGATGCTTGCACTCGCGGATGCGTGTCCTTCTCCTCCGAAATTCTAGCTATTATCTAGTTGCAACCTCTTTTACCAGGGGTTGCAACGCATGTGGGTCTTCGCTTTGGGCGGGGACTCTTTTTATTAGGCATCGGCAAGGCAAACCAAGCGAACAAAGGTGAGAAGGACGAGGGGAGAGGGACCGATGGAGCTTCAGCTTACGGGAGCGCAGATTCTGCTCGAGTGCCTGAAGGAGCAGGGCGTCGACACCATCTTTGGCTATCCTGGCGGCACGATCCTGGACGTGTACGACGCGCTGTACCAGACGAGCGGCATCAACCACTATCTTGTGAGCCACGAGCAGGGCGCGACGCACGCGGCCGACGGCTACGCGAGGTCGACCGGGCGTGTGGGCGTGTGCTTCTCGACGTCGGGCCCCGGCGCCACCAACATGACGACGGGCATCGCGACGGCCATGGCGGACAGCTCGCCCATCGTCGCGATCAGTTGCAACGTGACGAAGAAGCTCCTGGGCAAGAACTCGTTCCAGGAGGTCGACAGCACTGCCGTCATGCGCCCCATCACCAAGTGGACGCACCAGGTGTCCGACGTGAGCGAGCTTGCCGACGTCGTGAGGGCCGCCTTCCTGGTGGCGCGCTCCGGCCGCCCCGGCCCGGTCTTTTTGGACATCACGAAGGACGTCACGCAGGAGATGACCTCCTACGCGCCCGTGCACCTCTCCGAGCACCTCGCCAGGCTGAAGCCGGGCCTGCTTCCCGACGACCTGCGCGCCTCGCTCGAGCCGCCGGCGGTCGATCCCGATGACATCGAGAAGGTCGCCCAGATGATTCTGGAGTCCAAGCGCCCGATGATCATCTGCGGCGGCGGCGTGGTCCGCAGCAGGGCCAACGGCGAGCTCAACAAGTTCGCCAACCAGGTCGACGCGCCGGTGGCCATCACGGTCATGGGTGGCGGCGGCTTCAGGGGTCGTGACCCCCTGACCACGGGCATGATCGGCATGCACGGCTCCCAGGCGTCCAACATGGCCGTCGACAACTGCGACCTGCTGCTCGCGTTTGGCTGCAGGTTCTCGGACAGGATCGCGCTCCAGCCGGACACCTTCGCCTCCAAGGCCAAGATCGTCCAGGTCGACATCGACCCGGCCGAGATCGGCAAGAACGTCCACTGCGAGCAGGCCATCATGGGCGACGTGCGCCAGGTGCTCCAGCTCCTGCTCAAGCGCCTCGAGCCGGAGGGCCAGCTCGACCACTCCGAATGGAAGGAGTTCGTCTTCTCCTATCCTACCGAGACCGTGTACGACGAGGAGGAGGGCCACCTCACCCCCAAGCAGGTGAACGACGCGATCGCGCGCATCTGCCCGCAGGACACGATCGTCTCGACGGACGTGGGTCAGCACCAGATGTGGGCCATCCAGCACTTCCACTACGACTACCCCGGCCAGCTCATCACCTCGGGCGGCTTCGGCACGATGGGCTTCGGCCTCGGCGCGGCCATCGGCGCGCAGGTGGGCAACCCCACGAGGCGCGTCATCCACGTGACGGGCGACGGATCGTTCCGCATGAACTGCATCGAGCTTGCGACCGAGGAGCACTACAAGCTGCCCATCATCACGATCATTTATGACAACGAGGTTCTGGGCATGGTGCACCAGTGGCAGACGCTCATCTACAACGGCCACTACTCCCAGACCAACCTCGACCGTCCGCCCTCATGGCCGGACCTGGCCCGCGCCTATGGGCTCGACGGCAGGCGCGTCTCGACCGTCGCGGACTTCGAGGCGGCGCTGCGCGAGGCGCTCGACTGCGGCCACGGCTACGTGATCGACGTGGTGCTCGACCGCGACGAGATGGTCAGGCCCATGGTGCCTGGCGGCCAGCACATCACGAACTTCCTTGCGGTATAGCAAGACAACGCCCCTGACGGTCGCGCCCGCGGCCAGGAAAGGAAACCCATGACGCTCTCACTAGACAAGATCTACAACGCCGCCTACACCCTGCGCGGGGTCGCGAGGAAGACGGACCTCATCGCGGCGCCGACGCTGGTCGACGGCCTCGACCTGCACCTGAAGACCGAGAACCTGCAGGTGACGGGCTCGTTCAAGATCCGCGGCGCATACTACAAGATCAACCGCCTCAGCAAGGACGAGCTCTCTCGCGGCATCATCGCGTGCAGCGCCGGCAACCACGCGCAGGGCGTCGCGCTCGCGGCCACGAGGCTGGGCGTCAAGAGCGTCGTGTGCATGCCGGACGGCGCGCCCATCATGAAGGTCGAGAACACCCGTCGCCTCGGCGCCGAGGTGCGCCTGGTCAAGGGCACCTATGACGACGCCCACGACGAGGCCGTCCGCCTGCAGGAGGAGACCGGCGCCACCTTCATCCACCCGTACGACGACGAGGACGTGATCGCGGGCCAGGGCACCATCGGTCTCGAGATCCTCGACCAGCTCGATGACGTCGACGCCGTGGTCGTTCCCGTCGGTGGCGGCGGGCTCATCTCGGGCGTCGCGTGCGCCGTCAAGAGCCTGCGCCCCGAGTGCAAGGTCTACGGCGTCCAGGCCCAGGGTGCCTCCGCCTTCGCGGACGCGTTCCACGAGGGCAAGTGGGCGGCGTCCGACCAGGCCAACACGTTTGCCGACGGCATCCAGGTCAAGGTCCCCGGCAACCTCAACTTCGAGCTGGTGAAGAAGTACGTCGACGACATCGTGACCGTCTCGGACGACGAGATCGCCGCCGCGATCCTCGCGCTGATGGAGAAGCAGAAGCTCGTGGCGGAGGGCGCAGGTGCCACGCCGGTCGCGGCCTGCATGTTCGGCCATCTGCCCGTCCAGGGCAAGCGCGTCGTCTGCGTGGTCAGCGGCGGCAACATCGACGTCAACATCCTGTCCCGCGTCATCAACCGCGGCCTCGCGATGAGCGGCCGCAAGGTCACGCTCTCGCTCAGGCTCACGGACAAGCCGGGCCAGCTCGAGCAGGTCAGCCACATCATCGCGGAGCTCGGCGCAAACGTCGTCTCCGTCGACTACGACCTCACGGACCCCGACCTGCCCATCTCGAGCTGCATCCTGCGCGTGGGCATGGAGACCCGCGACCAGGCGCAGATCGACCTCATCCGCCAGCACCTGCAGGATGCGGGCTTCTCGCTCGCGGACTAGTCGGCCCAGGCAGACGGTCGAGAAGGACACCATCCGCGCGTGGCAGGCCCGCGCGCAAAAGGAAGGAAGCCACCAATGGACAACACCCAGCAGACCGAGCACTTCGCCAGCGATGCGATAAAGTTCGGCGCGAACAACGCCGCTCACCGCTCCCTCTTCCACGCCCTCGGCTGGACGCAGGAGGAGATGCGTCGTCCCCTCGTGGGCATCGTGAGCTCCCAGAACGAGATCGTTCCCGGCCACATGAACATCGACAAGATCGTCGAGGCCGTCAAGATGGGCGTCGCCATGGCCGGCGGCATGCCCGTGGTCTTCCCCGCGATCGCCGTGTGCGACGGCATCGCCATGGGCCACACCGGCATGAAGTACAGCCTGGTCACCCGAGACCTCATCGCGGACTCCACGGAGTGCATGGCCCGTGCGCACGGCTTTGACGCGCTCGTCATGGTCCCCAACTGCGACAAGAACGTTCCTGGCCTGCTCATGGCCGCGGCGCGCGTCAACGTGCCGACCGTCATCGTGTCCGGCGGTCCCATGCTCGCGGGCCACGTCCACGGCAAGAAGACGAGCCTCTCGTCCATGTTCGAGGCGCAGGGCAGCTACTCCGCCGGCAAGATGAGCGCGGAGGACCTGGAGGACTACGCCTGCAAGGTCTGCCCGACCTGCGGCTCCTGCTCCGGCATGTACACTGCCAACTCCATGAACTGCCTGACCGAGGTCATCGGCATGGGCCTCTCCGGCAACGGCACCATCCCCGCCGTCTACTCCGCGCGCCTCGAGCTCGCCAAGCACGCCGGCATGGCCGTCATGGACATGCTCCGCAAGAACATCCGTCCGCGTGACATCATGACGCGCGAGGCCTTCGCAAACGCCCTCACCGTCGACATGGCGCTCGGCTGCTCCACCAACACCATGCTGCACCTCCCGGCCATCGCGCACGAGTGCGGCATCGAGCTCAACCTCGACAACGCGAACGCGATGTCCGCCCGCACGCCCAACATCTGCCACCTCGCGCCGGCCGGCCGCACCTACATGGAGGACCTCAACGAGGCCGGCGGCATCTACGCGGTCATGAACGAGCTCTCCAAGAAGGACCTGCTCAACCTCGACTGCATGACGGTCACGGGCCACACCGTGGGCGAGAACATCGCGAACCACCCCGTGCTCGACTACGACGTCATCCGCTCCGTCGACAACCCGTACTCCCAGACGGGCGGCATTGCCGTCCTGCGCGGCAACCTCGCGCCCGATGGCTCCGTCGTCAAGCGCTCCGCCGTCGACCCCAAGATGCTCGTCCACGAGGGTCCCGCCCGCGTGTTCGAGAGCGAGGAGGACGCGCAGCACGCCATCGACGAGGGCAGGATCAACCCGGGCGACGTCGTCGTCATCCGCTACGAGGGCCCCAAGGGCGGCCCCGGCATGCGCGAGATGCTCAACCCCACCTCGGCCATCATGGGCCGCGGCCTGGGCGATTCCGTCGCGCTCATCACGGACGGCCGCTTCTCCGGCGCCACGCGCGGCGCCTGCGTGGGCCACGTCTCGCCCGAGGCGGCGTCCGGCGGCCCGATCGGCATCGTCGAGGAGGGCGACACCATCCTGATCGACATCCCCAACAGCCGCATCGAGCTCAAGATCCCCGAGGAGGAGTACAACCGCAGGATGGCGTCCTTCTCGCCCAAGAAGAAGGAGCTCCACGGCTACCTCAAGCGCTACGCGCAGCTCGTGGGCTCCGGCGCCAACGGCGCCGTGCTCGGCGAGGGGGAGGAGTAATGCCGACGGAGGAGACCGCGCTCGGGCTCCGCAGGGTCGACCTGGGCCTCCTGTCGCTCGCGGTGTTCCGCGGCGTGCTGGACGACCCGGTCGTGTCCGCCCTCGCGCGCTGCGTTCGCCTGGGCGAGAAGATCGTGGAGTACGACGAGGACAACCCCCGTCTGGGGCGCAAGTACGCCGAGGCGTACGCGCGCTTCGTGTCGAGCCTGATCGAGGCCGAGGACGGCTGCCTTTCCGCCCACGTGCGCAACGTGGTGCTGGACGACGAGAACGCCTACCTGCGCCAGCTCGGCGCGGGCGGTGCCGTTCCCGCCGAGCTTGCCGCGGCGGCCGCCAGGGAGCTCGAGACGCTGGACATGCTCGCCAACCTCACGGCCGACGAGCTGCTTGCGCCCGTGAGCGAGGACGACGAGCGCGAGCTCCTGCCGCGCTTCACGAACGAGCCCGTCGACCTGCCCGCGGCCTACGCGGACCGCGTGCAGAACATCGGCAGGACCGGCTGGGGCATGTACGCGCGCTACCATGTATTCCGCGTGGAGCGCGACCAGATCGTGCCCGTGCGCTACCCCGACCCGCAGCGCCTGGAGGACCTCGTGGACTACGAGCGCCAGCGTCAGGTCATCCTGGACAACACGCGGGCGCTCCTGCGCGGCCTGCCCGCAGCGAACATCCTGCTCACGGGTGACGCCGGCACGGGCAAGAGCTCCACGGTCAAGGCCGTGGCCAACGCGCTCGCGCCCGAGGGCCTGCGCATCCTGGAGGTCCGCAAGGAGCAGCTGCGCGACATCCCCGCAATCCTGGACCAGCTCACGAGGAACCCGCTCAAGTTCGTCATCTTCATCGACGACCTGTCCTTCTCGACCGACGACGACAACTTCGCGGCGCTGAAGGCGATCCTGGAGGGCTCGGTCTCGGCCAAGTCCGACAACGTGGTGATCTATGCCACGAGCAACCGCCGCCATCTGGTGCGCGAGCGCTTCAGCGACCGCGACGGCGACGAGGTGCACGAGCGCGACACCATCCAGGAGGTCGTGTCGCTGTCCGACCGCTTTGGCATCCACCTCACGTTCTACAAGCCGGACAAGAGGGTCTACCTCGACATCGTCCACAAGCTCGCGGCGGACGCCGGCATCCAGATGGACAACGCGGAGCTCGACCTTGCCGCGGAGCGCTTCGCCACGAGGCGCGGCGGCAGGTCGGCCCGCGGCGCGCGACAGTTTGTTGACTCCCTTGTGGCCTCGGCCAAGGAGAGATAGGAGGACCATATGGCACGTCCCATGACCATGGCGGAGAAGATCCTGGCGGACCACGCCGGCCTTACGGAGGTCGTCCCCGGCCAGCTGATCGAGTGCGACCTCGACGGCGTGCTCGCCAACGACATCACGGCGCCCATCGCCATCAAGACGGTGCGCGAGATCGGCGCCGGGGTGTTCGACCCCACGAAGATCTTCCTCGTGCCCGACCACTACAGCCCCAACAAGGACATCAAGAGCGCTGAGCAGACCAAGGTCACGCGCGACTTTGCCCACGAGATGGGGATCACCCACTACTTCGAGCAGGGCTGCATGGGAATCGAGCACGCCCTTCTCCCCGAGAAGGGCATCGTCGGCCCCGGCGACCTCATAATCGGCGCCGACTCCCACACCTGCACCTACGGCGGCATCGGCGCGTTCAGCACCGGCGTGGGCTCCACGGACGCCGGCGTGGGCATGGCGACGGGCCGCGCCTGGTTCAAGGTGCCCGAGACCATCCGCTTCGAGGTCGAGGGCGAGCTGCCCGCCGGCGCATCGGCCAAGGACATCATCCTCTACGTGATCGGCAAGATCGGCGTGGACGGCGCCCTGTACTGCGCCATGGAGTTCGCGGGCTCGACCATCCGCAACCTCTCCGTCGAGGGTCGCCTCACTATCGCGAACATGGCGATCGAGGCCGGCGGCAAGGCGGGTCTCTTCGAGGTTGACGACGTGGCGCGCAAGTGGCTCGAGGGCCGCACGGAGCGCCCGTACAGGGAGTACCACTCCGATCCCGACGCCACGTACAAGCAGGTCATCAAGATCGACGCGGCGGACATCGTGCCGCAGGTCTCCTGGCCGCACCTGCCCAGCAACACGCATCCCGTGGCCGAGAGCCGCTCCGTCAAGATCGACCAGGCGGTCATCGGCTCCTGCACCAATGGTCGCATCGAGGACATGCGCGCCGCCGCGGAGGTCCTGCGCGGCCGCACCGTCGACCCCAACGTCCGCTGCATCGTGATTCCCGCGACCCAGGGCGTCTGGCTCCAGTGCGTGCACGAGGGCCTCATGGACGTGTTCATCAACGCGCACTGCGTGGTATCAACCCCCACGTGCGGCCCCTGCCTGGGCGGCTACATGGGCATCCTCGCGGCGGGCGAGAAGTGCGTGAGCTCCACGAACAGAAACTTCGTCGGGCGCATGGGCGACCCCACGTCCGAGGTCTACCTCGCGAGCCCCGCGGTCTGCGCGGCGAGCGCCGTGGCCGGCCACATCGCGCTGCCGTCCGACCTCTAACCACAAGGGAGTGAAGCCATGAAGTTCAACGGAACCGTCTTCCGCTATGGCAGGGACATCGACACCGACGTGATCATCCCCGCCCGCTACCTCAACACGTCCGACCCGGCCGAGCTGGCCAAGCACTGCCTGGAGGACCTCGACACCACGTTCGTCAAGCGCGTCAAGCCCGGCGACATCATCGTGGCCGAGGAGAACTTTGGCTGCGGGTCCTCGCGTGAGCACGCGCCCGTGGCCATCAAGGCCGCCGGCGTCTCCGTCGTGATCGCCAAGAGCTTCGCGCGCATCTTCTATCGCAACGCCATCAACATCGGCCTGCCGATCATGGAGTGCCCCGAGGCCGTGGACGCGATCCACGAGGGCGACGTGGTGGACGTGGACGCCGACACCGGCGTCATCACGGACGAGACGACGGGCGCCACGTTCCAGGCGCAGCCGTTCCCGCCCTTCATCCAGGAGATCATCAACGAGGGCGGCCTCGTGGCGCGCACCAAGCGCCTCATGGCCCAGAAGAACGCGGAGGCATAGCATGGCGGCTCGTACGTACAAGGTCTGCACACTGCCGGGCGACGGCATCGGTCCCGAGATCATGGCCGAGGCCAAGCGTCTGCTCGAGGCGATCGGCGTCGCCTACGACGTGGAGTTCCGCTGCGAGGACCAGCTCATCGGCGGCGCCGCGATCGACGCCACGCGCGAGGCGGGCGAGCCCGTGAGCGCGCTGCCGCCCGCGACCCTGGCGGCGGCCGAGGCCTCGGACGCCGTCCTCCTGGCCGCGGTGGGTGGCCCCAAGTGGAACGACACGACCCCCGGCGCGGTGCGCCCGGAGCAGGGCCTGCTCGCCATCCGCAAGAACCTGGGGCTGTACCTCAACCTGCGCCCCGTCCACATCTACCAGGCGCTGCGCGACGCCTCGCCGCTGCGCGAGGACCGTCTTGACGGCGTCGACCTGCTGATCGTGCGCGAGCTCACGGGCGGCCTGTACTTTGGCGAGCACAGGCGCGAGCACGGCGTCGAGGGCGCGGGCGCGGACGGCACCGCGGGCGACAAGGCCACGGACACGATGGAGTACTCCGAGTACGAGATCGAGCGCGTGATTCGCTGGGCCTACGAGGCTGCCGGCCGCCGCAACGGCGTGGTCACCTCCGTCGACAAGGCCAACGTGCTCGAGACCTCCCGCCTGTGGCGCGAGGTCAACCACCGCATGAACGCGGAGTATCCCGACGTCGAGGGCGAGGACATGCTCGTGGACAACTGCGCCATGCAGCTCGTGGCCAACCCGTCGCAGTTCGACGTCCTGGTGACCGAGAACACGTTTGGCGACATCCTGTCCGACGAAGCCTCCATGCTCACGGGTTCGCTCGGCATGCTCGCCTCCGCGTCGCTCGGCTCGGGCACCGCACTGTACGAGCCCAGCCACGGCTCCGCGCCGGACATCGCGGGCAAGGGCATCGCGAACCCCATCGCGCAGATCCTCTCCGTGGAGCTGATGCTCCGCTACAGCTTCCAGATGGACGAGGCGGCGGACGCCGTCGCCGGCGCCGTGGAGGACGTCCTCAACGCCGGTTGGCGCACGCCCGACCTGGCGGACGAGGACACGCCGGACGAGAAGCGCGTGGGCACGTCCCAGATGGGCGACAAGATCATCGCGGCCTTCCAGGAGCGCGCGCAGCGCTAGCGCCTGACGGCACGCGGCCGGGCCGATGCAGCGGCGCCGGCTGCGGTAACAGCATGCGATACGAAACAGGACGGGCTGCCTGCGGGGATTCCGCGGGCAGCCCGTCGTGGTGATGGGGGAGAAGGACGCCACGACCGGTGCCGCGCGTCCTTCTCCCCTGCGCTTGCCTTGCGCGTGCGCTACTTGGCGAGAAGCGCCTCCACGTCCTTGCGCTCCGGGATGGAGGGGATGCCGCCGCGTCCGCGCACCGTGAGCGACGCGACGGCGTTGCCCAGGCGCACGAAGCCCTGCGCGGCCGCGATGTCCACGTCCGCGGGGGCGAGGCCGCTCTCCAGCATGCCGGCCAGGAAGCCGCCCCAGAACGAGTCGCCGGCGCCCGTGGTGTCCACCACGTCGGCCGCGTAGCCCGGCACCACGGCGGACCCGTCGTGCGTCGCCACAAAGGCGCCGTCCGCTCCCAGCGTCACAACGCACACCTTGACGCCCTGCTCCAGCAGCCACTCGGCCGCCATCGCGGGCTCGAGCCTGCCGGTCACGAGCTCGCACTCCTCGTCGGAAAGCTTCATGACGTCCACGTAGGGGATGACGGTGCGCATCTGCCCGGCCGCGACCTCGGGGCCGTCCCACAGGGTGTCGCGGTAGTTGGGGTCGTAGGACACCACGACGCCGGCGTCCTTGGCGACCCTGAGCGCCGTCATGGTCGCGGAGCGCGCTGGCTCGTTCGTCAGGCTGAGCGACCCCACGTGGAAGACGCGCGAGCCCGCGATGAGGTCGCGGTCCAGCTCCGACGGGGCCAGCTGCGTGTCCGCGCCGGGCTTGCGCGCGAACGAGAACGTGCGCTCGCCGGTGGGGGACAGCGCCACAAAGGCCAGCGTGGTAAAGAAGTTGGGGTCAATCACCAGGTTGGAGGTGTCGACGCCGTTGTCGTCCATCACCTGCTTGAGGAAGCGGCCGTGCATGTCGTCTCCCACCTTGCCGATGAAGGCCGTCTTGTGGCCCAGGCGCTCAAGCGCCACGAGCACGTTTGCCGGGGCCCCGCCGGGGTTGCGCTCGAAGAGCTTCTGCCCGCCCTCCGAGGTTCCCGCGTCCGTGAAGTCGATCAGTACCTCTCCCAGAGCAGTGACTTCTGCCATGGCTTCCTCCTCCTGTTCGTAATCCCTCTGCTTTCCGCCCTGCTATCGAGTGTAGGTGTTGGCCATCACGTCGCGCATGGTCCAGGCGCGGGCGGACGCGCAGTCGCACGCGAGCGTGACGCCCAGGTCGTCCCTCCTGGGGAACCACCTGGTGGAGAAGACCTCGCGCCCTCCGTTGAGGTAGACCTCCACGGCCGACTCGTCCACCAGGGCCCTCAGGCTCGCCACGCCATCGATCCTCACGCGGCGCTCCGTGCGGCCCGCGCCCACGGCGCCGTCCAGAAAGCGCAGGTAGGCGGCGCCGTCCTCGCACACGAGCTCCAGCGCGTCGTCCAGCGTGAGCCGCACGTCGCCCGTGATGCCCGCAAGCTCCACGTCCGCGCGGTGACGCGGCAGCGTCGTGGTGCCGCGCGCGTCGAGCCCATAGGTGTCCTTGCGCAGGGACGCGACCTCGGCCACGGGCCGCTGCAGGATGCGCCCGTCGCGCGCGCGGGAAAGCTCGCGCGGCACCGTCAGACAGTGGATCCAGCTCAGGCCCTCGGGCGCGGACTCGTAGTCAACGTCGGGCACGGCCATCCAGCCAAACAGGATGGTGCGGCCGGACTCGTCCACAAACGTCTGCGGCGCATAGAAGTCGAAGCCGCGGTCCCACTCCACAAACTCGCGCTGGTCCAGCCGGTCCACGTCGAGCAGGCGCACGCCCTCGGGCAGCTCGATGTAGCCGCAGTTGGACTCGTTCTGCCAGCGCCACTCCTCGTCGGGAAGCCCCTGGGGCGAGAAGCCCGCGTACTCCCGCCCGTCGAGTACCACGCGGTCCGGGCACTCCCACATGTAGCCGAAGGGCTCCATGCTCGTGGGGCAGGAGCGGTACGTCCACTTCTCCCCGTCGTGGGAGTCAAACAGCAGCAGGCGGCCGTGGTCGTCCAGGTCGCGCGCGCCCAGGAGCATGTGGTAGCTGCCCTCGGCGGAGTCCTCGCGCCAGAGCTTGGGGTCGCGCACGTGGCACGAGAGGAAGTCCGGATAGTCCGCGTTTCTCAGCAGCACGCGCTTGGGCGAAAGGGTGTAGCCGTCCTCGCTCGTGACCTCGATCTCGTTGGCCTGGCGGCCGGCGTGGATGTAGTCGTAGTCGCCCGGCTCCTTCACGTTGCCCGTGTAGTAGAGCCGGAGGAGCGCGTCGTGGCCCTCCGCGTCGCGCTCCACCAGCGCCCCGCCGGAGTAGGCGCCGGATGCGTCCTCGGGGATGTCCTGGTGGATGGCCATGCCGTGGTGCTCCCAGTGCACCAGGTCCGGGCTCGTGAAGTGGCCCCAGCCGCGCTCCCTGCCCGTGGGCCACTCGGGCGAGTACTGGTGGAAGACGTGATAGGTGCCCTTGAACTGGCAGAGTCCGTTGGGGTCGTTGAGCCAGCCCGTGGGGGGCATGAGGTGGTAGGCCATCCGCCAGCGCGTGTCCACGCTCTTCTCGTTCATAACGTCCCTTTCGTCTGAAGGCGGGGACGGCCGCATGCGACCGCCCCCGCCCACGGTGTGCGTCTGGCTGCTACTTGAGGTCGATGAGCGCGTCTCCCGCGTTCACGGTACCCTCGTGCGGGGTGACCTCGGCGTAGTCCGCCGTGTTGGTGATGATGACGGGGGTCACGGTGCTCAGGCCGGCGTCCTCGATCTTCTTGAGGTCGACGTCCATGAGCAGGTCGCCCTTGCTCACGTGGGCACCCACGGTGGTGTGCGCGCTGAACGGCTCGCCCTTGAGCGTCACGGTGTCGATGCCGATGTGGATGAGCACCTCGGCGCCGGAGTCGGACAGCAGGCCCACGGCGTGGCCGGTCTCGGCCAGCACGGTCACGGTGCCGTCGACGGGCGAGAAGATCTTGCCCTCGGAGGGCGTGATGGCGATGCCCTTGCCCATGGCCTCGGACGCGAAGACGGGGTCGGGGACCTCGGTCATCGGCATGGTCGTGCCGGAGAGGGGAGAGACGAGCGTCTCGGGCTTGGCGGCTGCGGGGGCGCCGGCCTCGGCTGCCTCCTCCTTGGAGAGGGCGGCCTCCTCGTCAGCGGCGGCCTTGGCCTCTGCCGCGAGCTTGGCGGGCCCCGCCTTGGCCTCCTCGTCCTTGTAGATCGAGGACGTGATGCCGAAGGCCACGCCAAAGGCGACGGCGAACATGATGATGTACTGGAGCGGCTGCGCGATGCACAGGAGGATGCCGAAGATGCCGGTGACGCCGGTGCCGGTGGCGGCCAGGTGGAAGACGAAGCAGCAGAGGGCGCCGCACGCGGAGCCGATCATGCCGGCGACGAACGGCTTGATCTTAGGCAGGTTGACGCCGAAGATTGCGGGCTCGGTGATGCCGAGCAGGCAGGAGATGCCGGAGGGAACCGCGAGGGACTTCGTCTTCTCGGACTTGGTGCGAAGCGCCACGGCGAGGCAGGCGCCACCCTGGGCGATGTTGGCCGCGGACGCGATGGGCAGCCAGTAGGTCACGCCGTACTTCGCGAGCATGGAGACGTCGATGGCGGTGTACATCTGGTGCAGGCCGGTGACGACGGACGGGCTGTAGATGAGGCCGATGATGATGTAGCCGATACCCAGGGGCACCTTGAGGAGGAACATGAGCAGGCCGAGGATGGAGTTCTCGAGCCAGACGAAGATCGGGCCGATGAAGAGGATCGTGATGTAGGCGGCGAGGGAGACGGAGACGAGCGGGGTCACGAACAGATCGAACATCTCGGGCACGGCCTTGTGGAGGCGCTTCTCGAAGAAGCAGAGGATCCAGACGCCGACGAGGATGGGGATGACGTGACCCTGGTAGCCGACCCAGTCGATGCTGTAGAGGCCGGGGATGACGGAGAGGGTGATCATCTTGCCCTCGGCGATGGCGGTGCTGGCGCTGTAGGCGTTGATGAAGTCGGAGCTGATGAGAAGTGCGCCGAGCGACGCGCCGAGGTAGGGGTTGCCACCGAAGACCGTCGCGGCGGAGAAGCCCAGGAGGATCTGCAGGTTGCCGAGTGCGCAGGCGTTGATGAGGCTCGCGATGCGCCACCAGACGCTCTTGGTGTCGAGCGCGATCATGCCGGCGGAGCCCATGTACGAGAGGGCGCCCATGATGCCCATGAGCATGCCGGACGCGACGATGGCGGGGATGATGGGGACGAAGACGTCGGACAGGACCTTGATGGCGCGCTGGAACGCGTTGCCCTGGTTGGCAGCGGCCTCCTTGGCCTCGGCCTTGGTGGCGGCGGAGATGCCGCCCTGCTTGATGAACTCGTCGTACACCTTGTCCACGGTGCCGGTGCCGTAGATGATCTGCAGCTGGCCGGATGCGGAGAAGTTGCCCTTTGCGCCGACGGCGTTCTCGAGCTTGTCCTTGTCGACCTTGGAGTCGTCCGCGATCACGAGACGCAGCCTCGTTGCGCAGTGCGCGGCGGACACGATGTTGTCGGAACCGCCGACAGCCTCGAGCGCCTCCTTTGCGGCCTGTGCGTAGTCCAGAGCCATTCTTCCTCCCTTTCCGAGTACCTCACGAGCCTGTTCCCATATGTGGGAACGTTCTCATACCTGTAGGATGGACCCGAAGGGAAGTTTTTGCACGGAATTCCGCTAATGAAACGGTGAGCGGTAGTGAAACCGCCGCGAGCGATGTGGAACCGTTTCCGAACGATGTGGAATCAATCCCATACGGTGTTCCAGGTCGCTACGTGGACGGGCGACTGCGCGGCGGGGTGGGCGAGCCGGGTCGCGTCGCAGGAGGCCTAGGGGGAGAAGGACGACTCCCGCCGACTGTACGTGCTGGCCAACGGACACATACATATGAGAAGAGCGCCGGCGACCCGTTGGGGCCGTCGGCGCTCCTGCAAGCTACGCGCGAGTTGCGCGATGCCCGGTCGCTACCCAGCCAGGCTCGCGAAGACTGACACGAACGCGATGATCACGCCCACGATGGACTCGCCGCCCAGGATGCCGGATGCGACCACGAGGCCGGCGCGGTCGTGCTCGGCCGTGGCCTCGGCCTGCTGGTCCTGCGGGAGCGCGGCGCGCCTGCCGGCGGTGGCGCGGTCGTACACGACCTTGGCGATGGCGCCCAGAAACGCCGTGAACGACATGTAGAACGGCAGGTAGACGCCGAGGCCCACCATCATGGCGGGAAGCTTTGTCCAGTAGAGGGCGATGCCCGCCGCGAGTCCGATCACGAAGGCGGGCACGCTCGGGATGCCGGAGACCATGGTCGCCACGACGGAGGCCTGCGCGGCCACGAAGGTCTTGCCCGGGCCAAAGGCGTCCGGGCCGTACGCGGCCAGCAGCGCGCACATGACGGCCGCGGCCACCACGGCGCCCACGATGCCGCCCAGCGCCTGGCCCAGCCACTGCGCGCGCGGGTCGGTTCCCAGGATGTGGCCGGCGCGGAAGTCGTTCATCACGTCGCCCGCAAGCCCGCAGGCGACCGCGACCACGCCCGCCACGAAGAACAGCCTGACCTGCACGTTCTCGCCCATGGCGGCCACGGCGAGCAGCACGATGAGGCCGAAGATCTCCATCGGGTCGATTCCGGTCTGGCCGCAGGACTGCGCGCTCATGATCGTTGCGACAAAGGTGAGCGCCACCACGACGACGGAGGCGAGCGGGCTCAGCCCCAGCCCCATGCAGACGAGCACGACCACGGCGGCGGTGCCCAGGCCAAAGATGCCGGCGTCCGTGCGCAGGCTGCCGCTCACGAGGGAGCGCGAGTCCTGGCCGTCGTCCTTCTCGCCCCGGGCATCGCGCAGGAAGCCGCCCACCTGCGGCAGGATGTCCTTGACCACGGTGGCGATGCCGGAGCCCATCATGAGGCCCATGCCCAGGCTGGACACGATGCCCTGCGCGGTCGCCGTGGACCAGAGGCCGGCCGCGCTTCCGCCCACGATGAGGCCAAAGTTTGCGAACAGCGCGCCGCCAAACCAGAACGCGAGCGGCACCAGGCCCACAAGGAAGCCGACGGAGAGCATCATGGGCGAGTTGTAGATGCCAAAGCTCACGCCGGGAATGGGAAGCTGCAGCAGGAGCGTGGGCAGGATGCCCAGGGCGTCACGCAGGACGCTGTACAGGCCGGCGATGCCCATGGACGAGAAGAGCCTGAGTCCCGTCTTGCCGCCCGCCTCCGTTGCCAGGAGCGTCTCGGCCGCCGCGGTGCCCGTGGGGAACTCGAGCTCCGTGTCCACGATGAAGTGGTGGTGTATGAGGGCCGTGCAGATGAGGCCGAGCACGGTGCCGCAGAGGGCCACCAGGAAGATCTGCACCCAGCCAAACTGGTCCGCGAGGCCCAGCATCCAGGCGCCAGGCAGCGTGAAGGCGAGCCCGCCCGCGACCATGGCGCCCGCGGACATGATGGTGTGGGTCACGTTGGCCTCGTTCAGGCTGGCGTGCCCAAGCAGCCGCAGGAAGAAGAGCGAGATGACCGCCGCGAATACGATGGGCCAGGGCAGTGCCCCGAGCTTGAGCGCCGTGTAGGCCGACGATGCCGTGATGATGACGCAGCCGATGGTGCCGATGACGGCGCCGCGCAGCGTCAGCTGGCCGCGCCACGAGGCGCGTGCCTTGCCGTTGTCCATATGTAGCTCCTTTGCGTATATCCGCTCCCCCGCGTGGGGAGTCGGGTTACCGGACCGTTTGCCAAGCCGGACGAGCCGGGCAAACGGTTAGAGTATACAGGTGAGACGTCGGCAACGGAGCGTTGGGAGCAAACAGGTGCCCATGAGCCAGGGGAGAAGTGCGGCGCACGATGCTGCGGCGGCCTCGGCAGGCCGCGTGCTTGCCGTGGACGTGGGCAACACGACCACGCGCCTGGGGATCTTTGCGCAGGACGGCGCGGCGGGGGACGAGCCGCTGGACACCTTCGAGCTCACGACGCCGGGGCGCCTGACCGCGGACGAGGCGCGGCTGCAGGTCACGCAGTTCGCGTCCTTCTCGCCCGCGCCCGTGGCGGCGGCCGTGGCCAACGCGCCGGAAGCCAGCCGCAAGATTGCGGGCTGCATCCTTTCCTGCGTGGTGCCGTCACTTGTGGAGCCGTGGCGCCGCGCGCTCGACGCCGTGTGCGAGCGGCGCGCGCTCGTGGTGGGGCCGGGCCTCAAGACGGGCATCCGCATGGACTACCACGACCCCTCCGAGGTGGGGCCGGACCGCATCGCGGACGCGGTGGCGGCGCGGGCCCTGCTCGGCGCGCCCGCGATCGCCGTGGACATGGGCACGACGGTCAACATAGAGGTGATCGACGCGGCCGGCCACTTTGCCGGCGGCGTCATAGCGCCGGGCCTGGCGCTGGGGGCGAGCGCGCTCGCGCAGTCCGCCGCACGCCTGCCGCGCATCGAGCTGGCGGCGCCAAGCCACGTGATAGGAAAGTCCACGCGCGAGGCGATGCTTTCCGGCGTGGTGCTGGGCGAGGCCATCCGCGTGGACGGGCTCGTCGCGCGCATCGAGCGCGAGCTGGGCGCCCTGGCCCCCGTGGTGCTCACCGGCGACGACGCCGCGTCCTTCTCGCACCTGCTTGCGCACGAGTGCGTGGTGGACCCCACGCTCACGCTGCGCGGCCTGCACCTGCTCTACCTCGCAAACGCCCGCCCGCCGCGGCAGTCCAAGGCCCGCGCGCCGCGTGGCGGCCATGAGGGCCAGTCATAACAATCGCAACCAGTCACACCAACCCACGACCAGGGGAGAAGAGCAACCATGCCACAATGGACCGTCGACCACAAGATCAAGGCAGCGTTCTTCGACGCGGACGGGACGCTCCTGTCCTTCTCGACGCACAAGGTGCCGGAGTCCGCGCTGCTCGCGCTATCTGGGCTCAAGCGCGCCGGCATCAAGTGCTTCCTCGCGACGGGTCGCGCGCCCTACACGGTGGAGGAGATCCCGCTGGACAGCCTTGAGGCGTTCATCCTCTTTAACGGGCAGTTCATCCTCAACCGCGACCGCATCCTGTACCAGGAGACGCTCGACAAGGATGACCTCGCGACCATCGTGGGGCAGGTGGAGGCCGGCCTGTACAACTGCATGTTCATGTCAGACAAGCGCATGTTTGTGAGCGGGCACGACCCGCTCGTGGAGGCCATCGAGCACAAGGTGGGCCTTTACTATCCCGAGGACGACATCCACAAGGCCCTGCAGGAAGACATCTACCAGCTCAACGTCTTCCTGGAGCCCGGCAAGACGGACATCGTCAGGAACGCATGCAGCCACATAAAGATGACGCGCTGGACCAGCGAGTTTGTGGACGTGTTCCCCAAGGACGGCGGTAAGGACCGTGCCGTGCGCAAGGTGCTCGACATGTACGGCATCGCGCCAGAGGAGGCCGTGGCCTTTGGCGACGGCGGCAATGACCTGGGCATGTTTGGCGTGTGCGGCACGACGGTGGCCATGGGCAACGCCAACGACGAGGTGAAGGAGCAGGCCGACTTCGTGACCGACGACGTTGACCACGACGGCATCCTCAACGCGTGCGTGAGGCTGGGGCTGCTGGCCCAGTAGCGCGCGCCGGCGCGCTGCCGCTCACTGCGTGCCCGCTCGCGAGCTCGAAGTGCAGCTCCGCGATGCCCAGGTCGATCATGCTCATGGGGCCGCCGGTGGACTGCGCCGTGACGGTCTGTCGGTCGCGCCCGAGCGTGAACAGGAAGTGCTGCTGGTTGAGGGCCGTGGGTGCAAGAGCCGCGGCCTGCATGCCGTGCTGGAACCAGTCCGGCATCACCAGGCCGTGCGTGTTGCTCAGCTCCTCGATCGACTTGGAGCGATGCGGCCGCCCCGGCTCCGCGCCGTGCCCCAACGCGATCACGCACGCCAGCTTGTGGCCGGGAGCCACCTGGCCCGCCACGGACCTGCGGCGGAACGTCCCGCCCACCCAGCAGCTGCCAAGGCCCAGCCTCGTGGCCAGGAGCACGATCTTCTCGCCAAAGTAACCCGCAAGCTCCTGCAGGTCGCGGCCCTTGGGACCGGCCACCACCACGTAGTTGCGCACGTTCTGGAACTTGCCGTAGTGCGCGAGCAGCGAGTCGAAGGCGCGCGGCTCGTCCGTCACCAGGCGCAGGGCCAGGCCGGAGGCGTCGTTGGCCCGCGCGATGGCCAGCGACAGCGCCTCCACCTCGGCGGGGGAGAGCGGCTCCTCCGTGTAGCGCCGCACGGAGTGGCGGTGCTCCATGGCCCAGATGTTGTCCTTCTCCTCCGGCATGCTGCCTCCCTGGCCTGCGCGCCCACGCTACTGGACCGTGATCTCGGAAATGCTCGTGTCCTCGTACTTGCTGCCAGGCGTCGCGGCCTCGATCTGGAACGTGATGTTGGTGCCGTCCACGGGCTTGGGCAGCGTGAAGCTCTGCGTTGAGCCAAAGCTATCCGCAAGGTCCACGGACATCACCTTGTTGCCGTCCACAAACACGCCGAGCTTGGTCGGACGCGGGTTCTTGTAATAGATGCTTTCGCTTTTTTGGAAGCCGTTCGCGATGGTAAAGGACGAGAAGGTCTGCACGCCGTCGCCGGAAAGCGTCACGGATTCGCCCACGCCCAGCCCGCTGACGCCCTCGGACCAGCACGTGGTGTTGTCGCCGTCGATCAGGTGGTCCGTGCCGTAGCTGTCGTACTGGTCCGTGGGCAGGGTCGAGGTGGCCTCGGCCTTGGTGATGCCCTTGAACCCAACGTGCTCCGAGTCCGACGAGCTGGAGTCGTCACCGGAGGACTGTCCCAGCGTGATCGTCTTGCTGCTGTCTGACGAGCTCGAGTCGTCCGACTTGGCGATGGTGGCGTTCCCACCCTGGCCAAAGCTAGGCAGCACGTAGAACACCACGAGCGCGGCCGCCGCCGCGCAGAGCGCCACCACCAGCAGCGCCACGAGCGCCGCCTTGGCGCCGCCGTGACCGCGATTGCCGCGGTCGCCATAGTCGCCGTAGTCGCGGTTGCGACGGGCGCCTGGGATGTACGGCTGCTGCGGGGGAGCCTCGTGCGGCTCCTGCGGGACCGGCCGCGGTGCCTGTGCGCCATAGCCGCTGCCCAGGGGCATGGGCTGCGTCAGGTTGGGGTCGTACGAGCCGCCGCCGAGGCCGTCATCATTATCCAGGCCGTCGCTCAGGCCGTCGTCGCCACGGCCGTCATCGGCGTCGGCCGCGCCGTCCGCGTCGGGGGTGTCCGCGTCCGCGCCGACCGCTACGCCGCAGTAGGGGCAGAAGCGCGTTCCCGGCTTGAGTTCGGCACCACAGTTTTTGCAGAACATCGTGTGCTCCCTCGCGTGGGTTCATGTTCGTCTAAATGTAGCGCAAGAGAGCCTAAAGGTTGAGCGGGAGCGCGGCAATAGCCGACGCCCCCGCCCGTGTCATACGCTCGTGTTGTGTGCCAGTCCCTACATGTCGTGGGTGGCGAAAACCGGGTCGTCCTCCCACAGGACCACGTCGTTTGGCCCGGCCAGCTTGCCGGCCTTGCGCGCCTCGAGCGTCTTGGGCACGTCGATCAGGCGCTGGTTGGAGGATCCCCTAAAGCGCAGGCTGATGTCGTAGTTGGCCTGCTGCCACGGGCCGTCCACCAGCACGTCGATGCAGCGCAGGATGCGGTCGGTCTCCGGCAGGTGCCACTTGCCCGCCGTGAGCTCCTCCCAGGTGTGGCCGGAGTACATCCAGATGTCCTTCTCGGGCAGCTCGAGCCTCACGCGCTCGATGAAGTCCACGAGCCCGGCCTGGTTCTCGGGCTCGAAGGGCTCGCCGCCCAGGACGGAGAGGCCGTTCATGTAGCCCGGACGCAGGCTGTCGATGATCTTCTCCTCCACGGCCTCGTCAAAGGGCTTGCCGGACGAGAAGGACCACGCCTCCGCGTTGAAGCAGCCCTTGCAGTGCAGGCGGCAGCCGGACACGAAGAGGGTGGTGCGCACTCCGATACCGTTGGCGATGTCGCAGTACTTGATGTTGGCGTAGTTCATGTGGGCCTCTGTCCTCGTTCGTGGTCGCGTCCGTTGTTCCGTCTGGCATGTCGCTGGTGCCGCGGCGGGCCAAACCTGTCCATGGTAGACCAGGCGTCGTCTGGCCGCCACCGCCGTGGCGCAAAAAGGAGGCGGGCCTCCGTGTGGGGGCCCGCCGCGTGGTTGGTACTTCTCGCCCCGTGCGTGGTGCTAGAGGTGAAGCACGCGGTCGCGAATCTCCTGCGTGCGGCCCTGGTTCCAGAACTGGGTGCCAATGTAGCCGCAGGTGCGACGCGCGACGTTCATCTTGGACTGGTCGCGGTTGCCGCAGTTGGGGCACTCCCAGACGAGCTTGCCGTCGTCCTCCACGATGCGGATCTCGCCGTCGTAGCCGCAGACCTGGCAGTAGTCGCTCTTGGTGTTGAGCTCGGCGTACATGATGTTGTCGTAGATGAACTGCATGACCTTGACCACGGCCTCGAGGTTGTCCTGCATGTTGGGCACCTCGACGTAGCTGATGGCGCCGCCGGGGGAGAGGCGCTGGAACTTGGACTCGAAGGCGAGCTTGCTGAATGCGTCGATCTTCTCGCGCACGTTCACGTGGTACGAGTTGGTGATGTAGCCGTGGTCGGTGATGCCGGGGATGACGCCGAAGCGCTTCTGCAGGCACTTGGCGAACTTGTAGGTGGTGGACTCGAGCGGCGTGCCATAGAGGGAGTAGTCGATGTTCTCGGCTGCCTTCCACTCGGCGCACTTGTCGTTCATGTGCTGCATGATCTGCAGGCCGATGGTCTCGCCCTCGGGGTCGGTGTGGCTGTGGCCCGTGAGCGCCTTTACGCACTCGTACAGGCCGGCGTAGCCGAGGCTGATGGTGGAGTAGCCGCCGTACAGGAGCTTGTCGATCTTCTCGCCCTTGTCCAGGCGCGCGAGGGCGCCATACTGCCACAGGATCGGCGCGGCGTCGGACAGCGTGCCGCAAAGACGGTCGTGGCGGCAGCGCAGGGCCTTGTGGCAGAGCTCCAGGCGCTCGTCGAAGAGCTTCCAGAACTTGTCGACGTCACGGTCGGCGGACAGCGCCACGTCGGGCAGGTTGATGGTGACGACGCCCTGGTTGAAGCGGCCGTAGTACTTGGGCTTGCCGTCGTAGTTCTTGGCGCGGGCCACGTTGTCGTAGCCGTTGCCGGTGCGGTCGGGGGTGAGGAAGGAGCGGCAGCCCATGCAGGTGTACACGTCGCCGTTGCCCTCGGTCTCGCCCTTGGAGAGCTTGTACTCCTTCATCTTCTTCTCGGAGATGTAGTCGGGCACCATGCGCTTGGCCGTGCACTTTGCGGCGAGCTTCGTGAGGTAGAAGTACTCGTCGTCCTCGTGGATGTTGTCGTCCTCGAGCACGTAGATGAGCTTGGGGAAGGCGGGGGTGATCCAGACGCCGGCCTCGTTCTTGACGCCTTGGTAGCGCTGCTTGAGCATCTCCTCGATGCAGAGGGCGAGGTCGTGCTTCTCCTGCGCGTTCTGGGCCTCGTTGAGGTACATGAACACGGTGATGAACGGCGCCTGGCCGTTGGTGGTCATGAGGGTGACGACCTGGTACTGGATGGTCTGGACGCCGCGGGCGATCTCGTCGTGCAGGCGCTTCTCCACGATCTGGTTGATCTTGTCCGTGCCGGGGTGCGCGTCGATGGCCTCCATCTCGGCGTAGACCTGGCGGCGGATCTTCTTGCGGGACACGTCCACGAACTTGGCGAGGTGGTACAGCGAGATGGACTGGCCGCCGTACTGGCAGGAGGCCACCTGCGCGATGATCTGCGTGGCGATGTTGCACGCGGTGCTGAAGCTGTGGGGCTTCTCGATCATGGTGCCGCTGATGACCGTTCCGTTCTGCAGCATGTCGTCCAGGTTCACGAGGTCGCAGTTGTGCATGTGCTGCGCGTAGTAGTCCGCGTCGTGGAAGTGGATGATGCCCTCCTCGTGGGCCTCGACCACGTCCTGCGGGAGCAGCTGGCGCATGGTGAGGTCCTTGGAGACCTCGCCGGCCATGTAGTCGCGCTGCACGGAGACGACGGTGGGGTTCTTGTTGGAGTTCTCCTGCTTGACCTCCTCGTTGTTGGCTTCGATGAGGCTCAGGATCTTGTCGTCCGTCGTGTTCTTCTGGCGCTTCTGGCTCTGCACGTAGCGGTAGATGATGTACTTGCGGGCCACGGTGAAGCGGTCGAGCGCCATGAGCTGGTCCTCGACCAGGTCCTGGACCTCCTCGACGGTGACGGTGTGACCGGCGTCGGCGCACTCGTCCTGCACGTTGAGGGAGGCGAACTTGACCTCGCGGTCGGACAGCTGCTCCTCAGTGGGGGCCTCGGCGTTTGCGGCCTTGATGGCGTTTACGATCTTCTGAACGTCGAACTCGACCTCTGAACCGTTCCTCTTGATGATCTTCATGCCCTCGCCTCTCGTCTTCCTGCCACCGCGCTGGGCGCGGCTCCGTATCGTAAACGTGCAGCTTGGCCCTAAAAAAGGCGCGCCAGCAGACGCGTCTGTCTCGTGGTTTGCTGCTGCGTTTGATGTCGTGAACACACTATGCCACAACTGGTTGGGCCGCGTCCGTGTTGAAAACACCAGATATGGTTCCCTAGCGTTTCAAAGGTGTCGAAAGTCATGATGAAAACCTCTGTAGACGCAGGTCAGAAATTTGCGTGATTCAACGCTCATTCGGAAGGTGCTTCAAAAAAATTTCTTTGATACATTTTGCGAAAGACGGACAATCTCCACTTGCCTGAGCTTGACAACCGCCCGCGGCCATATATTGGCATTTGCTACCAGCTAGGCACTATATGTTGTAGATGAATTGTAGAAAACATACCAAATACAGCGTACAGGCGTCTTACCTGGCATTTTGTGGCTCGCGCGGCGGCTGGCTTGGGACTACCCTTGGAAGCGTTTGCAGGATGCCGTCGAAAGGGGCCTATATGGCAGGCGCAGCTACGGGCAAGGTGTACGACGAGGCGCAGATCCGGGCGGAGTACGCGGACCTCACGAGGCTCCTCATAGCGCGGGGGCTCCAGATCACGACCATGGAGAGCGCCACGAGCGGCCAGATCGCCTCGCTCATAACGGACACGGAGGGCGCCTCCGCGGTGCTCAAGGGCGCCTACGTCACCTACTGCAACGAAGCCAAAATCAAGAACGGCGTGCCGGCGGAGGTCATAGCGACCCACACCGTGTATTCGCTCCAGACGGCCGAGGCCATGGCGACGGCCTGCCGCAGGTCCTACCAGGCAAACATAGGCATCGGCGTCACGGGCACCATGGGCAACGTGGACCCAGCCAACGCGGCGGCGTCGGAGCCCGGCAACGTCTACTTTGCCATCTGCCTTTCCAAGGACGCCACGCAGACGGGCGAGAAGGTCCACAGCTTCCACGTGCAGATAGAGCCCCAGCCTACGCGGCTCATGTACAAGCTTGCCGTGGCGAAGGAGGTACGGGACAGGCTGGTCGGTCTTCTCGCCTGAGCCTACACAAACACGAGCTGCACCAGCACCATGTAGAGCGCGGTGCCGGCCGCCATGGACACGAGCGTGTTGCCGCGCCACTCGTACAGCGCCGCCACCACCACGATGCTGATGGCCTCCGGGATGCCGTGCGAGCCCGCAAGCGGCGTCACGTCCTTGAGGCAGTACACCACCAGGAAGGCAAACAGCGCGAGCGGCAGCACCTTGCCCAGGTAGTCCACCCAGGAGGGGAGCTCGCTCTTGCCGTGGAAGACGGCAAACGGCAGAAAGCGCGTGAACATGGTCCCCGCGACGCAGATCGCCACGGTTATGAGCTTTTGCACGAGCGTCACTGGGCGTCGCCTCCCTCCGGGGCCTGGGCGCGCGCGGCGCGGGCGTCAAGCTCCCTCATGACCAGCAGGGCCGCAGTCATGCAGGCCATGGCGGGCACCATGAAGTTGCTGGGTCCCAGCACGATCAGGCACACGACGGAGCAGACAAGCCCAATGTGGGCGGGTCGGCGGTCCTGCGCCTTGTCCCATGCGCCCAGGAAGATGACCACAAAGAGCGCCGTCATCACGAACGAGAGCCCCTTTGTGGGGAAGGCCATCAGCTGGCCAAAGATGCCGCCGGCGGCGGAGCCCACGATCCAGTATGCCTGGTCGAGCCAGGTGATCCACAGCATGAACCAGCCCTCGTCCACGCCCTCCGGCGCCGGGGTGGAGCTGGTGATGGCAAACGTCTCGTCGCTCATGCCAAACACCAGGAAGAACGTCTTCCAGCCGTTGCCGCGGTAGCGACCCAGCTGCGTGATGGCGTAGAACGTGTGGCGCAGCTGCACGGCCACGGCCATCACGGCGGTGGTCACGGGGTTGAACTGCGCGCACAGCATGGACCCCAGCACAAACTCGAGCGAGCCGCCGTACACAAAGGCCGCCGTGAGCGTGGGCCACAGCCAGCTAAAGCCAAGGGAGTGCATGTACAGCCCGTACGACATGCCCAGGAAGAAGTAGCCCGCAAGCACGGGCAGCGTGAGGGGGAACGCCGCCCTGAAGGCGCGCGCGATTGTGTTCTTGGTTTCCCTTGGCATGCCTGTCCTTCTCCACCGCTAAAGGTACGTGTAAGATATAGCTTACGAACGTTAACCAGAAATTCAAGTATAGTTAACGACCGAAAAAGATAATTAACACTTAGGCCACGGACGCGGGCGTGCGTCGCGGCAGGTGGGGGAGAAGAGCATGGAGATCGGCGACGTGATAGCCCAGAACCTGAGGGAGCTCAGGACGGAGCGGGGGCTTTCGCTCGGCAAGCTTGCGGCGCTGTGCGACGTGAGCAAGGTGATGCTCTCGCAGATCGAGAAGGGCGACGCCAACCCCACCATCAACACACTCATGAAGATATCCACCGGGCTGGGCGTGCCGTATTCCACCCTGCTGGAGCAGCGCCAGCCCGAGGCCACGGTGGTGCGGCGCTCCCAGACCAGCGTCCAGCCGGACGACGACGGCCACTACTGCATCCACGGGTACTTTAACGTGGCAGACAACCGCGACTTTGAGCTGTTTGAGGGCGAGTTCGATCCAGGCTGCGACCACGTGAGCGAGGGCCACCGCGCAGACTCCCGCGAGTACGTGTACCTTTTTGAGGGGCGGCTGCAGCTTGTGCTGGGCGACGAGTCCTTTACGCTGGAGGCGGGGGACATGGTGGGCTTTGACTCATCCCGCCGCCACGAGTACAGAAACGTGGGAGACTGCGTGGCAAAGGTGCTCTTCATCAACCACTATCCCGCGTAGCGGCGCCGGCAGAGGGGAAGTCTTGCACATGGCTTTGGACGCACTGGGCAGCCCGGCGGCAGCCAGGGACGGCATGCTGGACGTCACGCGCGACGGACGTCCCTCCGCGCGCATTCACGTCACGTCCCGCGGGGGAGAAGGGCGCGCCCTCGTCCTGGTGCACGGGGCCGGGGTGGACGGCAGCTTCTTTGGTGGGCTCGCGTCCGCGTTTGCCGGCCGACGCGTGGTGACGTACGACCGCCGCGGCTGCGGCGTGAGCTCGGACGCGCTCGACGGCGACTGGTCGCTCGACGCGCAGGCGGCGGACCTTGCGGCAATCATCCGCAAGGCAGGCGCCCCGGCGGACGTGGTGGCGCACAGCCTGGGCTCGCTCGTGGCGATGCGGGCGCTGGAGCTTGCGCCTGGCTTGATGCGTCGCCTGGTGCTGATAGAGCCGCCGCTCTTTGTGGGGCTCGACCCGGCCGACCCCGTGTTCCAGAACCTCGTGCGCGCGGGCCAGGCCCTTGCCAAGGGCCACACGAGCACGCTCTTCATGCTCGCCCTCGAGCGCGAGAACATGGGCGACGCCATCCGTCCCTTTACCCAGGACGAGCTGGCCTTTCGCGAGCGCGACGTCCAGACCCACGCGGACCACGAGGCCGGCTGGATGCTCGCCTACAAGCCCGACCTCGCGCGCATCCGCGCGCAGGGCGTGCCCGTGCTCCTGTGCATGAGCGAGCGGAGCGCGTCCACCTACCACGCCCGCAACCAGGACTTTCTTGCACGTGGCATGGGGGCGGACCTCATGCGGCTGCCCGGCGGCCACAACGCCCCGCGCGACTACCCTGATGAGGTCGCGACCAGGCTTTCCACCTGGCTGTAGCCTGCCGCGCCGTGGCGCTCGTGCAGCGTTGGCAAAGCTACTCGTTGTAGTCGAGCCAGCGGTTGTAGGCCTCGTCCCAGTCCATCCCGCTGTGCTGGTGCTCCGCGTCCGCGTAGTCCTCCGGCGTGTCGTACTGCTGCGGGTCCAGGTGGCCCGTGCCCTGGTTCTGGCTCTGGCCCTGCGTTTGCGGCTGGGCTTGCGTCTGGCTGCCAGATCCGGAGTTGCTCCCAGAGCCGCCGCCCGAGTTGCCGCCGCTGCCAGAGCCCGAGCCCGAGGGCAGGCTCATGTCAATTGTCTGCCCGATGGTCCCGTCCGGGTACGCGCCGCTCGCGTCCAGGTTGGGAAGCTCCTGCCCCTCCACCCAGTAGTTCTGGAACACGCTCGGCGGGTTCTTGATGGCGTCCAGCACCTTGCCGTCCAGGCAGTACGTAAAGAACACCAGGTCACCGGTGCCGTTGTGGGCAAACCAGCGGTACGTGTTCATGGGACGGTGGTCGCCCCGATGCGGCGTGGTCATCATGTCCGTGTACGGGCCAAGCCCCGTCTTGTTCATGGCGGATTCTGGCATGCCCTTGTACGGCAGGTGCTTGCCGATGTCTGCCGGCAGCTTGGCCGCGGACGAGCTGCCCTTGGCCACGCTCGACGTGCTGGCATCCGACCCGGATCCGTCCGCGCTGCCACTTGCCTTGCAGCCCGTCGCCACGGCCATCGGCCCAACAGCCAGCACCAGCGCCAGGAGCACGGCCGTCCCGCGCCCGCGCACCACGCCTTTGTGCCGTCTTACCGCCAACGCTGCCTCCCAGAGGACCTCGTTCTTCTCCTTTCAATTATCTATCAGCTCCGCACGGGCGAGAAGGACTACCTGCGATGCCGCGGCCTAGCCGCTCCCGGGTGTAAAAGGAAAGCCGCGGGCGTTGTGTCGTATCGTTATTGCAGTTGTCTGCACGATCAGACATTGAACACGAGCATTCGGGAGTTGCGCAATGAGCGAGGATTCTCTGCCATACGACAAGTACAGCATCGACTCGATTGTCGAATACGCGGGTAAGCTTCGCGGGCACACGCTTCGCGAGATGACGGACGCCGGCGAGCTCAGGAGCACAAAGGTTCAGCGGGGCATCTACGGCAACGCCATCGAGGAGTACTACTTCAAGTACAAGCCAAACAGCAACCCTGAGCCTGACTTCAGCGAAGCTGACCTCGAGCTCAAGGTCACACCGATGAAGAAGGTACGTGGCAACAAGCTTGTCGCCAAGGAGCGCCTCGTCATATCAAAGATTGACTATATGACCGTGGTGAACGAGGACTTCGAGCACAGTCACATGATGCAGAAGATGAAGAACGTCCTTCTGATCACGTACCTATGGGAGAAGGGCGTAGACCAGCTCGACTACAAGATTCTCTCGACCGAGCTCTGGCGCATTCCCAAGGAGGACCTGCCGCAGATTCGACATGACTGGGAGACCGTCGTAAACAAGGTGCGGTCTGGCCATGCGGAGGACATCTCTGGCTCGGATACGCAGTACCTTGAGGCATGCACCAAGGCGGCACATGGAACCGATAGAACGGATCAGCCCTACTCCAGCGTGAGGGCAAAGCCGCGCGCCTGGGCGCTCAAGGCATCCTACATGACGGCTATCGAGAACGGCCTCATCCAACGCAGGCAGCGGATTGAAAGGTCGGCGGCCGAGCGTGACATGGACCTTGTCGAGCTCGTGCGCGAGCGTTTCAAGCCGTACTTTGGTCTTACCGAGGAAGAACTTCGGGCGAGGTTCGGCCTCTCCAAGTCGAAGAATCTCTGCGCGCGCATTACCAACCGCATCCTGGGCGGGGACGATGGGACGGAGATCGACGAGCTCGTCAAGGCTGGCGCCAAACCCAAGACCATACGCCTCCAGGCTAACGGAAGACCAAAGGAATCAGTCTCATTTCCTGCATTTGACTACTACAAGCTTCTAGACACAGACTTCGATGCATCTGACTTTTACGGCTACCTGCAGCAGAAGTATCTCTTCGTGTTGTACGAGAAGGACGGTGGCGAGTACCGCCTGAGGGACGTAATCATGTGGCAGATGCCAGAGTCAGACTTTCCCGAAGCAAAAAGCTGCTACGACCAGATGAGGCGGAACGTCAGGAACGGTAGGGCTGACATCTCAGTTAAGAGTACGGAGAATCACTGCTGCCACGTGCGTCCTCATGGTCGTGATTCAAGTGACACAAAGCCGCAGCCTTACGGACCTCCCGTCGTGAAGAAGTGCTTCTGGTTGAACGCGGGCTATGTGGCTGAGGAAATCGCGAAGGCGAGAAGGGCGAAACGTCCTGCTTGCTGACGAGCCAAGATGGCGGTGCTGGTCGCTATCAAATGTCCTGTCGATCGGTTAAGATTGATCCCGCATTATTGGACACAGCAGCGATTGGAGAAACGTGTCCGAAGAGATTACGATTGCCGAGCTCTTTGCGGGGGTCGGCGGTTTCAGACTGGGGCTCGATGGCTACCACAGCGACGAGCATCCCGAGTTTGACATGCCCGCTTCTGGCCCCTTCAAGACAATATGGGCAAACAACTGGGAGCCACCAGGAACCGCGACCAAGCAGTTCGCTGCAAGGTGCTATGAGGAACGCTTTGGTGCTGGTTCCATCGTGAACGAGGATATTAATAAAGTTCTTAATGAAGTTGACGAGGGGAAGCGTGATGTCCCTTCGGTCCGCATGGTTGTGGGAGGCTTTCCGTGCCAAGACTACAGCGTCGCACGGCCGCTGAGCCAGGCGGGCGGTATTGAAGGGAAGAAGGGTGTCCTTTGGTGGGACATCTATCGCTTCCTGCAGATTCAGCTCTCCAAGTCGCATGACAACGCACAGTATTGCCTGTTCGAGAACGTCGATAGGTTGTTAAAGTCACCCGCATCTCAGCGTGGGCGCGACTTCGCAATCATCCTCAGCTGTCTTGCTACGCTGGGCTACTCGGTGGAGTGGCAGGTCATCAACTCCGGCGCGTATGGCTTCCCGCAGAGGAGGAAGCGCGTTTACATATTTGCTGAGCGCGAGGCGGACTGGGATGTCGAGGGCAGGCTCTTCAATGGCGTGATTGCGAGGGCATTCCCCATCGCAACGCAGGAAGAGACGTACGAGGTTGCGATACCGGATGATCCGTATGAGACCACTCTTCACTTCAATGAGGAAAGGCTCAAGAGGTCTCCGTTCCACGACCGTGGCGTGATGGTGGGGAGGAAGGTCCTCACCTGTGACGTGCGGGAAACCTATGAGGGCAAGCTTGGCTGCCTGGGTGACGTGCTCGTGCCAGAGACCGAGGTGCCTGAGCAGTTCTTCGTGCCTGAGGAGCAGCTTCCCAGGTGGAAGTATCTCAAGGGCGCAAAGCGCGAGAAGCGCGTGAACAAGAAGACTGGATTCGAGTACACGTACTCGGAGGGATCAATGGCATACCCCGATCTGCCAGAGAATCCTTCGCGAACCATTCTCACGGGCGAGGGCGGTTCAGGTCCGTCGCGCTTCAAGCACATCATCAAGTGCGAAGACGGTAGGATGCGCAGGCTCGTTCCCGACGAGCTCGATCAGCTACAATGCTTCCCCAAGGGATGGACCGATACGGGCATGACGGATGGTCATCGGGCGTTCTGCATGGGCAACGCGCTCGTGACTGGTATTCCGTATCGCATCGGCAAGGAGATTGCCAAGGAAGTGGAGTAGGACCGGCTACCAAGGGTTGCCGTACTTCTCGCCGGATCATTGGAAACGAATGCACCTCCCGCGTCTAGCCTGGACGGGTGATGAAGCGGGAGGTGCTGTATGTCTGCTGGGGAGAAGTGGAGCAGGGAGGAGACGCTTGCCGCGTTTGCCCTGTACTTCTGCCTGCCGTCGAACCAGCAGGTCAAGACGAACAAGGATGTTATCGCGCTGGCGGATGCATTGGGACGGTCTCCCTCGTCGGTGAGCCTGAAGCTGGCAAATCTTAAGGCGCACGACCCCATGCGAAAGGGGGTCGGACTGAAAAATGGCAGTCATTTCGACGCTGACATCTGGGTTGAGTACGATGCGCGTGGAAACGACTTGATGTTCGAGGCAGTCTCGCAGCTTGACGCAAGAATGGGCGGCATCAACAACAAAGGTGAAAGCGTAAGCTACCTGTTCATGCCAGAGCCCGAGGGTCACGACAGAATTGTCGAAGCGACTGTTCGCGTGAACCAGAGCTACTTTAGGAATTCCCTGATGGAGAACTACGACCACCACTGCTGCTTTACAGGCATGGGGATGGACAAGCTTCTTGTTGCAAGCCACATAAAACCGTGGGCTGCATCAGATGCGAGGGAGAAGGTCTCGCCCGATAACGGGCTGCTTCTGAATGCGCTGCACGACAGGGCCTTTGACCAGGGGCTCATGACGATTGACGAGAACATGCGCATACGCGTCTCGCCTAAGGTTCCCAAGGATGGGCCGCGCAGCGAGTGGCTGTGGGGCTTTGACAAGCAAGAGATGCGGCTTCCCACGCGCATGAAGCCTCGCCGCGACTTTATCGAGTACCACAACGACGTGATCTTCCAGCGGTAGAACCTTCTGTCTGGCAGTTGTCTGCGGCAGAGGGGGCACGTTCTTCTCGCCCGGACGGGATGGTTGGTGGCGCCGGAGCGGGGCATAATCGTGTGTGGGTGGCGCGATTGCGCCAAGCTGGGAGGCCTTGGTATGTCGGACGTGCGAGCGAGTGGTTTCGGGACGGACGCGGGCGGTTCCGTGGAGGCGATCGAGCGCATGCTGGCGCGGCCGCGCGACGAGGTCGTGCGCGAGTGCAAGCGCTACGTGGTGGGCCAGGACGCCGTGCTCGAGGAGGTCGTGGGGCTGACGTACTCGTGCCTGCAGCGCATGGAGATGCGCGCCCGTGGCGTGGACGACCTTGACCTTCCGCGTGCCTGCGCCTTCATGCTGAGCGGCAGCACGGCGAGCGGCAAGAGCTTCATCATGAAGGTGGTTGCAAAGGTGATGGGGCTGGAGCTCGTGAGCATCGACTGCAGCGGCATCACCGGCGCCGGTTGGGTTGGCGACTCCGTGAGCAGCGAGCTGCGTCGCGTTGCCGGCGTGATGGGCAGGGGCGACGGCAGGCCCGTGCTGGCGTTTTGGGACGAGGCCGACAAGCTGGTCCGCAAGACGCGCGAGGGCGGCCGGAGCTTTGACAGCCAGGGCAACTTCTTGAAGCTTCTGGACGGCGGGCGCCTGGAGCTTGCGCCCGAGGCCCAGGGCCAGCACGAGGTGACGCTCGACGCGGGCCGCGTGCTGAACGTGTTTGCGGGTGCCTTCATGGGGATAGAGGACATTGTGCGCAAGCGCCTGCTTGCGGGCGGCCTCGCGGTTGCCGGGGACGGCGACAAGGTCGCTCCGGGGCTCCTGACCCCCGACGAGCTGCGCTCTCGCATGAACCTGCAGGACCTGGTGAGCTGGGGCTTCATGCCCGAGTTTGTGGGTCGCTTTGGCGCCGTGGTGTGCGTGCCCTCGCTCTCTTGCGAGAGCCTGCGGCGGATCGTGAAGGGCTCCGAGCGCAGCCTGGAGCGTCGCGTGAGCAACCTTCTGGGTGCTGGCCGTGAGTTTGCGATAACGGATGCTGCCGCCGGGAAGATCGCCCGCGAGGCCCACGCGAGCGGCCTGGGCGCGCGCCGCATCGACCAGATTACCAACCACTTTGAGGCCGAGGCCACGGTGCGCCTGCACGCCGATGCGGACGTGAACCGTGCGACGCTGGACGTGGGCGACGACGGGAAGCTCTGCCTTGCGTTTGACTTTGACGAGGACGCGGCGGGGGAGAAGGACGAGGCGGCCTGCGCTGAGGACGACGCTGCGGACGGTGGCTCTGACGCGGACGGGTTGCCCGCGGGGACGAGCCGCTTTGAGCCCAACGAGCGGCTTATATCCGCTGTGGACGGGGCCGTTGCCGGCGCGCGCTGGAGCGAGGCTGCGGCGACCCCCGAGGGCCGCGAGCTTCTGGCGCGCCGCCTGGCGCACTACCAGCGCTGGCGCGTGCGCGACACTCGCAGCGTTACCGGCGCTGAGCTGCTGCTTGAGGCCGTGATCGGCTACCTGGCCGTGAACCGCGACCCGGACATGAAGCAGACGCTGGGCAACGTGTGCGCGCTGCTGCGCTTTGCGGGCATCCACATGCGCGACGGGTGGACGTACCTGGACACGTTCTTCTTTGGGCGCGTGGAGGCGTGCGGACTGCGCGGCCTGGAGGAGCGCGCGTGCTCCGACCCCGCATACTGCAGCTGCGACGCCGTGCGCGCGCTGAGCTGCTACCGCCGCTACCTGGAGCTTCCGCGGGAGGTTCGCGCGGAGGCGGCTCGGCTGGCGGAGGCCCGCGCGGAGGATGCGGCAGAATCTGACCGCGAGGCGGCGTGGCTGCGCGCGGACATCAACGCGGTGGCGGACGCCGTGGACAAGGAGGGCTTCGGCGGCGCGCCGCTGATCTTTTAGCTGCAGGTAAGCGCGAGGTTGCCCGTTGTGAAAAGTGGCTGGCATGGGGGCACGTTCTTCTCCCCGCCGTGTATGATGGGGCACGATGTGGCCCCGGAGCTGGGAGGCACCCGTGAACCTGAGGCAACTGGAGTACTTTGTGGCCGTGGCAGAGGAGCGCAAGATAACTGCCGCGGCAAAGCGCCTGCACATCACGCAGCCACCGCTCTCGCACGAGGTGGCCGCGCTCGAGCGCGAGCTGGGCGTGAAGCTGTTTGTGCGCCGGCCGCGCGGCGTGGACCTCACGGACGCGGGGCGCGTGCTGTACTCCAGGGCGACCACGATCCTGGGGCTGTGCAGCTCGACCGCGCGCGAGGTTTCCGACGTGGGCCTGGGACGCGAGGGGACGCTGCTGGTGGGGATCATCAGCTCGTCCGGCGGGCAGGTGCCCAACCGCGAGATGCTTCCGCTGGTAGACGACTACCCCAAGCTGAGCCTGGACCTTCGCGAGGGCAACACGTACGAGGTGCTGGAGATGCTGCGCCGCCGCGTGGTGGAGCTGGGCGTGGTCCGCACGCCGTTTGCGACCGAGGGCCTGACCTGCCACTATGCCAAGCCCGAGCCCATGGCGGCCATCATCCCGCCCAACATGGCGTGCGGCGCGCGCGACGGCGTGGTGAGCCTGTCCGAGCTGAGCGGCAAGCCGCTGGTGATCTACCGGCGCTTTGAGAAGCTGCTGCAGAGCCTGTTTGACGGCCAGGGGCTGCACGAGCTTGTGGCCTGCGTAAACGACGACGCGCGCACGACCTGCGTGTGGTCGGCCAAGGGGTTTGGCATCGGACTGGTGCCGGAATCCTTCCTGTCCTTGGTGAACCTGGGGTCCGCCACCGTGAAGCGCGTGGAGGAGGACGCCCTGACGACCCGCATGGCCGTGGTGTGGCCGGAGGACCGGGAGCTTTCTCCGCTGGCGCAGCGGTTTGTGGACATGTTCGACGCGGCATACGCGGGAGAAGAGCAGGAGTAGGGCCCGCGGCCGCGGCGGGGCGCGCGAGTGCTGGCTGCGGCCGCTGGTGCGAATCTAGATAGCGAGGCGCCCGCCCGGACGAGGTGATGTCCGGGCGGGCGCTTGTTTGGAGGGCTGGTTGTTGCCGCTGGTTGGCGGGGCTGCCGACGGGCTGCCGGCGGTGCTGGCTAGGCCTCGAGCTTGTGGCCGCAGTGGGAGCAGAACGCGGCATCGGCCGCGAGCGTGGCGCCGCAGTTGGGGCAGGTCTTGGTCGCGGCGTCAGCGTCGGAATCGGCGGACGTGGCGGCTGCGTCCTGGCTTGCGGTTGCCTGCGACGTGGCATCGTCCTTCTCGTCCGGCGTCTCCTCCATGCCCTCGCGGACGTTCTTGACCGTCTGGCCGAGGGCCGTGCCAAGCTTGGGCAGGTTCTTGGGCCCAAACAGCACGACGCAGACAAGAACGATGAGGATGAGTTCGGGCGCGCCCATTCCGAGAATCATACGAAGCCTCCTGTGGTTGGCGTTGCTTTTGCACTTGAATGTAAGCGCTTTCGCACGATATGAAAAATACAAGTTAGATGACGTTCCCATATGGGGAACGTATGGGACGACGACGAAGCTAAGGCCGACGAAGGTGAACGCGGTCCCAGGGGGACTGGACGAGCGACTTCCAGAGCTCAAAGTGACTCTGGTGAGGGTTGCCCGAAGTGTTCACTGGGTTGAGGAGGCCGAGCTCAGTCCTGACTGACATGCCAAAGTCGCAAGCTGCATTGAGGCTGTGGAATGCCTTGACCGAGATGCGCGCCTCGTGAATCCCCACGTTGGAAAGGCGAACGGAACGTAGGGCATCTTGCTCACTTTGAAGCGGGTCGTTGTGCTGGGCTCCGTCACACTCGACACCGAAGCGCGCGTCGGGCCAATAGAGGTCGGGGCGGCACTGTGTGCCAGCTGTGCCGCCACCATAGCCGCTGCCGATGTAGATAGTGGCATTGAGGAGGGGCTGGGGAATGCCGAAACCACCGCGCCTAACGTTTTGACAGAGCCAGGCGTGTACTTGGGACTCGAAGGGTGATGCGGCACCATTCCCAGCAAGTTTTATTGCTGTAGAAAGACGTTTGATGCCATGCTGCCCGCACATCTTACGGGCGAACTTGCGGATTGAATCCAAGTTGCAAGCGGGCGTGGTTTCGATGAAGGCGTTCCCATCTGGTGTAAGCGAGTAACAGCCGCAGAGCTCGTCGAGGAGGAGCGCAAGCCACTCTACTGGCCATGATCTTGCGAGGGAAAGGGCACATGCCGGTGGCGTGAGTGCGACCACATTGGGACGCACTCGGAAGACCATGTCTGGCTGGGCGACGGCGTTCTCGTCCGTTGGGAGGGACCACTCCGATTGGACGACTCTCTGCGACCTGGTGTGTGAGGTTCCGCTTGGTACGAGGATTCGCGCGGGAGATTCCCTGGTTGCGAGGTCTCCGGCTTTAAGCCTGTCTAGCTGTCTCGCCCCAGTCGCCATCTCGTCTGACGGTGGCAGCGGAAGTGGGCTGATCATCTTTCCGCTGCAGCGCGCCTCGCGAATCTGCCTCAGTGCTGATATGTCTGCAAGTACGATCTCCATGCGGATATGTTGCCACATACGGGAATGTCATGGCAATGTGAAAATATAAAAAGATAAATGTAAAAAATGCCATATTGCACATGGAATGCTTATTTCACACGTTGCTTTACATTATCTATTCAGGTGTAGACGCTCGATTGCGACTAGCTTGTTTGGCTGCGCTGTGGTACCTAAAGACGGCTGTCCGCGGAGCCTCACGGAACGGCTGGGGTTGTGAGGCATGAATGGCTGCTCCGCTCGGGGAGCTGCAGAGACGCACTGAAACCGTTAATAGAGTAAGCGCAGAAAACGGATTCTGTGCGTCGCCGAATGACGAGGCGAGGCTAGTCACGGGCGTTAGACGGTTTCAGTGCGTTTAAGCACGGTAACCGTATTTGATTTCGTTGGCCCGAACGACTAAGCGCAGAAATCGTTTTCTGCGCTTAGTCGTCTTTCGGTTTCGTTGCGTAGTGCGGAGGCTTGGGGTCCTTCGGCTGAATGCAAGAGCTGGTTATTGTCATCGAACAACGCGCTCCGTCACGCTGACAGTGAAACCCTAGTCAGCTGTCTGCAGCGTCGGGCGGGGGCGTCGCGCATTGCTATAGTGGACGTGTGACCTGCGTACCAACCCAATGCGACAGCGAGGTGCCCCATGTCCGACGACTTCTTCGACGACGATGACCCGTTCTTCCTGGTGAGCGACCGCCTGGATGCGGGGGAGAGCCCCAAGAGCGTCTACGCGTGGGCCAAGTCGCGTCGCACCAAGGTGCGCGACCAGGTCCTTCGCGAGCAGTGGGACGAGGCCCTGCGATACATCCGCGAGGAGAATCCCGGTGTCGACTTCAAGTAGCGCGTCCAGCCAGCAGCCCGCGCCCGGCCGGCAGCCCGCGCCCAACCGGCAGCCCGCGCCCAGCCAGCCGGCGGCAGCCCCGCAGCTGCCGCGCCTGTTCGACGTCCACCAGCACATCCTCCCGCCGGTCTACCTGGACGCGCTCGCTGCGGCCGGAATCGACCCCGCGCGCGAGGACGGCTTCCCCACGCCACAGTGGGGCGAGAAGGACGCGCGTTCCTTCGCCGACGGCATGAACATTGGCTTCTCGCTCCTCTCGATATCGTCGCCGCACGTCAACTGGGGTGACGACGCCGCGTCCGTGCGGCTCTGCCGCCGGCTGAACGATTACGCGTCGCGCCTCTGCGCGGCCGACCCCGCCCGCTATGGCTTCGTGGCCACGCTCCCCGTGCCGGACGTCACCGCCGCCGTCACGGAGGCTCGCCGCGCGCTTGCGCTCCCGGGTGCGCTCGCCGTCAAGCTCCCCACCAACGCGTGCGGCGTCTACCTGGGCAACCAGCGGCTCGACCCGCTCATGGCGGAGCTTGACGCCCGATCGGCCGTCGTCGTGGTGCATCCCGCCAAGCCCTCGGCCGTGCCGCAGGGCCAGTTCGCGGCCGATCACGCACCCGTCTTCGAGTTCCTGGCCGATACCACGCGCGCCGTGCTCAACCTCATCACCAGCGGCACGCTCGACCGCTATCCGCGCGTGCGCTGGATCGTTCCGCACTGCGGCGCCTTCATTCCCGAGGTCGTCCACCGCATGCAGGGCATATCCCGCGTGCTCGTGCCCGCGGGCATGATGGCCAGCGCAGACGTGCTCTCCGCCGTCCGCACCCTCTACTTCGACCTCGCCGGCGACGCGGAGCCCGTCATGCTCGACGCCCTCCTCAAGGTGGCCGACCCCTCGCACCTCCTCTACGGGAGCGACTGGCCCTACACGCCGGCGCCCCTCGTGCGGCAGAAGGCGCTCGCGCTCTTCGCGGGCCCGCACGCGGCCGCGCTCGAGCCCGCCCGGTGGAGAAACGCGGCCGCCCTCCTTGGCATCAACTAGCCAACGGATGCCCCAACGTGGCAGCAGCACTGCGCGCCGTGGCACTTCTCGGCCCCCAGACGCGTCCGCAAACGTTTTCGTAGCTGCCACGTCGTGGCACCGCCGTCACGGCCGCGTCGCCACCCTTCGCGATTTGTCCACAACTACATGTGCATTTCCCCGTTTGGCGAGAATTGGCGACCGTTCAGCGTTATGGGTCTTGCGGAGTTTCGTTAACCGCGTGTTTCAGATGGTGGATTTTGGGGACCTGACCCTGCCGCAAGGTCGATTATGGTCGCGTACCGCAAGGGAGGTGCGCAGACGGCGCACCCGGTATGAGGAGATTCGAACATGGGCGTCAGCACGCTAGCAGAGGTAATTATTAGCTAGGTCGCGAGTCGGTGGTGAGCCGGCCCGCGGCCTCGTTCGCGGGCGGCTGACGTATCAGGTGGGGCCGCTTGGATGCTTGCCAGGCGGTCCCACTTTTTTGTTTGAATCCCGAAGGGAGTTTCACATGAACGGAATGCTGGTAATACTCGTCGCGGCCGTGGCGCTCGTCGCCGGCTACGCGCTCTATGGTCGATGGCTGGCCAAGAGCTGGGGCGTGGATCCCAAGGCACTCACGCCCGCACGCCGCATGGAGGACGACAAGGACTTCTCGCCCGCCTCTCGCTTCTCCGTCTTCTCTCACCAGTTCAGCTCGATCTGCGGCGCGGGCCCCGTCACGGGCACCATCGTCGCGATGATGTTCGGCTGGCTGCCGGTCCTGCTGTGGGTCCTCGTCGGCGGCATCTTCTTTGGCGCCGTGCATGACTTCGGCGCGCTGTACGCCTCGGTCAAGAACAACGGCAAGTCGCTCGGCCAGCTGATCGAGAAGTACATCGGCAAGACCGGCCGTCGCCTGTTCCTGCTCTTCAGCTGGCTGTTCTGCACCATCGTCATCGCCGCCTTCACCTCCATGGTCGCCGGCACGTTCGCGATGACCCCGACCGCCTCTGGCGCCGTCGACTTCACCAAGTCCTACGCCTCCGGCTGCGCCGGCACGATCTCGATCCTCTTCACCTTCGTCGCCATCGCTTTCGGCTGGCTGCGCCGTCGCTTCAACCTCAAGGGCTGGCAGGAGTTCGCCGTGGCCGTCGCCGCGATCGTCCTCATGTTCGCCGTCGGCATGCAGTTCCCCATCTACCTCAGCGCCAACGGCTGGATCGCCGTCGTGATGGTCTACCTGGTCTTCGCGTGCGCCATGCCGATCCAGACCCTCAAGCAGCCGCGTGACTACCTCACCACCATCATGATGGTCACCATGATCGTCTGCGCCGTGTTCGGCATCTTCGCGCTCGGCGTCAGGGGCCAGGCAACCATGACCGCCCCGATGGTCGCTTCCAGCGCCACCATGACAAAGCTCGCCGCCAACGGCCAGTACCTCTTCCCCCTGATGTTCGTCTCCGTCGCCTGCGGCGCGCTCTCCGGCTTCCACAGCCTGGTGTCCTCCGGCACCTCCTCCAAGCAGGTCTCTAACGAGAAGGACATGCTCCCCGTCGGCTACGGCGCCATGGTGCTCGAGTCCTTCGTCGGCGTCATCGCCATCGTCACCGCCGGCATCATGTTCAGCCAGATGAACACCTCCGGCACCGGTGCCCTCAACGCGGGCGTTGCCTCCACCCCGTTCCAGATCTTCGCCGCCGGCATCGCCCACGGCATGGAGACCATCGGCTTCAACAACACGCTCTCCACGGTCTTCATGACCATGAACGTCTCCGCACTCGCCCTCACCTCCCTTGACGCAGTCGCCCGCATCGCCCGCAGCAGCTTCCAGGAGTTCTTCTACAGCTCCAACGACGCCGCCGCCGCTACCAAGGAGAAGGCAACCGGCGTCCGCAAGGTCATGACCAACGTGTACTTCTCCACCGCGGTCTCCCTGCTCGTCGGCCTGGTTCTCTGCTTCGGTGGCTACCTCAACATCTGGCCGCTCTTCGGCGCTTCCAACCAGCTGCTCGGCGGCATGACCATGATCACCCTCGCCGTCTTCTGCAAGGTCACCGGCCGCAAGGGCTGGATGCTCTACGTGCCCGTCGCCTTCCTGCTCTGCTGCACCTTCACCTCCCTTGCCATGAGCATCGCCAGCTGCTGGACCGCCGTCGCCACCTACGGCCTCTTCGGCACCATCCCCGCGACCGCTACCACCGCGGCAGCGCCCGTCCTTCTCACCAAGGGCCTCCAGCTGCTCGTCGCCGTGCTGCTCGTCGTCCTGGGCGTCATCGTCGCCTACAACTGCCTGAAGGAGTTCTTCACTGCCAAGGCAGGCTCCATGCCGGACGAGGAGCCCGAGTGGTCCGAGCTCGGCCGCAAGAACGTCGCGGCCGCCGAGGCCGAGGCCAACGCTCCCAAGGCCACGGCCGAGCCCCAGGTCCAGGCCTAGCGACTCAGGCCTGGCCAGGCGCCGGCACATGCTGCCCGCGCCCAGCACATAGCAACACCCCCGCCTACAAGCAAGGCGGGTAAGACGAGAAGGACCAGCCTCCCACGCGAGGGGCTGGTCCTTCTCTTGTATCTTGGTCTTTGCGCATACCCTACAAATATGAGAAAATAGCTGTATTGTAGGGTATATCAGAAGCTGGCCTGGGACTTGGAAGGTGCCGTATGTCCGTCATCGAGGAGGTTCTGCTCGAGGAATATGGGCGCTCCAAGCGCGTCTCGAGCGCGCTTGAGGCGGAGCTCGCGTCACTTCCGCATGGAAGCCTCCGCGAACGCGTGGTGGATGGCAGGACCTACTACTACCTGCAGTATCGCGACGGCAAGCATGTCCGCAGCGACTACGTGAAGCGTGACGACGCAAAGCGCGTCAGGGGCCTTGTCGCGCGTAGGAAGGAGGTCGTCGCGGCACTCAAGGAGCAGGAGCGCTCCCGGAAGCAGATTGAGCGTGCGCTGGGAAGGGACTTCATCCATGAACACTCAGGAGCGTGAGTTGGTCAGGTTCCTTACGTTGCTCGATGAGGCAGGCTGCCTTCAACATGTCATGCTTGTTGGGTCGTGGGCAGAGCTGCTTTTCGAGCGATGCGGACTTCTTGAGGGGTTTGAGCCAAGCATCAAGACCATGGACATTGGCTTTCTCGTTCGCAATCTAAGGAGGCCCATGCCCCAGGCAAAGCTAGCCGCCTTGGCGCGTGAGGACGGCTACCTTGTGGAGAGCGACCGATTGACGGGCGTGACGAAGATTTACTCTACCGCGGGATTGGAGATTGAGTTTCTCATCGGTAAGGTTGGTGCGGGACTTGAAGATGCGCTCAAGACCAACCTTGGCGTGACGGCCCAGGCGTTAAGGCACATGGAGACGCTAAAACGCTTTGCTGTGACGGTCGACTATGAGGGTCTGAAGGTCAACATTCCTTCTCCAGAGGCGTATGTGGTGCACAAGATGACGGTGAATCACGAGCGCGGGAAGAAGCAAGTAAAGGACGCCCAGGCTATCGAGCGGCTATGGCCTTATCTTGATCGAAACAAGCTCGGGGCTGTGTTTGCGTCTCTCGCCAAGAAGGAACGTTCCTACGCCAACGCCTTCATGGAGGAACATCATCTTGCGCTTTAGTTAACCTTTCCGCCTACAAGCAAGGCGGGTAAGACGAGAAGGACCAGCCTCTCACGCGAGGGGCTGGTCCTTCTCTTGTGCTTGGGTCTTACCGCATACCCTACAAAACTGTAATAGAGGTCGTGATGTAGGGCATGTCGCGCCGTTCGGGAGTTTGATGTCTCACTGCACATTTGTAAGTACATAAAAATGTGATGAACTGCAGCATTTAGCAGCAGAGGCGCCAGCCGTTACTCGCCCTCCAGGAAGCCGCCCGTCTGGCGGTCCCACAGGCGCTCGTACTCGCCGCCGGCATGGCTGAGCTCGGCGTGCGTGCCGTCCTCCACGATTTGGCCGTGCGAGAGCACCACGATGCGGTCGAGCGAGGCCACCGTGGAGAGCCGGTGCGCCACCACGATGGACGTGCGGCCGTGCATGAGGCGCTCTAGGGCCTCCTGCACCAGGGCCTCGGACTCGCTGTCCAGGGCGGACGTGGCCTCGTCCAGCACCAGGATCGGCGCGTCCGTGAGGATGGCGCGCGCGATGGCGATGCGCTGGCGCTGTCCGCCGGACAGCTTGACGCCGCGCTCGCCCACCATGGTGTCGAGCCCCTGCGGCAGTCGGTCGATGAACTCGAGCGCGTTGGCCTGGGCGGCGGCGGTGCGGACCTGCTCCTCCGTGGCGTCGGGCCGGCCGTAGGCGATGTTCTCGCGGATGCTGCGGTGGAAGAGGAGCGCCTCCTGCGGCACGTAGGCGATCTGGCGGTGCAGGCTCTGCTGCGTGCAGCGGCTGATGTCCTGGCCGTCCACCAGCACGCGGCCCTCCTGCACGTCGTCCAGGCGCAGCAGCAGCTTGGTGAGCGTGGTCTTGCCGGAGCCGGAGCGGCCCACCAGGCCAACGCGCTGGCCTGCGGGGATGTGGAGCGTGAGGTCCTCGAACACGGAGTCGCCCTCCGCGGCGTCGTGGTAGCGGAAGCCCAGGTGCTCGAAGTCGATCGCGCCCTTGGTGACGCGCAGCTCGCTCGCGTCCGGCGCGTCCTCCACAAGGCGCGGCTCGTCCAGGATGTGCGTCATCTCCGCCGCGTCGCCCAGCGCGCGGTTGATGCGCTGCATCATGGAGCTGGTGTAGTTGAGGCGCATCGTGAGGTTGTAGGTGTACGTGAACATCATGACGAGCGTGCCTGCGCTGATGCCAAACCACGCGTTGCCGCCAACCATAAAGACGGAAACTATTGCCATGATGAGCACGATGATCCCGGAGCTGGCAAAGTTGCGCTTCATACTGGCGCGCATGCTCACGGTCTCGGCGGCGCGGGCGTCGCGGTCCGCCGCCGTAAAGAGGTCGCGCTCAAAGTCCTCGCGGCCGCAGGTCTTGACGGCCAGGATGTTGGTCACGGCGTCGCTCAGCACGCCGGAGAGGCGGTTCTGCGCCTGGGACGTGCGCTCGGACAGCGGCAGGATGCGCTTGTACATGACCCAGACAAACGCAACGTAGACCACCATCATGACCACGAGTATCGCCACAAAGAGCGGCACTTCTCCCACAAGGCTCAGGATCGTGGCCGCAATCGAGGTGATCATGGGGATGAGCGTGAACACCACCACGTCCACAAGCTGCGAGTATCCGCTGGTAAAGCGGCTGGTCTGGCTCACGAGCGCGCCGCCAAAGTTGCTGGTGTGAAACGTCATCGACTGGTTGGACAGCGTGTCGAAGCACAGGCGAGACAGGTGGTAGTTGCCGTTGATTTCGAGCTTGTAGACGCTGTAGTCCTGCAGCTTGCTGAGGATCTGCCCTACCAGGTTCACGAGCACGAGCGCGACCACGTAGGGCGAGAAGACCGCGAGCACCTGGCTTGCGGGCACGGGCGACGCCTGCACCCTATCGACCACGAGGCCCATGACGTAGGTGTTGGCGAAGGTGAGCATGAGCGTGTAGCCGGCGCTGGAGATGACGGCGAGCGCCGTGATGCCGGGCTGCATGCGCGTGACGTTCCAGAACCTCTGGAGCGTGCGGCGCATGGTCGAGCGCTCGAGGCGGGTGGTGTTTCGTTGTGACACTGATATTCCTTTCTGGCGGGGTGGTGCGGGCGGGTTGGGTCGCAGCTGCGGGCGGTCGCCGCCGGCGCTAGGCCTTGGCGTCCTCCTCCGAGAGCGTTGCAAGCAGCTTGAGCAGCAGGCGCTTGAGCTCCATGCCCTCCTCGAGGGTCATGCCGTCCTTCACGCAGCCGAGCATGCAGCGCGGCACGTCGTGTGCGCGCTCGTGGAGCTCGCGGCCGGCGGGGGTGAGCTGTACGATCACGGCGCGCTCGTCCTGCTCGGAGCGGGTGCGCGTGATGTAGCCGTGCGCCTCGAGGCGCTTGAGGAGCGGCGTGAGCGTGGCCGAGTTGAGGTAGAGCCTACGGCCGAGCTCCGACACGGTGATGCCGTCCTTCTCCCACAGGACCATCATGGTCACGTACTGCGTGTACGTGAGGCCCAGCGGGTCGAGGAAGGGCTTGTACCTGCGGGTGAGCTCCTTGGACGCCGCGTAGAGCGGGAAGCAGAGCTGGTTTTCAAGCGCAAGCGGGTCGGGGTTGTGCTGCGCCGGGGCGCAGGCGTCGGCGCGGAGGGGTGCGTTGTTCTGGGCCATGGGGGCCTCCTGATGCGCGGGCGACGATGCGTTGCCGCATTAATTAATAGCGTGCGATACGTAATTGATGTTACCCCATCGTGCGCGATTAATGTCAGGTGCGGCGTTGCCATGGCGACACTGACGTACCGCTTACGTGCCCATCACATTTGACCACCGATTGCTGGTCTATTTTGTGGAGAAGGACGCTACGATTGGCTTGCACCAATAACAAACTGGAAAGCCAACCCGAAGAAGGGACGAGACATGAAGTTCTTTATCGACACGGCGGACCTGGACGAGATCAAGCAGGCGTCGGACTGGGGCATCCTGGCCGGCGTGACCACGAACCCGTCGCTCTACGCGAAGACCGGCGGCAAGCTGG